>NHGO01000027.1 GCA_002172295.1 Gammaproteobacteria bacterium TMED139 | reverse complement strand
CATGAAATACTTGATCAGCTTAGACCTATTTTTAACACACAGAGCCACATAATAATTTACCCGTCCTCTGGCACAGGGGCCTGGGAGGCGGCTTTAGTTAATACCTTATCTCCCGGTGATAAAATTTTAGCATTTGAAACAGGATGGTTTGCCACCCTCTGGAAACAGATGGCAGAGAAACTAGGATTAGTCGTCGACTGGGTCCCAGGAGACTGGCGCAGCGGTGTCGAACCTTCAATTGTCGAGCAAAGATTGCGCGAAGACAAAGAAAAATCCATCAAGGCTATATGCGTCGTTCACAATGAAACATCTAGTGGAACGACTAGTCGTGTGAAAGAAATTAGGGAAGCAATCGATAACGTTCAGCATCCTGGTTTATTCATGGTAGATACGATTTCATCTCTCGCTTGCTGCGAGTATCAGCACGATGAGTGGGGAGTAGATGTCACCATAAGTGGTTCGCAAAAAGGCTTAATGCTGCCGCCCGGACTTGGATTTAATGCAATCAGTAAAAAGGCGCTCGACGCCTCCAAATCCTCCTCCTCAACCAAGTATTATTGGTCTTGGCAGGAAATGATCGAAAATAATGAGAAAGGAGTATTCCCGTACACGCCAGCAACCAACCTTCTATACGGATTAAAGGAAGCACTAAGACTACTCCACAACGAAGGTCTGAAAAATGTCTACGATCGTCATGGAAGGCTCGCAAAAGCAACTAGGGTAGCTATTGATGCTTGGGGTCTTGAAAACTTATGTCGCAACCCGGACGAATATAGTAATTCATGCACGGCGGTAATGATGCCCGAGGGTTTTGATGCGGATAATTTGCGAAAAATTATTCTAGAGAAATTCAACATGTCGTTAGGTACAGGCCTCGGTAAGGTTAAAGGTAGAATTTTTCGCATNGGTCATCTCGGAGACTTCAACGAACTAACCCTCATTGGCACTCTGGGCGGTGTGGAGATGGGGTTGGGACTCGCTGGAATTCCACATAGCAAAGGCGGGATTAACGCGGCAATGGAATTTTTATCGCTCTAAAATTATAAAAAAAAGAGGGGCAGAATGGATCCAAATACGGCAGTCAACACGAGTGCAGCCATATCCTTAGTAGGATTCGGTATTGTAATTTTTTTACTTTTGTTTCTCATCGCAAAGTGGAAATGGCATGTTTTTTTCGCACTACTTATTCCGATAATATTTTTTGGCATCTTACCTGGAATACAGCAAAACAACTTTATTGATGCATTCGAAAGTGGCTTTGGCAATACGTTAGGTTCAATTGGTGTCGTTATCGTGCTCGGATCCATAATAGCAGAAGCTCTAAAGCATACGGGCGCAATTCAAGTTATTACGAAATCGATGGTGAATCTAGTTGGCACTCATCGCATGCCACTAGCATTGACTCTCACAGGATTCATAATTGGTGTTGCAATATTCTCTGACGTCGCTTACGTGATACTTAATCCTCTTGTTCACTCGGCAGCCAAAACAATGAATGTGGGGATAGCGGTTATGTCCACAGGATTAGTCGGCGCACTTCAACTTACTCATGCGATTGTACCTCCAACCCCCGGTCCTTTAGCGGCTGCAGCCATAGTTGGCGCTGACATCGGGCGTACCATCATATTTGGCGGTATTGCATGTCTTTTCGGATCTTTAGCGTGCTGGGCGTGGGGGGTGTATTTTGCTGGACCTAGAATAAAAACTATGGCNAGCGAGGAATTTGAAGGAGTATCGATAGAAGACTTGGATGGGGAAGGTCCAAAAGAATTACCTAGTAATCTTAGCTCCTATGCACCTATAGTTATACCAATTCTCCTAATCGGTACACAGAGCGTAATTTCACTTGTTGCACCCGAAGAACATATTCTAAGAACTATTTTTTCATATCTAGGCTGGCCGGTGGTGGCCCTATCTGTTGGTGTTTGGCTTGCGTACCGCAACATCAAAAATCCTGAAGATAGGCATAAATCAAAAGACGCTTGGGTGGAGGCTGCCCTTAGAACATCTGCCATGATTTTAGTCGTGACAGGCCTCGGAGGCTCGTTGAGTGCTATTTTGAGAGGAACACCTGCCGTCGACTTTATAGCGATGATTTTTACCGATTACGGTTTACCGACCATTTTATTGCCATTTGTCATCGGCATCATCGGTAATATGATTACAGGCTCGACCACTGTCGGTGTCATTACAGCGGCTTCTTTGGTTGCACCCATGTTGCCCAACTTAAGCCTCTCACCTGAAGCTGCTATGCTTGCTGGTGCCAGTGGTTCCGTGATAATCAAATACGTGAATAGTAGTTATTTTTGGGTCTGCACTTCCCTATCAAAACTGAGTGTTCCTGACGCAGTGTTTAGTTATGGCGGCGCAACCTTTGTCGGTGGAATCGTGTCATTTATCACCGTTTGCGCCATGTGGTCAGTAGGGTTTATCTAAGCGGCAAATTTACTCTTCGGCTCCAAGCCTGCGCAGCAAGGCTGCGACCTCAGGGCGAGTACCTCTCAAACCATTGGTACCTGGGATTCCCTGAACCGTTTCCGCTAGTTGCAAAGGAGTCAAGTCTCTTTCATTACGAACATCAATACTGGCACCATGAGCGACTAGATATTCTATGACGGAAGGAAAATCTTTTAAAACCGCGTGATGGATAGCATTTCTACCACGGTTATCGATGGCATTAACGTCAACCCCTTCGTCAATGAGTATCTTAGCAAGCTCCAAAGTTCTGCGCTCTTCGTCCTGCGAATCAAGCTCCTCATTTCCGATACGATCTCGACGCCAATCTAGTGAAGAGCCCGAGTTACCCATGGCAACCTGAAGCGTTGTAACCCCGTTTTCGTCGATGGCAAAAGGATCGGCACCCGCATCAAGAAGAATTTTTAGTATTTCAACTTCGCCGTACTTCGCCGCCATCCAGAAAGCATCTCGACCTATCAACTGGGAACGAATAGAGTAATCGGCACTAAACCTTCTTCCTGGTGTGCCATGCTCAACTGGGGTATCGATCGCCGCTCCGTGCTCAAGTAAGGCTCTTACTAGTTTTAACTCACTTCTCAGCACTGCTGCATGAAGCGGGGTGTAACCAGCCTCAATCGCATTTGGGTCAGCCCCCCGTTCTAACAAATAAATAGCTAATTCTTCATGGCCGCTGTGAGCAGCCTGAGTGAGGGCGCTAACCCCTGAAGCAGCGGTGTCATTAACATTTGCCCCTGCATCTAAGAGAGTCTCAGCAGTATCAATATCGCCAACCCGAGACGCAAACATAATTGCCGATGACCCCCCGTGTGCCATCCTATAGTTACCACTAGGATTCGTATTCCCTGCCGTATTCTCTAATTGATACCAAACCTTTGAGCGAGCATTTAAATCTGCGCCATGCTCCAAAAGCATAGATGCTACCGCTCTATGGCTTTGAGCAACTGCCCACATGAGCGCTGTCTGACCTCGCTCTTCTTCTGCCGCATCAATTTCTGCTCCAGCATTTATTAAGAGGGATACAGTATCTAAATCGCCGGTGCGGGAGGCACTCATCAATGATGTTTCGCCCATCCTCAGTCTCGCGTTTGGGTTTGCACCTGCCGTCAGCAACTTTTCAACCACGGCTGCACTTCCATTAGAAGCTGCTAACCATAGCGGTGTTGCGCCTAGTTCATTAGATGCGNCTGGGTTGGCGCCAGAACCCAATAGAANTTGTACAGCCTCACCATTATTCCGATGCGCTGCCCAATGAAGTGCCGTTGAACCATCGCCCTGCCGAGTGTTTGGGTCAGCACCAGCTGCAAGTAGCTCTGCCACTAAATTCTCGTCATCGCTGCGGGCTGCTGTAATGAGCCCCTGCTCAGCCTGCACCAAAGAACTTAGGGCTACTGTGAGCAGCAAACATAAGGCCCTTAAGTACGCATTAGTTTCGAATCTATACATGGTTTATATCCTAGGACATTCAAGGGGTAATTGACAGCCTCGTAGTGCCGTGGCAAGTTATTCACTCGTGATATTTAAAAGGGGAGTTGACTCCGCTAACTGCTGTAATTGAACAACGGTGAATCCAGTATTTATATAAAAAACATATACTTAAAACTCTAATAACAGATTCTAACTTGAACCTCACAATTATGGACGAAATTAACTTTAAAGCAAAACGTGGAATCAGCCTAGCTGCGATCTTTGCGTCGATAACACTTCTCCCNCATTATTCTATCGCTCAGTCCGGTGCAGAACTGATGACTGCAACCGTAAATCGGTACTGCCTGGCTTGTCATAACGATTCGCTCAGTACAGCCGGCGTCTCATTTCAAAATATTGACCTTTCAGATATAAGTGCACACGGTGGGCTGCCTGAAAAAGTATTGTCACAGTTGCGGAACAGGCGCATGCCACCGATGGAGATGCCTAAACCAACAGATGATATATACGATCAACTTGTGGGTTGGCTGGAAACCGAAATAGACACTCTGGCTGCTGATAAGCCCAACCCAGGCCGAACTGATACCTTTCATCGGCTCAATCGAGCTGAATATGCTAATGCTGTAAGAGATTTGCTATCCATCGAGGTAGATGTTGCGGAGCTGCTTCCTGCTGACGATATCGATGCTTATGGCTTCGATAACATGGCAGATGTTCTCACGGTTTCTCCGGCTCTCATGGAAAGATACTTGTCTGCCGCTCGTAAAACCGCCCGATTGGCTGTCGGTGAGACCCCTCTTGGGCCAATCTCACAGACTTATGAGGTCCCCATACTTTTAAATCAAGCAGATAGGATGAGCGATGATCTACCGTTCGGTTCCCGTGGCGGCGTCGCGATGAAGCACTATTTCCCAGTAGCAGGCGAATACGATTTGTCGCTGAGACTCCACAGAAACTATGTAAATTATATACGCGGAATGGGCTCCCGGCACGAGATAGAAGTTCGTTTTGACGGCAAGCTGATCGAATCCTTTGAAGTTGGAGGCCAAGAGCCAGCAGTACTCCAGGCTCCCGCCAGCTATGGAGGCAATCAGTTTGGCGACCGAGAATGGGAAGAATACATGCTATTCGCAGATTCCAATTTGAGGCTACGGTTCGATGCCGAAGCTGGTCCCCACGTTGTAGGGGTCTCTTTTGTGAGGAGATTTACTGAAACTGAGGGTGTTCTTCAACCTCCGCAATCAGTCTTTGCTGCCGCCGTTAACGAAATGCGTGACGGTGATGCGGCTATCGAAGTTGCTCAAATTACTGGACCATTCGAAGCCTCGGGGCCGGGAATAACGCCAAGCCGACAGGCAATATTCGCCTGCAGGCCAAGTAACAGTGATGCAGATTCTGAAGACGCATGCGCGCTTGAGATCCTATCAAATATTGCGCACAAAGCTTATCGCAGACCATTGCAACAAGCTGATATAGACACTCTTATGGATTTCTATCACATAGGCAGAGGTGATCGCAGGTTCGGATTCGACGCCGGGATACAATTAGCGATAGAACGAGTATTGATCTCGCCGGATTTCCTTTTTCGAGTCGAAGAGGACCCGCTCAACATGGCACCTGGTGCAGATTATGAGCTGAGTGATTTGGATCTTGCCGCCAGATTGTCTTTTTTCCTCTGGAGTAGCCTTCCAGACGAAGAGCTTCTGGCACTAGCTGAAAAGGGGCAACTGCAAAACAGTGAAATTCTAGAACAACAAACCGAACGCATGCTAAAAGACTCAAGATCAAATGCGNTGGTAGAAAACTTTGCTGGGCAATGGTTGTACNTGCGAAACCTNCCCAGTCTGGTGCCTGATGCAGTCGAATTCCCNCAGTTTGACGANAATTTGAGAACCGCGTTTAGACAAGAAAGCGAGCTTTATTTTGAAAGCTTACTNAAGGATGATAGATCAGCNCTCGATCTTTTAGGAGCTGGNTATACCTTTTTNAATGAGCGCCTTGCGAAACATTATGGTATTGATGGCATCTATGGTAGCCACTTCCGGAAAGTTGAATTGGAAGGCCCCTCTGCACAGCAACGCGGCGGAATTCTCGGCCAAGGAAGTTTGCTCACCGCCACTTCTTATGCCAATAGAACATCTCCAGTTCTGAGAGGGAAATGGGTCTTAACCAATATCCTGGGCACACCACCGCCTCCACCACCGGCTGATGTGCCAGATCTTCCCGAGACCGGCGAAGACGGACAGCCCGCAACAATAAGGGATCGAATGATACAGCATCGTAAGGACCCAAATTGTGCGGTTTGCCATCTCCCAATGGACCCGCTTGGCCTAGCGTTAGAGAATTTTGATGCCATCGGAAGATGGCGCGATACCGGAGAAGCCGGTTTACCCATTGATGCCTCCGGGCAGTTACCCAATGGCACAGAGTTCTACGGACTGGATGGGCTGAGGGAAATACTTCTGGATCGTAGTGAGGAATTTGTGGGAACTATCACCGAAAAGATGTTTGCGTATGCGATCGGCCGCCCACCAGAGTACTTTGATAAACCCACGATTCGTCAAATTACCCGAACTGCGGCATTGGATAACTACCGCTGGTCGTCTATTATTAAGGAAATAATAAAAAGCACCCCTTTCCGCACGCGGAGGACCGAATCATGATAATCACTAAAAAAGCCATACCACGCCGCACTTTGTTGCGAGGCATAGGAGCTGCTGTAGCCCTGCCGACCTTGGATGCCATGATCCCTGCTCTCGCTAGCACAGCTAGTAAGCCCATTCGACGACTTGGAATCGTATATGTTCCTAACGGAATGAGAATGGACCATTGGACGCCGTCCACCGTAGGAAGCGGGTTTGATTTTCCTTCAATTTTAAAACCAATGGAGTCGTTCAGAAATCAAATTCAGATTCTCTCCGGGCTCTGGGGCGTTGATGGAGAGGGCCCGCATGCGAGAGCCTCTACAAGGTTTCTGACCGGAGTCGCGTCAACAAGGGACAATGGCTCAAATCTNCGCGCAGGCATCTCGATGGATCAAATAGCTGGGCGTATCTTAGGCAATCAGACTCAGTTAGCGAGCTTGGAGCTGGCGATAGATGGAAGAGACTTTGCGGGTTCGTGTGATGAGGGATTCAGCTGTGCCTATACAAATACTATTTCATGGGCAAACGACACAACGCCGCTGCCAATGGAGAATAACCCAAGAGCTATTTTCGAGCGTCTATTTGGCGATACCGGGAGCACAGACCCGGCCGTGAGGAAAGCAAGGTTAAGCAAAGACGCTAGCTTGCTGGACTCTGTCTCCGAGAGGGCAAGTGATATGTCCAAAAAACTGGGCGCAAATGACAAAACAAAATTAGCCCAGTATCTCGAAGCAGTTCGCGATGTAGAAAGACGCGTTCAGATGGCAGAGGCACAGAGCAACCGTGAGTTACCAGTAGTGGAGCAACCTGCAGGGATACCAGACACTTTTCGAGAACATGCGAGACTCATGTTTGACATGATGGCTTTAGCCTGGGAAACGGATATGACACGGGTAGCCACTTTCATGATGGGTCGTGAGATTACCGGTCGAACATATGCAGAGATTGGAGTACCTGACGCGCACCATCCGATTTCTCACCATCAGCGAGACCCTGTTAAGCTCGAAAAATTACTGAAAATTAACGAGTATCATATGACGTTCTTTGCAGAATTTTTAGAACGCCTGAAGGACGCTGAAGATGAACACGGATCATTATTAGACACTTCAACGATAGTCTATGGTGCGGGTATGGCTGACAGTAATTCACATTACTCGAGAAATTTACCCATTTTATTGGCTGGAGATGTCGCCCATCGAGGGTATCATTTGCAATATCCGGAAGGTACGCCACTTACAAACCTACACCTGAGTTTGCTCGATAAATTAGGAACCCCAATCGAGTCTTTGGGTGATTCTAACGGTCGTTTATCTATATAGAAGAATTCAGCGCAAACCCTTTCCCCTGAGCCGAATGCATCGTGCACGGTATTCGGCTTTCAGAGGAGGCTCAATAAATTAATTTTAGTTTTGTCGCCTCTTTAGGTTTTATCCTTCAATCTGTCAGGCTAATATCAGCGGTCTGAATCTACCAAGGAGCAGCATCATGCGATTCGCATTAGAAACTCAAATAAGAAGAATATTTCTAATAAGTGCTCTAGCATTCGCTAGTCTTTTTCAGTCCAGCCTTTCAGCGCAAGAGGCTAATTTCCCGCCAGTAACAGACGAAATGCTGCAGAATCCTGCTGATGGTGACTGGCTGATGTGGAGGCGAACTCTCGATAGCTGGGGCTATAGTCCTCTGGATGAAATCTCAAAAGAAAATGTCGGAGACCTCCGGCTAGTATGGACCAGGAACTTAGCCGTCGGTACTGGAGAGATAACACCACTTGCTTATAACGGGATGCTATTCGTGCCTCAGGCAAACGATGTTATTGAGGCCATTGACGCCGAAACGGGTGACTTCATTTGGGGATACCGGAGAGATATCCCGGAAGACCTGTATGACATGGTTGGAGGAAACGCGCGCAACAATCGCAACCTGGCAATTTATGAAGATAAAATCATCAATACATCGGATGACAATCATATTTTTGCTCTGAACGCGCTAACTGGCGAGGAAGTCTGGGAAACCGAAATTCTGGATTATCAGGAGAATTCCGCAACCCATAGCTCAGGGCCAATAATTGCGGACGGGCTGGCTATATCAGGAAGAAGTTGTCGCCCGTGGGGTGGCCCAAACGCCTGCATAATCGCGGCTCATGATGCAAGCACTGGTGCAGAAGTCTGGCGCAGACGACTCATTCCCGCGCCCGGTGAACCTGGCGATGAGACTTGGGGGGATGTGCCGTTCGAGTCGCGCCATCATGTCGGATCATGGATGGTGCCAAGTTATGATCCTGAGTTAGAACTGATAATTATGGGGACCTCCGTTACCTCTCCTGCTCCAAAATTTTATCTCGGTGGTAACGACAACAAGCACCTCTATCACAATTCGACTCTTGCTTTAGAAATCGAGACCGGCGAGATACGCTGGTACTACCAGCATATGAACGATCACTGGGATTTAGACCATCCTTTTGAAAGACTGCTGGTTGAAACAGAGGTTTCGCCAGACCCCGAGGAAGTAACATGGATTAATCCAGACTTAAACCCTGGAGAAACTCGAAAAGTAATAACGGGAATTCCAGGAAAAACCGGCATCGTCTATACCCTCGATCGAGAAACCGGTGAGTTTCTTTGGGCGACACCCACAGTTGAACAGAACGTTGTGATCGACATAGATGGTTCAACGGGAGAAGTCACAGAAAACCCGGAAATTATTTTTCGCGAGACTGAGCAAATAGTCTATGTCTGTCCAACCTGGTTAGGAGGTAAGGACTGGGAAGCCGGTGCATACAGCCCCCTGACGAACACCATGTATTATCCTCTGAGGAACTCATGTGCAAATATGCTCACTACTGGAAACTTTGATAGTGATACTGCGAGAGCCTTAACAGAGGGCGAGGGCGGACAAGGCGGGCTGGACATATATCAGCTTGCAGCCCGACACGAAATAACGCCAGGCACCGATAACCTGGGAACCGTCAGAGCTGTCTCGGCCGAAACGGGCAAAACCGAATGGCTATTCGAAACGCGAGCNGGGACCATGTCATTAGTCGCAACGGGAGGCGGATTAATTTTNGGAGGCGATGCAAACGGNAGGTTTCGTGCCTTTGATCATGAAACCGGNGAAGTTTTATGGGAAATCAANCTGGGNTCACCGGTCAGTGGCTATCCAATNAGTTTTTCAAACAATGGAAAGCAATATATTGCGGTGAACACGGGCGGNGGCGGGTCNAATATGACGCCAGAGTTACGACCNAGCAGAGGAACTAACTTGTACGTTTTTGCGCTTCCCGAATAAGATTAGATGGCAAGGCGCAAAGTAAACAGTTAATTNCGCAAGTTCTGAAATTCTTGCTGCAANTCGGGGGACAAGGGGTAAATGTCTCGAAAACGGAACTCCTTGTCCTCGAGCAGTTGCAATTGAAATTTCTCCCGCTCCTCCACCAGTTCGGCATAGTCTAGAACCTTTTCTACTAACGATGGTGGGAAAAAAAATACTCCCCCGTTGTCCCCGACCACAACATCCCCCGGCAAGACCGTAACACCACCAATTCGCACCGGAGCGTTATATTCTACGCCAAGCCAGGAAGTTGTATGCGGATCGGTAAACTTGTGAAAGACTGGGAAATCTTCAAATCGTTCATCTCTTAATCCGGAGTAATCTCGCGTGCCACCATCTATGATGACTCCCGCTGCCCCTCTTTGCTGAATGCCCGTGGCTCCCATGTCTCCAAACAAATTGTGTCCATCAATGCCGCCCAATTCCGCTACCACTACATCCCCGGGACTAGCCTCCTCAGCAGCTCTCGCGTAATAACGACGATCCCAATTAGCCTCTGCAGCTAAACTTAGTGCAGCTTCTGTCAAATCTGGTCTCGGGGGAAGGAAGCGCATGGTGAGAGCCCGACCCACCAGCCGCGAACCGGGCTGCGTATTCTCAAAGCCTGTAGCATAGTTCAACTGATATTCACCCAGAGCGCTAAAAATCACCTCTAGAGGTACTTGTTTAAGTCTCTCTAACTCCTCATCAGTGACTTCCGTTCTTGTCGATTCCAGTACGTCCATTATTGCGGAGTATGAAGTCCGGTTCTTTTTAAATCCCTCTGGGACAGACACATCAGGAGAAAACTCCTGATTAAAAGAGCCCTGTGAAGACGCTGTTTGGGTTAGTGCTAACAGAAATAAAAACAAGGGGGCTGACGACAGTCTCAAAGTGAATTCTCCGTTTGACAGATTTTAAGTGCGCAGTTTAATTGCAATGAGATTTTAGGTGATGCGAAACCACTGACTGATTTCTATTATCGGTTGGCCCGCTGCCTATCAGGCATCTCCAGATCGACAGTGAAAGAAACAGGAATAGACTGTGGCAGGAAACAAATTGCATCATCACAAGCTTGGTAATCCAACGTCCCCGTCAGAGTTAAAGCATCCAGTGTCGACATAATTTCCTCAGTCTCTGCGTCCCCATTCATAACCACTTCCTGAAGAATGGTAAATTTATTCTGGTAGACTGGCACATGTTCGTCCAGCGGCTCAAAGTAATATATTTCCGACTCGGGATAGCTAACCGGTTCAATACGCGCTAACTCTGGCTTATCGAGATTAAAGCCGATGACACGATAACCTTTTTCCTCAGCGCCCGGAGCATACACATGCATATCAGGGCCAGGTGTGACATCTAAAGCCAAAGAGAAGCGCGTTCCGACAGTCACGGTAGTATTAGACGGATAAGCCGTAAACTTTAAATGTGCTGTTTCACCCTCAACGGCGGCTATTGGAGACAGACCCATGCCCAACTTCAGCATCACGTTTGTAGTTGTGTTCCTTTCTCGGTAGAACTCCTCAAAAAAACGCGAAGTTACCCTCCCCTGATTATCGACCATGAACGTTCCTGGGTAGGGCGTACCAACTATCATTTGGTTGGCACCAAATGCGGAAACGTATCTGGCCACATCGGCTTTTACGCCAGGATCGTCCGAGTTATCTCCGACTCCTTCAGCCGCGACTGTGTTCAGAATGCCGAAATCCTCTATAACAGACGAATCACTATCAGCCAGTAAGGGAAAAGTTATACCCCGCCTCTCAGCGAAGTCTGCAACCACCTCGACAGAGTCATAGCTTATTGCAGCTACACCTATGCCCTGCTCTTGGAGAGTCTCTAGTTGACTTTGCAGCTCCACGAGCTGCGCTTTGCAATAGGGTCACCAATCTGCCGATCGATGGAAGAGAAGCATTGCCCCATTTGGGCCCATGACCGATTCAAGATTATGAATCTCACCGAATTGATCAGAGAGTTGAAAATCTGGAACTTGTTCGCCCACCTGTGGTCCCAAATTGGCCACAACGATTGGCTCGCGCTCAGCGCCCAACGCCACATTGGCGGAAGCGAGTATAGCCACGACCAAAACCGGAAATATTTGATATACGTTTTTTGACATAGCCCAATCCTACCACGTTATTTTTGGATTTCCATAACTATCGGCATGGGGGTCGGCAAATTCCGAGAAACTCACTTCTTGCCCACCCTTATGCTGTGATACGCTTAGAACCCCTGTCTACCTGTTGACGGAGAATAAAAATGAAAGCAAAGTCAATCACGCTGCTAGTTGTTATTCCAGCCATTTTACTTGCGGGAAATGTCATTTCCCAGACAGATAGCTCTTATAACCAGCGCACTCCATGGGGAGACCCAGACATTTCCGGTATGTGGTCGTATGCCAGCTTAACTCCTCTTCAAAGACCGGAACGGCTCGGAGAGAAAGAATTCTATACTCCCGAGGAAGCAGCCCAGATTTTCGCCAACACCCAACAAGACGTCGCTGACAGGCCCGGCGATGTCGGAAGTTATAACTATCAATGGTTTGATCGGGGTGAAGTTTCCGCAGATTTTAGAACCTCACTAATCGTTGAGCCATCTAATGGACGTCTGCCGGTTAACGAAGCGACCATCGCCAGCCAGCGAGAACGAGCCGAGTACCTGCGTGAACACTCCGCGGATTCCTGGCTGGATAGGACCAACTGGGACCGTTGCATAACCTATCACGGCGTGCCGGCTGTCTCATCCGGTTATAACAACTCATACCACATCGTTCAGAACCAAGATTTCGTCGCAATACATGTAGAGATGATCCACGATGTTCGGATTATCCCTATCGATGGCCGCCCCCAACTTCACGACAATATCCGGCAGTGGAATGGCGACTCTCGCGGCTATTGGGATGGAGATACCCTTGTGGTTCGCACTGCCAACTATAGCGACAAGACTCGTCATCGCTTTCCTTCTTCCAGAAACACCATCGCTGTCGAAAGGTTCAGGCGTGTTGGTGAGGACATGATCGACTACTCATTCACGATTGAAGACCCAACTGTATACGATCAATCGTGGACCGCAGTCAGGCCTATGCCTCGATTGGCCGATTACAAGCAATACGAATACGCTTGCCATGAGGGGAACTATGCAATGACGTACATTCTAAGNGGAGCTCGCGCNGANGAAGCGAGAGCACTNGAGCAGAACTCACCAGAGAACTGATTTACAGACTNAAAATTTTTAGCAAGGNTATGACATTATGAAAAAGATAGTCCTTCAGGTACTCGGAATACTAATACTAATACCGGCAGTGGGTATGGCAACCTTGAGAGTCGAACACAGAAACGCTGACGGTCCATCGATATTATTCCCTGGTGGGGAGATGACCACCGGACGGCTGCATACCGGACCCGAACCGGACTGGAGCTTTACCGATGACATTCGCGTGGTAGATCTTCAGTTGAATGACCCAATGGCCTCACGACTAATATACGTGTTAGAGAGTGATGGCAGGCTCTTTATCATTTCGGGCTACATGACAACGATGCTGGGAAGGCTCTGGAANGATTGGGCGTTTGAGGCCGACGAAGGCAACAATCAGGGAGTATTGCGGGTAGATGGGGTTAGGTATCCCAGAACTTTGGTGCGAATCAAAGAAGGAGACATACTTGACGGAGTTGCTGCCAAGCTCATCACGAAATACGGGGGCGCCCCCAGCGCCAGNGCTGAGGCCATTGCCGGAACACGNGCCAGCATTGAGGCGGGCCAATCCTGGGTATTCGAGCTTGTCCCCAGGGAACTTAACTGAGGAACTCGAAATTGGAAACTAAAAAGTACCTTAAACTTTGTGCTGCTATTGCGCTTGTGACGGTAATGGGTATTCTTTTAATACCCGGGCTGTCTGAGTCAATAGAGACTGGTTTGCTTATATGGCTGGGGAGCAATGCGGGAGAGTTGATGTCAACCTAAAAGGTTTCGCTTAGATAAGAAAAAGATAGTCTTACAGATATTAGTAATAGAGAGGTCTTCATTTGAAAACTAAAAATTACCTGATGCTTTGCTCTGCTGTCGTGTTAGCTACATCTATGNGTATTCTTTTTATACCGGGATTGTCAGACACTGTCGAAACAAGAATGCTTTCATGGCTTGGGAATAACGCAAGAGCTGAGAGAAACTATTAGGGACACTTGGCATTTTTCTAACAGATAACAAGCAGTACTAGAACGACACAAACAAATCGGGATAAGCCAGATGGAAAACAAAAAATATTTGAAGCTATGCGGAGCCCTTACCGCGGTCATTGTGGTCAGTTTACTTTTCATACCAGGNTTTGCCGACGCGATTGAGAACGCGATGCTCGCATTCCTCATGGTCAATGCGAGGGCTTAGAATTAAAGTGAATAACAAAATCATACTAGCATTAGCCGCCAGTGTGTNTTTTTTAAATGCACTCGCTCAGGAATCGGGCGCACCGCCCGCAATTTTTAAGCCCGGCCCGGAGATACTTGCCGAGCTTGACGAGGCTGCCCGCAACTCAAGTTCTGCAGCTGGAGTGTCGGTCAGTATTTCACCCGGAATTTCAGTTCGACGCCGAATGAGTGGGGTGCCGCAGTACTCTGTCATGCACCCCTACAGCGTAGAGATCTATAGAATTCTTGAGGGCAGCGGCACATTAGTAACAGGCGGGCTACTCATACCACCACTCGCGGACCAAACCAGCGACGACTTAATGAGAACCCTTCATGGTATAGAGGGAGGGCTCGCAAGGCAGGTCACGGAGGGCGACATTCTTGTGCTCCAGCCGGGCACGCCGCATTGGTTCAGCAGTATTGACGGAGACTCGATAACCTATATGGAGTCAAGAGTGCGGGTTACAACAGCACCAATACAATATCAGTAACAGACTGACCGTACCCTAATTTTACTGATCTAAAATAACGGAGTCGAACTGACTCTAATGCAAAGAAAATATCCATAGCGATGCACCTGTCGGAGAATTGGTTATACCCGTGGTTCTCTCCATACCGTTAGCAAAATAGCTGCCCGAATTTGTCGCAACGGCAACATACTGCTTTCCATCTACCTGATAGGTGATTGGGTAAGATGTTGGTGCATTGTCAAGCCGCTGCTGCCACAGGACCTCACCATTTTCCTGGTCGACCACCTGAAACATCCTGTCAATGGTCCCGCGAAAGAGCAAACCTGCGTCAGTCGTCAGGTGACCACTCGCTGGTGGNGCATACTGACGCGTTGTCCACTCTACCTCTCGCGTCTCAAGGTTCACCGCCTTCACCATCCCCCACTTCCCGTCCTCCTCTGGGTTTGGATACTTCTGCCAGCGCCGGCCGGTCAGATTATTGATGCAGGTATCCTGCAGCGGCACGTAGAGCATCCCGGTAGCCGGGTTATAGGAAGTGGTCTGCATGTTCCTCGCGCCTAGCGCGTCCGGACACACCCCATTCTTGGCCAGACCCGGCGTATCTTCGCCAGGTTTCAGTACCGCCTCTGGAAACATGGTCTTGTCTCCCGTGCGCGGATCGATCTCGCTGAACACATTCTGCATATCGAGATCAATCGAGAACAGGTANTCACCGGTCACGGCATCCATCGCCTCGAATATTGCAGCCTTTCCGCCGGTAACCACGGCCCGGCGCATTTCACCATTAAATGGCAGCTCCATAATCTGACGCTCAAATGCCCAGTCCAGGTCAAGCAGATCATTCCTGACATGCTGAAAATGCCAGGCAAGTTCTCCNGTATCAGCATCGAGNGCAATAGTTGAGTTGGTATAAAGCGCATCAGATGTGGTACCTGGCACGTTTCTGAACTCTCTCATGGTGACCGTGTCATACGTTGGTGCGGGCCCGAAGTAAACCAGATTGGTTTTAGGGTCATAACTGCCCGGTGTCCAGACTGATCCGCCGGTCCTCTCCTCCAGGTTTAGTCCATTCCAGCTGTTACCAAAGGGCTCCTCTGGGCGGGCAATGGTGTAAAAGCGCCAGGCCTCTTCATGGGTCTTAAGATCGATGGCCACAATAAAGTTACCACCCTCCACTGCCATCTGTCCGACAAGGCCAAAAATCGCCTTGTCGTTTACTATCATCGGAGCCGACTTGAACCGGTGATCAGTCTCACCGTGGGTCTCAATCTCATGCTCCCACGCTAGCCTGCCGGTCTTTGCTTCTATCGCGATTAGTTTGATATCGGAGGTGCCGACAATAATTTTATCTTCCCATATCGCGACTCCCTTCTTCGACTCAGATGGCTTGTCACCGTCAATTTCATGCTGATAGGCCCATAGCAAGTCACCGGTCATCGCATCGATAGCCTGAACGACATCCCCGGAACTTANGGTGAACATGACGCCGTCATGAACAATCGGGGTCATCATATTTGCACCCGGGGGCAGCGACCAGGTCCACGCGAGCCTCAAGTCATCAACGTTTTCTTTACTGATCTCTGACAGAGGGCTGTGACCCAGATTTGCGTGNGTACGCCGCCAAACCAGCCAGTCGTCAGCCGGAGGATCAAGGAGCATATCGTTTGTTACGGGCGTAAGATCGTCGAGCCGGCTGGCGGGATTCAGTGGGCCGTTAGTCGCATAACTTGGTAATCGTGGAGTGAACCGCGAGTCGACAAGTTCCTGTGCTGGGATCACATATCCAGCAAGCAATTCAAGATCAGCAGAAAGTCGCATGGCGCCGGCTTCCACCCCGTTTCGGCTAAAAAGGTANGCAAGCACATTAGCCGTCTCTTCCTCTGACAACCCAGCCTCATTCGGCGGCATACGTTGCACGTTCCGCGCGAGGTAATCAGCAGCGCGGTCGCCGAACCTGCGACTGAACAGGTTGCCGCTAAGGCTGGGTGCCAGCTCAAAGCCCTCGAGATTATACCCATGACAGGTCGCGCAACGCTCCTCATATGTCAGCTGCCCGGCTGCTGCCTGAGACTCGGTATAGGAAACGTTCTCCTGCGAATGCACTGCACTGGTAATGCTAAGACCAGCCGCAACAAATACAACCCTTAATGTCGTTCCAAACTTCTTATTCATCATAATCTTTCTCTTAAAACTAAAAAGGGACAGATATTGAAATTCAATTTCTGCCCCTCGTTATAAACCCGGTCTTCGGCAAGTTATGCAATTATCTGCGGGATCGGCTTACCCGAAATATCTGACAGGCGATAGTCACGCCCACTATAACGGTATGTCAGTTTCTCATGATCAAGGCCNAAAAGATGTAGGATCGTTGCATGCATGTCGTGAGCGGAGATGGGCTGATCGAANGCCTTNTANCCCCACTCNTCTGANGCGCCAATTTCCTGNCCACCCTGAATGCCGGCGCCAATCATCAACGCCGTCTGTGTGCCCGGATTATGATCGCGCCCTATTCCGCGCTGGGATATCGGCATTCTTCCAAATTCACCATGCCAGACGATTAAGGTATCCTCGAGTAATCCCCGCGCTTTTAGATCCTGTATCAGACCGGCTATCGGCTTGTCTGACTCTTTTGCATGAAGTGTATGATTTTCAACAAGATTGGAATGGGCATCCCAGGTGTCAGTGTTCTGAACGCCAACCCCACCCATGAATAATTGTACGAAACGCACCCCACGCTCGACCAGACGACGTGCCATGAGGCACTGTTTACCAAACGGCTCGGTTATCCCCTCATCAATTCCGTAAAGTTTTTTAGTTGCGTCAGATTCAGAGCGAATATCTATTGCATCGGGCGCACAACCTTGCATCCGGTANGCGAGCTCATAAGAGGAAATGCGCGCGGCCAGTTCCGAGTTTCCTGGATACTTCTCCATATCCATCTGGTTAAGCTTTGCCAGCACTTCGAGACGCGCCCGCTGCTGATCAGTCGTTAAATTTGCCGGCGCCTCAAGATCCACGATCGGGTCGCCGGATGATCGAAACAGAGTCCCCTGATAGCTCGCCGGCATGAAACCCGAGCCCCAGTCAGCAGGCCCCCCGAGAGGACCCCCGCGATAGTCATTCATGACGACAAAACCGGGCAAGCTCGAACTCTCGGAGCCAAGCCCATAGGTAACCCAGCAACCGACACTGGGAAAGCCAACCCGTATCTGACCGGTCTGCATCTCATAAGTAGACTGGATATGGTCGTTTGAGCGCCCATAAAGCGATTTAATAAACGCGATGTCATCGGCCTGCTTGGCCAGGTGCGGAAAAAGTTCCGACACCCACATACCGCTCTCTCCATGCTGCTTGAATTCAAAGGGACTCGGCATTAGCGGCCCCGGCATACCCTGACGGACGGCGAACTTTTCACCTATTAAATCTTCCAGAGGCACCCCGGCATATTTTGTGAGGGCGGGCTTATAATCGAAGGTATCCACCTGGCTTGGGCCGCCGCTCATGAATAACGAAATTACGCTTTTTGCTCGCGGCTTGAAGTGCGGTGACTTTGGCTCAAACGCCCCCGGAAAGACAGCGCTGCATTGATCACCACTCAAGGCGGCATCCTGTGCAAACGCTTTGTCATCATTCATCAAGGAAGCTAGCGCCAGACCGGCCATACCGCCACCAGACTGCATCAGAAAATCACGGCGTGACCATATCTTTTTCTTAGGCTTATCAGTCATGGTTCGTTATCTCCTGTATAGGAATTCGCTCAAATTGAACACCACGTGAGTAAGATCATCCAGGGAGCCCTGCTCTATTAGCTGCCGACCCACTTCAGCCTCTGCTTCCGTTGGCGGTCTCGTCAGCGCGGTCTGGTAGACCATTGCTACCTGCTGATCAATATCATAGGGCACTTTTTCCTCAATCGTGTCCGAAAACAACTGTGCCTGATTTAATATAAAAGGATTATTCATTAAAGTCAGCGCCTGAGGCGCAACAGTCGAAGTGTTCCGAATATTGATGGTCTGATTTTGGTCGGGCAGATCAAAGGTCTCAAAGAAAGGAAAGCTTAGTGTGCGCCTTCGATAAACATAGAGACTCCGTCTCCAGACCTCGGGACCATCTGCTTGATTATCCCAGCGGCCAAACAATACAGCTGTATCCAGAATTTCCTGAGGAATGTAAGGAAAGATCGGCTTTCCGCCGACCGATAGGTCTATACCACCACTCGTCGCCATAATCACATCACGAATCGCCTCAGCCTCAAGCCTTTGGGGCCTGTACTTCCAAAGCAGATGATTCTCCAGATCAGCCAACGAATTCTCATCATTTTCGTAAACTGAAGCCATCTTATAGGCCTCTGATGCCATGATTGTTCGGTGTAGTTCCTTTGTGCTCCACCCATTTTCCATGAATTCAACTGCAAGCCAGTCAAGTAGCTCTGGGTGTGTGGGCCTCTCCCCGACTACACCAAAATTATCCAAGCTTGAAACGATACCTCTGCCAAAGTGATGATGCCAGACCCTGTTTACCCAAACCCTGGCGGTCAAGGGGTTGTCTTCCGAAGTGAGCCACTGCGCTAACGCAAGACGTCGACCAGAGGTGCGGCCGTTGGATCGGGGTATTTCCACAGGTGGGCTTCCATACTTCGCCACAGTTAGGAAATCCGGCTCTAACTCCGGCCCTTCACTAAAAGGATCGCCTCGAATAAGAAAGGGGGCAGGTGGAACTTCATAACTACCGTCTCCGTCGTGCAGAAAACTGCCGGGCTCATCCATTTTAATACGACACTCCGGACAGCCCAGAACATTGTCGCCGGCCCTGTCTGGTGTGTATCGATAGTCCCCGTCTGTGACCACCTCAATCATGGGAGGCTCTTCCGGTCGCTGCAGCTCAACCGCTGCGATCTGATCTCGTAAAGTTTCCCTCTCAGTTTTNGCCTGTTCTGACATTGCGGCATCAACCTTGTCTCGTGGTACCCCAAGAGTCAGCACCTGCGCGGCCAGCAACTTCTGACCATCAGTTCGCTCATCCTCTGGAATGAGAACTGCCTCAAGTATATCAGCCGGGAATTCGTTTCGGATTCGATCGAGCTTCAGCTCTGTCAGGTAAGGTTGCTCAATCTCGCGTATCTGCTCCCTGATGGAAGAAACGCGATCATCGAACTCAGCAGTTTTTGCCAGGTATTCCAGCGCCTGATCATCGGGCAACATCGGCCAATCAGTTTCCACGTAACCAAATAATGAGGCGGTCATGCTGTAGTAGTCTTTCTGAAGTATCGGNTCAAACTTATGGTCATGACATCGAGCACACTGGATAGTCATACCTAAAACGCCTCGACCAACGGTCGCGACAACGTCATCAAGATAATCCCAGCGACGCTCCGGGTTGTCTTTCTCCCGGAAATTCACTCGGGGTCCTGCCCTCAGAAAGCCTGTTGCAATGCGAGACTCACCTGTCGTTGTATCAAGCTCATCACCGGCAATTTGTTCGGTAATAAACTGGTTATGGGGCTTGTCACTGTTGAACGCATTTATCACATAGTCTCGATACCGCCAGGCATTCGACCGGTCCACATCCTGCTCATAACCATCCGAGTCTGCATATCGTGCCACGTCGAGCCAATGTCTGCCCCAGCGCTCGCCGTAATGCGGCGAGGCCAGTAACTTTTCTATCAATCTATCCCAGGCATCTGGACTGGTGTCATTAATAAATTCTTCACTCTCCTCCGGAGTCGGGGGTAGCCCGATCAAATCCAGATAAGCTCTTCTCAGTAAGGTCAACCTGTCAGCGCGCGGGGCTGCAGTTACTGCCTCTTCCCGACGCTTAACTTCAAGGAAAGAATCGATGGGGTGCTGAAAATCCTCAAATTTCGGAACTTCTGCCTTCTCTGGTAACTGAAAAGCCCAGTAACTCCGTGCCGAAGCCGGGACATCAGTAGCAAAGGCTGAGAACTCACTAGCCGCGACCGTCGTTGCCGCCCCGGCATCCCAAACAGCGCCGTCATTAATCCAGGTTCGAAACTTCTCTATCTCCTCCTCCGCCAAAGGCACTCCAAGCGGCATTTGAGGCCCTTCTAAACCGGCTAGCTGCCTAAAAAGCCTGCTCTCTTCAGCATTTCCCGGGACTATCGCCGGTCCCCTATTACCCCCTTCAAGCGCCGCTTCGCGGCTACTGAGATCTAACCCGGAACTCTTGACCGCCTCACCATGGCAATTCCAGCAGGTACGCTCCATAATTGGGCGAATTTCATGAGAGAAGAATTCAGCATCTGACTGAGCGTGCAGAAGAGTGGGCACAAAGCCTATGGCCCCAAAAATTGTAGTGAGAATAAGGGTCTTATCTAATGCTCGGATTGATGGAAATCTAGCGCGCATTTTCGCCTCCAAACTGGCTTATTTTTCTTAGTCCCAAAGATTTGAACCTTCCTCTTAAAACGATACCTCTCAAGGCACTTTTTATCAAGAAATTCAGGGTCTAAAAGACATCCGAATACCTAATTTTAGTGTGAGGCTTTGTAACAACAAGGATAAAGTATTTGGTTAAAGCTATCTCTCGGCTAGTGCCATTTGCAATACCCGCGCAACGTGCAAAGGCGCTCTGCCAGTACCATGCTCAATCTGGCCTCGGCAGCTCGCCCCGTCAGCAACAATTAAGCAATCGGCTTTTTCACCCTTGATAGCCGGAAATAGGCTCAAGGAACCCATTTTAATCGAGGCGTCATAGTGCTCCTTCTCATAACCAAAAGAACCTGCCATGCCACAGCAACTTGAATCGATGGTCTCGAGCTCCAGTTCCGGAATCAAACTCAGCACTCTTTGAACGGGCGAGAGAACAGAAAAGGCTTTTTGATGGCAATGCCCATGAAGTAAAGCCTTCTTGCATTCCAAAGCTTTCAATCTCAGATTGAGATCACCCGCATCCAGCTCATTAGCGAGAAACTCCTCGAGCATAAAACTGTTCGCCGCAAGCTGANNAGCCTCATCACCCGGAAANAAAACCAAATATTCATCTCTNAGGGTCAGAAGNCAGGACGGCTCAAGGCCCACAANCGGGATCCCTTTTTCGACAAAGGGTTTCAGCGCCCGCATCATCCGTTGAGCTTCAAACCTGGCCTCATCTACCAAACCGTTACTAAGGAAAGTCCGGCCACAACAGAGCGCTCGACCGCCATTGACAGGCTTAGGACAATGAACGTGATAGCCTGCCGTCTCCAACACATCAACGGCTGCATAGGCATTCTCGCTTTCAAAACATCCATTAAACGTATCAACTAGTAGTACAACCTCCTTCTTACTCTCCGCGATTGATTTCCCATCGACTGGCTGCCTGAAATGATCTTTTCGCCACTTAGGTAAGGGCCTGCGGCTAGACAATCCAAACAGCCACTCCGATATTTTGGCCAACCCCGGTATTTGATCACGCAGGTTCATTAAGAATGAAACGCNCTTTAAAGCAGGCGCATAACGCGGAAGATAAGCGAATAGCCTTTCCCGCAAGCGAGCACCATGGCGCTGATGGTAGTTATTGAGAAACTCGATTTTCATCCTAGCCATGTCGACACCAGTCGGGCACTCCCGTTTACACCCCTTGCAGCTAACACACAAATCCATCGTTTCGTGCATCTCCTCTGATGAAAATGCGTTCTGCCCAAGTTGTCCGGTTATCGCTAACCTAAGCGTGTTCGCCCGGCCTCGGGTTAAATGTCGTTCATCTTTAGTAATACGATAGGACGGGCACATTGTGCCAACATTAGCCTTTCGGCAAGCACCATTGTTATTACACATTTCAACAGCCCGATTAAACCCGCCCCATTCTGACCAATCCAGTTTCGTATTCAGCTCGATTGGTTCGTAGCCGGGCGCGAACCGCATAATATTCCGGTCGTCCATCTTGTGAGGATTTACAATTTTGCCGGGATTAAACAGGTTTCCTGGATCGAAGGCCTGCTTCACTTCTTCAAAATTTTTAACCATCCTTTTGCCAAACATTGGCTCATGGAACTCTGAACGAGAAATGCCATCACCATGTTCTCCGGAATGCGATCCCTTATACTCGCGAACCATTTCGAGACATTCNTCGACAATCGCCCGCATTTTTGTTGATCCAGATTCTTCCTTCATGTTTAAAATTGGTCTGACATGCAAAGTGCCGACCGAGGCATGGGCATAAAATGTGCCTGATGTCCCATTTTTTTCAAAAATTTCAGTTAGTCGGCGTGTATATTCCGCTAAATCTTTTAAGTCAACCGCACAATCCTCAATAAATGAAACCGGTTTGCCGTCCCCCTTCATCGACATCATTATGTTTAGACCCTGCTTTCTTACCTCCCAGATAGCCGGCTGAAACTCATNATCTGTAGCCTCTACCACTGAATTGNGAAACCCCATATCTGCCATAAGTTCAACTAAAGACTTCAGTTTATTTAACTGCTCACTCCTCTCTTCGCCAGCAAACTCCACTAGCAGTAAAGCATCTGGTTTGCCCTGCACGAACCGGTTCACGGTTGGAGCAAACAAAGGAATTGCGCGCGCAAGGTCAATCATAGTGCGGTCCACCANTTCCACTGCGGTAGGATCTAGTTTGACAATATGCTGAGTGCTTTCCATAGCTTCATAGAATGTTGGGAAGTGGCAGACTCCCAGCACCTTTTCTTTTGGAATTGGCTGGAGTTGTAGATGGATTCTTTGAAAGAATCCTAATGTGCCCTCGGANCCGACCAGCAGTCGGCCCAAGTTTGGTGAATCTTTTATAAGCTCATCGATATTGTAGCCTCCAACACGCCTAAGAAGGTTGGGGAAACGCTGCTTAATTTCATCAGCTTCTCTTCTTCCGAGACTCAATAGTTGTTGGATTAATTCCTCCGAAATACCATGGCCGCTATCGCCATTTAACCCTCGGAAATGCGCCTTACTTCCATTTGCCAGAATCGCCTCTACTGACAACACGTTGTGAACCATATTTCCATAACGGATCGAACGAGAACCACAACTATTATTTCCTGTCATCCCACCAAGAGTAGCTCTGTTAGCGGTCGAAACATCAACGGGATAGAATAAACCGTGGGGCTTTAGGAAGCGGTTTAGGTGATCGAGAACGAGCCCAGGTTGAACACAGGCTGTCTTGCTCTCTTTGTTGAACTCTATTACGTGATTGAGGTGGCGCGTCGTGTCAATGAGCAATGCCTCACCAATTGCCTGGCCGTTTTGCGAAGTGCCACTCCCTCTTGGCAGTACAGGTATGCCCTCATCCCTCGCAATTTTTATCGCGGCTTCAACATCATCAATGTGCTTCGGAACGACAACACCGATAGGCATAAGCTGATAAATTGAAGCATCGGTGCTGTAGCGGCCTCGACTAAAATCATCAAATAGACATTCCCCCTGGATTTCCTGACTAAGCTTGCGAGCTAGTGCACTGCTACTTTTCATTTTTCAATCACTGATAACGAGTTCGGTCAAATAGATTTATACCATAGAAACNTGCTTAGGTTGCATTGCATAACTGGCAACAACCTTAGGCTTGCTTAAATCCTGATTGAATTAACCNCNTCGGTCCTTTAGTCTAACTGTGAAATTATAAAAATAATAATATNCAGGAGGTCACGTGGCTTCGAGAGCTTTGCAAACTANACTANTTCTTCTTTCTTTNGGCCTCTCCACCCTAGTTTCAGCGCAAGAGTTCAAACCGGGCTATATCGACCCTCAACCTATCTTAACCGCGGCGTCTGCAGCTATTGGCGAAGACCGCCTCTCTTGTATTTCTATATCAGGCGTAGCTTANACCGGAATGGTTGGGCAGCANTACGTNAACGCNTATGAAGTCGACTGGCCCAGAGGAGAACCNCTTAGAAACTACACC
Source organism: Gammaproteobacteria bacterium TMED139 (assembly GCA_002172295.1). Classification (GTDB taxonomy): domain Bacteria; phylum Pseudomonadota; class Gammaproteobacteria; order Pseudomonadales; family Pseudohongiellaceae; genus UBA9145. The sequence goes on along the minus strand of NHGO01000027.1, from coordinate 4,897 downwards.
CGCTTAATCGACTGGGATAACGTACACATGATAGAAACATTCGATCGTGATCCTGGTCATAATCCGGCTTCCTGGAAGTACGGACTGGGCTGGTACAGTGGAACACCTATTCAGAAAAACGAGCGACAAATATTTAGCCTTAATGGGGACTACGCTTGGCATCAGGACGGTCAAGATGCAACACCTATCGCAGCCAGAGCCATCGATGCTGAACGCTGGCAACTTGACATGTGGCTTACACCNCATGGTTTTCTGAANGCNGCACGTCTTCCNGGAGCTAACCCTCAAGCAACCTGGCGCTGGGAACTNGGCGAAATGGGCCGCGATGGGGCTACGGTCACGCCAGAAAAAGTTACTATCATCTCAATAATGCTCATGGGGAAATACAGGGTAGATGCTACGATAAATTCTCAAAACCTTTTACAGAGAATTCATACCTGGGTTCCGGACCCAGTCCTTGGCGATGCCAATTACGAGCATGAATTTTCTAATGCAGACTATATTGATATCGGTGACGGCATTAGATTCCCAGCAGTTTGGCATCACCATACTGGTTGGGACGACAACTACCAAGCACAGAGCATTAACGCAGGACATAATGCTTTCGGGGGACGACAGGACAACATAGTAGCAAACAAATGTCCCGGCGAAACTGAAGTACCTGTAAGCGTGATAAATACCGAATTTCCCGAAAACGTAGACGTCCAAGACTTAGGTGACGGGGTTTTCCTATATGGCGGCGGTTCACATAATAGCGTTGTAGTAGAGTTCGAGGAATATATTGCAGTCGTCGAAGCTCCACTCAATGAGCAGCGCAATCTCGCCGTAATTGAAGAGATCGTCGAGCGCATTCCTAGCAAACCGATCCGCTTCTTGATAAATACACATCAGCATCACGATTCTATCGGCGGCCTGAGAACCTACATGCATATTGGGGCTACAATTATCACGCACTGGAAAAATTATGATTTTTATACACGCGATGTTTTGAATTATGCTCCTAGAACATTGGATCCAGATATGGTGAGCCTGTGGCCACCCACCGAACTAGCTGAGGGATATCAGTACGAGGTAGTGCGAGAAAATTATGTGTTAACTGATGGCAAGCGCATGATGCAAATTTCATACGTCCATCCACTTGCGCATGTCGAGGGAATGCTAGTCGCATACCTGCCAGACGAGAAGATAATTATCGAAGCCGACTTGTTCGATTCGTTTGAGCCTAGCCTCGGCGGGGCCACAGATGAAAACCGGAGTCTTTACAATCACGTCCAACGGCTGGGTCTTGACGTTGAAACGATTGTGCCAATACACGGTGAACCTGTGAATTGGGAAGAATTCGTCAGCATACTAGATTAGGTGATAAGCAGAAAATACGTTTTTACGCGGGCCGCTTTTACTTGAGTCTCCGCCAAGTTAGAGTCCCAGTTATTCTTCCCTGATCATTTTTTATCGACAAGGCGAGAAGATCCTCTTCGATAAACTCAAAATAGCGAACATTATCGCCACCGACCCAACGGGGTACCATCGGCGAGCCGACAACATGATGGGTCACAGTCCCTATATCGAGGTCCCACGAGACTTTCCCCCAGTATCCAAATCCTCCGATGGTCCTTTCCGAAGACTCGCTCGCTCGCAAAGGAAGGTCTATTGGCATGCCAAGGCCAGCCATATTGTCAAAGCGATCATAACTTAGCCTGCCGATGTAACCCATATCCCTTTCACTGCCGTCCTCGGAGAAGGTCACATAATGCACCAACTCATAGTCACCGATAAATTGTTGCTTTATCGATTCAAGATCTTCCGCGGCAGATAAGGCAAATGGAATACCCATAATGAGAAAACTGAATAGCTGTCGTTTCATGGCACACTCCTTTGGAAGCTAAGTTTAATACCCAACTGCAGCACCATCGCCTCGACGAGAATCTGAAGCACCCTCAAACAATCCCTCGTCACGATTATGGTATACGCCCATTGCAGCTCCTTGAGAACTTCTTTCCTGAACCCGATGACCCTTGGCTTCATAAAGTCGAATCGTATCTGTAGAAATCGAGTCAGATTCAACACGCGTAACATCCGGCAACCACTGATGATGAATTCGTCCTGCTTCAATTGCCTCGGCGATATTAAACCCATGATCAATAATATTGAGGATGGTTTGCATCGTTGTGTTAATTATCGTCTTCCCACCCGGACTGCCAGTTGCAAAAACGGGTTCTCCATTTTGGGCTACTATTGTTGGCGTCATAGACGACAAGGGCCTCTTTTGGGGTGCAACCAGGTTTGGCGTGGTGCCAATATTTCCTCGCTCGTCAGTCAAACCCGGAATAGCATTAAAATCTCCCAACTCGTTGTTCAATAAGTAACCCCCGCCTTCCACCACGATTGCAGAGCCATACCCGAACTCCAAAGTATAGGTAAGACTTACCATATTGCCGTCTTTATCCACTACCGAGAAGTGAGTGGTTTCCTCGCTTTCATAGGCTTGGGCAAATTGTGAGGGTTGACTCTCTGACTTTCTTTCCATGTCGATAGATGAGCGCAACTCAGCAGCATATTCTTTATCTAATAATCTCGATAGAGGCATGTCGTCATTGAAATCTGGATCACCCAGATGTTCTGCCCGGTCTGCATATGCCCTTCGCATTGTCTCGGTTAGAACATGTAAATAGTCTGCTGAATTATGCCCCATACGCGAGAGATCATAATCTTCGAGTATGTTTAGCATCTCGACCAAGGCAACGCCCCCAGAACTTGGTGGTGGCATACTAATAATATCGAAACCTCTGTAAGAGCCTCTGATCGGTTCCCTCTCAATGGCCTCATATTGCTCGAGGTCCTCTTCCGTTATTAGGCCACCATTCGCAGCCATGAAATCAGCTAGCCTCTTTGCATTCTCTCCCCGGTAGAAACCATCTTTGCCATTTCTTTGAATCAGCTCTAGCGTATGGGCAAGATCAGGTTGCTTCCAGCTCTCCCCCAGTTCATAGAAGGACCCATCACTCTTAAAAAACTTCTTCGCAGATGATGGGTACTGTCTAAACCGACTTGCACTTCGAACAAAGCCTGTTTGGAGGGAATATGTGAGCGGGATTCCTTCCCGAGCCATCTCCAGTGCTGGACCTACCAAGTCTTCCCAAGGAAGAGAACCCAGTTCCTGATGAGCCTTGTACAGACCGGCTACTGTTCCCGGCACGCCAACCGCCAACATACCAATGTGGTTTGAATTATTTACTACGCGTCCATCCGCCCCAAGGTACATACTCTCAGTAGCCGCTATTGCTGCCTTTTCACGAAAATCAAAGGTGGTAGCATGCCCGTTTGCGCCATGATAGACGAGAAATCCCCCTCCGCCGATATTGCCCGCGCTCGGCCAGGTCACTGCCAGAGCAAATGCCGTTGCTACCGCCGCGTCAACCGCATTACCACCCTGCTTCAAAGCTTCTAGTCCAGCCTCTGAAGCGAGTCTGGAAGCACTCGAAACTATCCCATTCTTTGCGCGTACGGGTGTTCGACCACCTTCTGAAAATACTGCCGAGACAAGAAAAATACTTAACATAAGACATAGAGCCCTTATCAGTGACCCGCCTGAAAGTCGTTCGCGGTCTGTTGTATTTATCATTGTGACTCACCTCTGTCTCGACAACTCGACACTACGTTTACCAAAACGTAATGTTTCTCTAGATCGAATAGTATTCTATGCTGATCAGTGTTAGCAAATGTTGCGTCGGTTATTGTCCGGCAAACTCACCACTTCCCAAAAAAATTTCATGATATCCTCGAGTTGATTGAGTCAAACTCAATAATGTCTACCAATTGCAAAACCCAGATGATAAGTTGATGGATACCTAAAGCGGAACGGTAATAGCTTTAAAAAATCAACTGGTAATTAAAAGGCTTTATTAATGAATCAAGTTGGCCTTATCAAAACAGCTTTAATCCTCCTCATTTCGCTTCAGTTGTGGAGCTGCAGTGAAAGTGAAGAGGAATTAATCGCAAGAGCCCAAGGAATTCACGATCGAGTAATTACTCTGGACACTCATGCAGATATAAATACTGGAAATTTCACCGCGTCTAGAAATTACACACAGGATCTCGATACTCAAGTTAATCTGCCAAAAATGGAAGCGGGAGGTCTAGATGTAGCTTGGTTTATTGTGTACACCGGGCAGGGCAGCCTTGATAAAGAGGGTTATGCTGCAGCATATGCCAACGCGATCGATAAATTTGATTCAATACATAGATTAGCTGAGGAAATCGCACCAGACCAAATCGAAATAGCTTACACATCGGATGATGTTCGACGAATCGTAGGTTCAGGAAAAAAAGTCGCCATGATTGGTATAGAAAACGCCTATCCTCTCGGAAACGACCTGTCGAGGATAGAGGAATTCTACGAACGCGGCGGAAGGTATATGTCTCTCGCACACAATGGACATAATCAGCTTTCCGACTCACATACGGGTGAAGAAAATAATGACTATGTGCATGGCGGTCTGAGTGACATGGGGAGAGAAGCTATTGCTGAAATGAATCGATTGGGAATAATGATCGACATTTCCCACCCCTCCAAAGATTCCATTATGCAGACCCTTAAACTGAGCGACGCACCGATTATAGCGTCCCACTCATCTGCGAGAAAACTAACTAATCATACCCGCAATCTGGATGATGAAATGCTCAGAGCCGTTAAAGCAAACGGAGGTGTAGTTCAGACCACAGCTTTTAGTACCTATGTCAACGAAAAAAGAAGAACATTTTTAATTGAAGGCCGATCTAATTTGGAAGCCGAAATAGCAGACGAAATTGGTTTCAAAATTTTATCCGAACCCGAAATTGGAACGCTCTCTTCAGCAGCAAGACAAATTTATGAATCAAATATTATAGAATTTAATTT
>NHGO01000026.1 GCA_002172295.1 Gammaproteobacteria bacterium TMED139 | reverse complement strand
CGAGAATAATCAAGTATCACTTGGCTTAATCGTAGACTTATCGTACCAGAACCCACATATCAGTCCATTTGACGAGTTCCAGAAGTTCAAACACCACCCGATAATAAAAGACATCATTGGCGGAGGTAATCGAATAAGCTATGGTGCAAGAGCGTTGGTAAAGGGCGGTCTGAATTCGTTGCCTGAAATGTCNTTTCCTGGCGGTTTATTAATTGGATGCGATGCNGGNACATTAAATGCCGCAAAAATTAAAGGNAGTCANACCGCNATGCAGTCCGGNATTTTAGCCGCCGATTCGATATTTGCGGCATTGNNTTCAGAACCTTCTGTTGNAAAGGTGACAGATTTCAGCAAGCGATTCAGAGAGTCAGCCCTNCATNAGGAATTGTATAAGGCTAGGAACTTTTCGGCTGGATTTCATAAGTTCGGATTTTGGTTGGGCAGCGCCCTAAGTTTTATTGAGCAAAATATATTCTTTGGGCGATTTCCAATTACGCTTCATGATAAAAGTGAAGATCATCGCCAACTTAAACCGGCCGCTGAATGTTCTCCGATTGAATATCAAAAACCTGATGGAGAAATAAGCTTTGATAAACTATCTTCCGTATTTCTCTCAAATACTAACCACGCTGAGGATCAGCCATGTCATCTTCTACTCAAAGATAGTTCGGTGCCAATTGAGAGTAATTTACCATTGTATGATGAGCCATCCCAGCGTTATTGCCCGGCCGGAGTTTATGAGGTTGTTGAAGACGATACTGGCTTAAAGAAATTTGTGATTAACTCTCAAAATTGTGTGCATTGTAAAACATGCGATATTAAAGACCCTTCACAAAATATCCAATGGGTTGTTCCAGAAGGTGGTGGAGGACCCAATTATTCCGCGATGTGAAATATCGGTCAGTTAATGTTTGCGATTTACCGAAAATTCCACCATGGTCTCTAAAGACCCCTTATATTTTGATTCTGGTAAAATCCTCAAGTGCTGTGCAGCGATTTCCGCTCTGGATTCGGCTAATTCCCTCGTGTAGTCCAGGCCTCCACTTTTTTGAACTATCTCAATAATATTGGCTAGCATGCCTTCAGAGAGATTCTCAGCGCTTAAACTTTTTAAAATTTCTTTGTGTTGAGTCGGCGAGCAGTTCTGCATCGCGTATATGAGCGGTAATGTAGACTTTCCCTCTGCCAAATCGTCGCCTATATTCTTGCCTAAAGTATCAGCATTTCCAGAATAATCGAGCACGTCATCGATCAGTTGGAAAGCAATTCCTAACTGCATGCCAAAGGACTCAAAAGCCTCTTCTACCTTGGGGTCAGCATTGGCTAAAATGGCTCCGCATTTGGCGGCAGCCTGAAATAAAATCGCCGTTTTATTCGTTATTACTCGCATATAGCTTTCTTCAGAAGACTCACGATTATTCTTTTCGATTAACTGCAATACTTCGCCTTCAGCAATTTTATTCGTAGTATTTGCGATAATTTCCATGATTCTCATATCCGAGATTTTGACAAGAATTTGGAAGGCACGCGAATAAATGAAGTCACCAACTAAAACGCTNGATGGATTGTTCCATTCAGCATTGACCGTCGGGCGTCCACGTCTTAGCATGGACATATCAACCACATCATCATGCAAGAGTGTTGCGGTATGAATAAATTCAATTACGGCGGCCATAGGCACATGTTGGTCATTTTCTAGACCACTCCCTCGNGCTGATAGGAGNACTAAGATAGGTCTCATCCGNTTACCGCCGGCNCGCACAATATAATGACCAATACTCTCTACTAAGCTAACTTCTGAATAAAGTTGCTCGATGATAAACTTATCAACTTTCTGGAAATCGGGCTCTACAACTTTGAGAATTTTTTGATACATGTGAGTTGTGTGCCTGGAGGCGATATAAAAAAAGACCTAGTGTTGGGTGAAGCAGTGTGCATGCTATGGACGCGTGTGGGAGCTGTCAAGTCATAAGGCNAGGTTGGCAGGCCCAAATTCGGCCTCGAAAATTGAGTTAGCTAGGCATTCAAATTTCTTAAATTTACTTGCCTCGAGCAGGGTGTTACCGTAGAATCCGCCTCTTCGTAAGACTGGCTGTAGGTAATTGAAAGCCAAGTCATTCTAGGGAAAAATAATCATGTATGCTGTGATAGAGAGTGGTGGTAAGCAACACAGAGTTGAAGAAGGCGAGATCTTGCAGTTAGAAAAACTGGACGCTGCTGCGGGAGAGAAAGTCAAATTTGATAGAATTTTACTAGTCGGTGAAGGTAAATCGGTTAAGATCGGCACACCCTATGTTGAGGGTAGTCGGGTNGAGGCGGAAGTCACTAGGCAGGGCCGAGCTGACAAGGTAAAAATCATCAAATTCAGACGCCGCAAACACTCTCAGAAAAAGCAAGGACATCGGCAGTTTTTTACCGAAGTAAAAATTACTGGCATCAAAGTTAAGAATAAGGATTAAGGTATGGCGCACAAGAAAGCTGGCGGTAGTACTAATAATGGTCGTGATTCGGTATCTAAACGCTTAGGTGTCAAGCTTTTTGGTGGGCAACAAGTTAAGGCCGGAAATATTATAGTGAGGCAACGTGGTACTAGATTTCATCCTGGNGACAATGTGGGATGTGGTAAAGATCACACTTTATTTGCGAAATCTTCTGGGGTGGTTAAGTTTGCGGTTAAAGGTCCTCAAAATAGAAAATTTGTGAGCGTCGTATAGACTGAGATTTTAAGTTCGGATGCTTAAAAAGCCTCGTCATTCGACGGGGCTTTTTGCGTTTTAGGTGTTTGATTTTTAATTGGTGAGAATTGTGAAATTTGTAGATGAAGCGGAAATCATAGTTGAAGCCGGGAATGGAGGGAGTGGTTGCCTTAGTTTTCGCCGCGAAAAGTACATCGAGAAAGGAGGCCCAGACGGCGGTGATGGTGGTGATGGTGGAAGTGTTTTCATGGTAGCTGACGCCGCCTTAAATACCTTGGTTGACTTTCGATTCCAACCCAGGTACCGAGCGCAATCAGGGCGAGCTGGACAAGGAAAAAATTGCACGGGCTCGGGTGGTGAAGATCTGGTTGTTAAAGTACCAGTAGGAACGAGTGTTATCGACTCAAGCACTGACGAATTTCTCGCCGACTTAAGTGAGCCCGGAAAGCTTGTTAAGGTGGCGCAAGGAGGATTTCATGGACTGGGGAATGCGCGTTTTAAGTCAAGTACAAATAGGGCTCCACGGCAGATTACCAAGGGAGGCGCAGGAGAAGAAAGAACGCTGCANCTCCAGNTNANANTTGTTGCAGACGTGGGATTGTTAGGTTTGCCAAACGCAGGGAAATCGACATTGGTNCGTTCAGTATCTGCAGCAAAACCTAAAGTGGCTGATTATCCTTTTACAACTTTGACTCCAAACTTAGGTGTGGTGTCGCTCGATTTGGAGAGAAATTTCGTAATTGCCGATATACCAGGATTGATAGAAGGAGCTTCGAAAGGGGCAGGATTAGGGTTTCGTTTTCTTAAACATCTTTCGCGAACAACTTTATTACTTCATCTTGTGGACGCTCTTCCAGTCGATCAATCTGACCCGGCAGTGGAAGCAAAAAAAATTGTTGATGAGTTAGAAAGATTCAGCCCAACTCTCGCGCGGAAAGAGCGTTGGTTAATAATTAACAAAATGGATCTCTTGTCAGATGATAATGTGATAGAACTAGAGGCTAGCTTGCGCAAACAACTGGATTGGGAATTGCCAATTTTTAGAATATCAGCTCTTAATAAAAATGGCTGTGCACCTTTAGTTAGTGCATTGATGGATCGAATAGAAAAGCATAGATTTCAACTTAGAGACTCCGAAGAATATCGAAATCAACAAAGCGAGAACGAAAAATTACTTGCCTTTGAGATAAGAAAGAAAATAGAAAATCACAAGCTGGCAAAAGCTAATGTAAGTGATATGTTTGAGTAGAATAAAAATTTGAGAATGATATGACTAGGAATAAAATTAAGGATGCTAAACGGTTAGTGATAAAAGTAGGGAGTTCCCTGGTCACTAACAATGGTTTAGGCCTCCATGATGAAAGGATATTGCATTGGGTGGAGCAGCTCGTTTCTTTGCATAAAAAAAGCAAACAAATTGTTTTAGTTTCATCAGGGGCTGTGGCGGAAGGTGTTGCTCGTCTATCTCTAAAATCCAGGCCTAAAGAGATGCACTTGCAGCAGGCTGCAGCGGCAGTTGGCCAGATGGGTCTCGTACAGGCTTATGAAAGTTACTTTAAAAAGCACAGTGTTCAAACTGCTCAAATCTTGCTGAGTCATGAAGATTTGTCTGACCGAACACGATACCTTAATGCTCGCACGACACTAACTACACTGTTAGGCATGGGAGTCATTCCTGTAGTAAACGAAAATGATACTGTTGCCACTGCTGAGTTGTGTTTTGGGGATAATGATACACTTGCCGCTCTGGTTGCGAATTTAATCAGTGCAGAGGCGCTGATTATTCTCACCGATCAAGATGGCGTTTTTGATGTGGATCCGCGATTAAGTGCTTCTAGTCGATTGATCCCAACTGCCTCTGCTAATGATGAATCACTATTAGAATTTGCAGGGAAAGGAGCTAGTTTAGGGCGCGGAGGAATGCTCACAAAAATATCCGCCGCAAAATTGGCTGCACGGTCCGGGACAGATACAGTCATTGCGAATGGTGAAATTGATGATGTATTGCTTAAATTGGCATCTGGTAATTCGATAGGCACTTTATTGTATGCAGATAGTGAGCCAATCGCCGCTCGAAAACAATGGCTCGCTGGTCAATTGGCAGTCAAAGGGTTACTTAAAGTAGATGCGGGAGCAGTAAAGGTTTTACAAACTTCTGGCAAAAGCTTGCTAGCCGTGGGTATTGATAGTGTAGAGGGTGAATTTTATCGCGGCGACATGGTTACTTGCGTTGATCCAGAAGGCAACGAGATTGCTCGCGGCTTGGTCAATTATGACAATACAGAAGTGAGTATTCTATGTGGGCAAAGCAGCGAAAAAATTACAGATCTTTTGGGTTATGCTGGGGATGAGGAAGTAATTCATCGAGATAATTTGGTTCTATCCTGAAAAGATGTTCTTATTGAGCTCAGCTGGTTGCTTTCTGCTCAATCTTCCTATTTCTGTAGTGCCTTAACTGAGGAATTTAGCCTACTTTTATGGCGTGCAGCCTTATTCTTATTAATAATGCCCTTATCTGCCATTCTGTCAATTATTGGTACAGCGCTGTTATAGGCCTCTGAAGCTTTCGAGTGATCCCCAGTTTCGATTGCTGAGTCTACTTTCTTAATTGATGTTCGCACCAACGAGCGGAAAGAGGCGTTGTGGCGGCGTCTTGCCTCACCTTGTCGAGCTCTCTTTTTTGCTTGCGGAGAATTTGCCAAAATTACCTCCTTTTCGTTTTTAGAATTAAAACCTAGAAATCTTTAGGAAATTACATTCTGTATCTACTAGAGGCTTATTGCCCCCTGAAAGGTGCGCCACTATGCCGTTTTCATAAGTTGATGTCAATAGCTTCCCGTGTTTTGGTTACTTGAAAAGAATCTGGCTAGCTTAAAGTATTGAGGTATTGTAAACAGTAGTTAGCTAATCTAATTTTGTGCCTTGTAGTACAATCAGGATATTCTGGAGGCGTGCATAACTAAGCTTTTAGAATTTCATTAGGCAAAAAGTGGGCCTGTGATGGTAGAGAGAGAAGTTGAGGTGAGTGAGCCGAAGGCTGACAAGAAGGTGCTTGAGGACGAAGGTCTGCTGAAAGCGAGTGGCGTCACTGGTTCAATGACTACGTTTTCGCGGGTCTTGGGGCTTGCAAGAGATATTGTAATCGCTCGCCTTTTTGGAGCAACAGATGCATCTGATGCTTTCTTTCTAGCTAACAAAATACCTAACTTCCTACGTCGCTTATTCGCGGAGGGCGCCTTTAACCAGGCATTTGTGCCTGTGCTTTCTGAATATCGCTCGACAAAGTCGCACGCAGAAGTTTTAAGCTTTATTAGTTCTGTTACGGCTAGCCTTGGTGGATTTTTGGTTGTTCTAGTTATTTTTGTGGTCGTGTCCGCTCCTTGGATAGGAATACCCATTGCTTATGGGTTTACTGATGAGCCAGCTAAATTCGCTTTATTTGTGGAAATGTTTAGGATTACGTTCCCATACCTGCTACTTATTTCGCTCGCAGCACTTTGTAGTTCTATTCTTAATTCTTACGAAAAATTTGCGGTGCCGGCAGTTACTCCTGCGCTACTAAATATATCACTAATTGGAGCCTCGTTTTTTCTTGCTCCGCATCTTAAGACCCCCGAACTTGCATTAGCGTGGGGTGTTTTAATCGCCGGTTTCGCACAATTATTTTTTCAGTTACCTTTTCTTCATCAACTTAACTTACTTGCTAAACCAAAATTAAACGGTTCACAGGAAGGATTAGTGAGGATAAAAAAATTAATGGTTCCAGCTCTTTTTGGAGTCTCAGTAACGCAAATCAATTTACTACTTGATACTTTTATAGCGTCGTTACTGGTGACAGGAAGTGTCTCTTGGCTTTATTTTTCCGATAGGTTAATGGAGTTGCCACTCGGAACCTTTGGTATCGCTATCGCTGTTGTAGTTTTGCCGACTTTATCTCGAAAACATGCTGAATCCTCTGGAAGAGAATTCGCAGAAACCCTGGATTGGGCTTTTCGATTAATTTGTCTGATCGCGATACCTTCGACGATCGGATTGTTACTGTTGGCTGAACCATTATTAATCACACTCTTTCAAAGCGAGAACTTCACCGAGAATGATGTGGTTGCAGCCTCAGGTTCGCTGCGCGCATATGCCTTGGGCTTGCTGGCCTTTATGGCAATTAAAATCTTCTCTCCGGGNTATTTCTCTAGGCAAGATACAAAGACGCCGGTTCGAATTGGGATGATAGCCATGTTGATCAATATGATTCTGAATGTAGTATTTTATCTATACGGAATGGCTCATGTTGGTCTAGCATTGGCGACCAGTATTGCTGCATTTTTCAATGCGGGACTTTTGTTTTGGGGGTTACATAAAGAGAAAGTATTTTATTTTCAGTCGGGCTGGCTTTCGTTTATAGCGCAAATATTCTTAGCAAATCTGGTGCTGGTTGTTTTTCTCCTGTCTCTTTCTAGAGAGTTTTCTATGTGGCTAAGCTGGCCGATCGGAACTCAGTTGCTAAATTTGTGTATATTGGTCTTTGGTGGGGTGTTTGTATATGTTGCCTCATTATTTTTATTAGGCTTACGTTGGCGGCAGATCTATCGTTAATCTTTGGCAATCTTAATATAGAATTAATTGATGATGACGAAAAAAGTTTATACAGCTGATAGTGTTTCTATGGCGTGGCACTTTAGGAATGTCTTGGAACAACATGGAATAAGCTCTGTGGTAAAAAATGACAATTTATATTCAGCAGGGGGGGAACTACCCCTGAACGANTGCATGCCTGAAGTTTGGGTAGAACATGCCTTGTATGCTGAGTATGCAAAAGAAATTATTCAATTAATCGAAAACTATGAAATTGAGGACGAGGGTGAATGGATTTGCGAGCGTTGCAGTGAAGCTAATTTCGCCAGCTTTGATATTTGTTGGAACTGCAGTGATTAAACTAAGAAACAACCTCAAAGTATGTGTTTTTCTGATTGGATTTTCCCCAAGTTTAGTTTTTGCAGATGAATGTGTTGTCTTACTTCATGGTCTTGCTCGTATTTCAAATTCCATGGGAGAACTTGAATCCAAACTGTCTAGAGCTGGTTTTTCTGTGANTAACGTTGAGTACCCATCTCTTAAACATGGAATCGAGACTCTCTCGGCGGAAGCTGTTGGTCAGGGTATACAAGGTTGTCTTGAAAAGCATTCGGAAAGTATTCATTTCGTAACACACTCGTTAGGGGGTATTCTTGTTCGTCATTATTTCGAAAAGCAAAGTCTTTCCAAACTGGGTAGAGTAGTTATGCTAGGCCCGCCGAATCAGGGCACCAAGCTTGTTGATAGGTTGATGGGTTTTCCTGGCTTTTCCCTCCTAGGTCCAACCGCCTCAAGGCTTGGGACCAGGCCGGACAGTATTTTACATAAATTAGGGCCAGTTTCTTACGAGGTTGGAGTGATTGCCGGAAGAAGGAATATTACACCCATGGGCTATTTTTGGTTAGGCCGCCCGAACGATAGTATTGTCACCGTTGAAAGCACGAGAGTTGAGGGTATGAGTGACCATATTATTCTGCCGGTCACGCATACATTCATGATGCGAAATAATAAAGTAATAGACCATACAATAAACTTTTTGAAATTCGGTCGATTTATCCGGAACGATAAAAATAACTGATAATGCGAGCATTTAAGCCCTAGAGATATATTTTCCAGTGATAGTGTTGACTTTAATTAAGTCTCCTGGTCGTAGATACTCGGGTACTTGAATCTCTAAGCCTGTCGAAAGTGTGGCTGTTTTTGTTCGATTTGTTGCAGATGAGCCTGAAATTGCTGGAGGAGTGTCGTTGATGAGAAGATCAACGGACTGGGGCAGTTCGATGGTAAGTATTTGTTCGTTGGAGATTAACGCAAAAATATTCTCTTGTTGTTCCGTCAAAAAGGGCAGTTGCTCCGCAAGCTGATCACGAGTCAACTCATACTGATTAAAGTTATCCATATTCATAAAATAAAATATCTCTGCATCGCAATAACTATATTGAATAGGGACACGATCAAAATTTGCTTGTANCAATATTTCACTACCTTTGAACGACGAGTCGAGTTTAGTGCCATTTTGAAGATTTAAGAATCTCACTTTATAAATCGTGACGGCACCTCTTGAGGATGGAGATCTGGCCTCAGTTTGTTTTACTGAGTGGGGTATCCCTTCAATTTCGACCACCATTCCTTTTTTTAATTCGCTAGCTCTAGGCATAAGATACCATCACTCGTGGAAAATATTTTTTATGTAGAAAGAAAAATTAGCATATTTTTGAAGTTTTGTGTTAANTACAGCATAATCCGCTCCCCTATTTTTGACTTGGNTGGAGAGTCAATATGAGGAACAAAAGTAAAGAAATAGAGAACCTTCATATTACGGGATATGATGCTCTGCCGTCTCCCGGTCAGATTAAGGAAGAGTATAGGCTAGAGGGTAAGATCCTAGAAATCGTCAAACAAGGTCGTTTGGAGGTTAAGGATATACTCGAACGAAAAGATAATCGGATAATTGTCGTTGTAGGCCCTTGCTCAATTCATAATCCCGACGAAGCAATTGAATATGCTCGACTACTTAAACCTTTGGCAGATGAGTTGGCTGGGGAATTATTATTGGTGATGCGGGTTTATTTTGAAAAACCCAGAACATCGATTGGTTGGGAAGGTTTGATTTATGATCCTCATTTAGATGGTTCTCATAGGATTGACCAAGGAATTCGCCTAGGGCGAAAACTCATGCTGGACATAGCAAACATCGGTCTACCGATTGGGATTGAGGCGCTAGACCTTATTTCTCCCCAATATTTACAGGACCTGGTTAGCTGGACCGCAGTTGGTGCTCGGACTACCGAATCTCCAACACATCGAAAGCTTGCGAGTGGGATAAGCTCCGCGATTGGATTCAAAAACAACGTTGTTGGTGAGGTTTCGGTAGCGATAAATGCAATTAGATCAGCATCTGCAAATCACAGTTTTATTTCTATTACTGACGAGGGTAATGTCGCAGTATTTCGGACCGAAGGTAATCCTCACTGTCACGTAATCCTTAGAGGAGGTAAGCTGCCTAACTATGATGTAGCTAATGTAAAAATTTGTGAAGAGGAGCTAAGAGGAGCAGGAATTATCGAAAATATTATGATTGACTGCAGTCATGGAAATTCGGAGAAGGATCATTTTAAACAATTGAACGTATTAGAGGACGTTGCAAATCAAATAGCTGAAGGAAACAACTCTATCATCGGTGTAATGTTAGAGAGTAACTTAAATGAGGGAAACCAGCCTATCCCGGATGATTTAAGTGAGATTCGTCCAGGTGTTTCGATTACTGATGCGTGCATTAGCTGGGAGTCCACAGAGACTGCTTTGCGTCAGTTCGCAAAATCAATCAGTGGTGCAACTTCCAATCGAAACTTGAAATCTAGAAATGGGAACTAGAAATCTAGCCTTATCCTTTTGAAATTACTTCCGCGACGCTGTTTGTAACATAGTCAATGTTTTGTTTATTAATNCTTGCCACATTGATCCTACTTGAATCCACCAAATAAATCGCATACTTATTGATGAGTTCTTGGATTTGATTTCGGTTTACTCCCAAGAATGAAAACATTCCTTTTTCGCTCTGAATAAAACTGAAGTCTTTTTGCACTCCTGCTTTTCTTAGGCTTTCGGAAAATATGAAGCGCAATTCATTGATGCGGTCCCTAACTCTTTTTAATTCTTCTTGCCACATTTGGTTAAGGGTGGGGTCTTCGGTAATAAGTTCAACTATTGCTGCGCCGTGATCTGGGGGCATAGANTAATTAGCCCGNGCTGCNGCAGCNAACAGTGTGCTTGCTGCACTGGTAGCTTTATCATTCTCGCATATCAACGTAATTGCGCCGGTTCTTTCTCGGTAAAGCCCGAAATTTTTTGAACAAGAGCTCACTACTATTANCTCAGGTAAAGATTCAGCAAGTAGTCGCACTCCGAGAACGTCTTCTTCTATCCCATCCCCCATGCCTTGATACGCCAGATCAATAAAAATCGTGAAATTTTGCTTGAGGGCTAGTTTACATAATGATTGCCACTGGCTGGGTGTGAGATCGGCTCCACTAGGGTTATGGCAACAACCATGCAATAAGACTAGATCGCCTCTTGGAACATTTGCTAGTGTGGCCATCATGCCGTCGAAATCTACAGAATGTGTTTCGTAGTTATAATATGGATATGAATTGAACTTGAGTCCAGCTGAGCCGATGAGCGGTTTATGATTGGCCCATGTTGGGTCGCTAATCCAAATTGTGGAGTCGGGATTAGCCCGCATAATGAATTCAGCNGCTATTCGCAAACCGCCGCAGCCTCCGGGAGTTTGCATTGTAATTCGTCGACTCCCTAAACTCTTTTTTAATGTGTCACCCAAAACTAATTTAGCAATGGCCTCGTTATAGCCGGGCGCGCCTGTTGGCCCAATATAAGCTTTGGTTATTTGAGAGTTGAGAATTACTTTTTCAGCCTCCTTTACGGCATTCATTACTGGCGTATTGCCGTCTTCGTCTTTATAGACCCCTATGCCCAAGTCTACTTTCTTTGGATTAGGATCCTCTTTAAATGCGGCATTAAGACCAAGAATTGGATCAGGCGGTAATGGCGTTAGTGCGTTAAACATCAAATATTCCCTCGCTTCTCAGGTAAGCCTTTAATGTATTTTGTAATAGCGAGGCTCGAGTCATTGGTCCTACTCCTCCTGTGACATAAGTAATATAGGAACATTTGTCCTTAACATTTTCAAAGTCGACATCTCCAACGTTTCTGAAGCCGGCCTTTTTGGTTTTATCAGGGACTCGTGTCTGTCCAACGTCTATAACGACCGCGCCCTCTTTAACCATGTCGGCTGTTACAAACTCAGTTTTGCCTATAGCGACTATAAGAATATCGGCTGTGAGGCATAATTGATTTAAATCTCTGGTGCGACTATGGGCGATTGTCACCGTCGCATTTCCGGGTTCTGTGTTTCTGGACATTAGAACAGCCATTGGTGTTCCAACTATATTGCTCCTACCAAGGACGACGCAGTGTTTACCTTCCGTCTTAATCTTGTACCTTCTTAATAGTTCCATTATTCCATTGGGTGTGGCGGAGATATAAGTCGGCAGTCCNANATTAAGATTACCTACATTTTCAGGGCAAAANCCATCCACGTCTTTTCTAGGATCGATGGCGAGAATAACTTTATTCTCGTCTATATGCGACGGTAATGGTAACTGGACTATAAACCCATCAATATCAATACTCGCATTTAGCTCAGTAATTTTCTCAAGCAATTCTTGCTCTGTAGTAGANGATTCCATTCGGATCGTTGTGGAACCAAAGCCAACCTCCTCACAATCTCGTATTTTAAATGCAACGTAGTTTTGACTTGCGCCATCTTCGCCAACTAACACAGCTGCCAGATGTGGGGGTCGCCCTCCACGGGACACAATACTGCAGACTTCTTTCTTAATTTCCGAGCGAATTTCCTCGGAGCAAGCTTTACCATCCAATAATTCCATTATTGATTTTCCAGCGAGATATAGAAAAAAAGGTTCTTCTCAAAATATTTCATCGTCAAACGAAGCTCTAGGGGGAGGCGTATCATAATCGAGCATACTTATTAGCTCAAGTCACTNTCACCATTTACCAGTGTTATCCATATTTGCCCAGGTGTCATGCTTTGGCAATGGGTCACCCTCTTGCAGAAGTTCAATTGAAACGTTATCTGGTGAGCGAACGAAAGCCATTCTGCCATCTCGAGGCGGACGATTTATAGTTACACCTCCATCCATTAATTGCTGGCACGTTTCGTAAATATTCTTTACAGAGTATGCTAGGTGACCAAAATTTCGACCCTCATCATAATCTTCCGGGTCCCAATTATAGGTTAACTCGACCTGTGCGTCTTCATTGCCCGGCGCTGAAAGAAAAACTAACGTGAATCGACCCTCTTCACTTTCATAGCGGTTGACTTCTTGCAGACCTAGTTTATTACAATAGAAATCAAGTGAATTTTCTATGTTTGAAACTCGCACCATCGTATGTAAATATTTCATGAATTTATTCCCGTCTTAAGTAATTCAATAAAGTACCACTGACCGAATGCTCTCGCCATTGTGCATCATGGTGAATGCTTCATTAATTTTGTTCAATGGCAGAGTGTGGGTTATTAATGGATCAATTTGTATTTTTCCGTCCATATACCACTCTACTATTCGAGGTACATCGGTGCGGCCCCGGGCTCCGCCGAATGCTGTGCCTTTCCAAGACCTTCCAGTAACTAATTGAAATGGGCGAGTTGATATCTCTTGACCGGCACCAGCTACGCCTATGACAAATGATTCACCCCAGCCCTTATGGCAGCATTCTAGAGCTTCTCTCATGGTTTCAACATTTCCGATACACTCAAAGCTATAGTCGACGCCGCCGTTTGTTAGGTCGATTATAGCCTCCGTGACATTGTCTATCTCTTTGGGGTTAATAAAGTCTGTCATACCGAAATTTCGACCGAGTTTCTCTCGAGTTGGATTAATGTCTATCCCGATGATCCGNTCTGCTCCAACCATACGGGCACCCTGGATTACATTAAGACCTATACCGCCTAATCCAAATACTGCTACTGTGCTTCCGGGCTCTACTTTCGCTTCAAAGGCGACTGCCCCCACGCCAGTGGTGACACCACAGCCGATGTAGCAAATTTTTTCGAAAGGCGCATCGCTTCTGACTTTTGCCAGAGCTATTTCAGGTAGTACTGTAAAATTAGAAAAAGTTGAACAACCCATATAGTGAAGTATTGGTTTTCCGTCTAAGGAGAAACGACTGCTGCCGTCTGGCATTAACCCCCGTCCTTGAGTTACGCGAATTGATTGACACAGATTGGTTTTGGGGTGCAGGCAAAAGTCACACTGACGACACTCGGGCGTGTACAGAGGAATGACTATGTCATCAACATTTACAGACGTAACACCAGGGCCTAACTCCCTCACAATTCCAGCGCCCTCATGACCTAAAATGACTGGAAATTCACCTTCTGGGTCTTCGCCTGAGAGGGTAAACGCATCAGTATGACAAATTCCGGTAGCTTTTATCTCGACTAGAACTTCGCCAGCTTTTGGTCCATCGAGATCTACTTCCATTACTTCCAAGGGGTGATCGGGTTTGAATGCTACAGCGGCGCGTGACTTCATTTTCTTTTCCTTTTAGTTTTTACAATTCTATTGTAAGAGGGTGAAGCTTATCATAGTAAACCAATCCGACTATGGTAGCTTTTTACAACGCCACGAATTCTATCAGGGGCATTACTCAATTGAATATCTCAAGGAATTAGAGTTCTCTTTCATTTTCTGCAACACGGGGTGCGACGGTAGGCTTGTAGTGTAGAACTGGGAGATTAGGTTTATTTTAGCTAATTAACGCTAACGTTAGACTTTGCCAGCATGGGGAGGCGGTTAGCTGGAGTAAATGGGGAATAGCGAGTATGATCTCGCGTTTTAGTTTAATGAGAGTAGAAGTTGCAGCAGGTCATGGAAATTCTTGTAGCTACTGTGGTCATATTTGTTGGGTCCTACGTACAAACTGCGCTTGGGTTTGGTTTGGCTATAGTGGCGGCTCCAATTTTGTTTTTTTTGGACCCACTTTATGTGCCGGCACCAATAACANTTTCGGCGCTTACCCTGTCTCTGGTTATGGCGGCAAAACATTGGCGATCCATATCTTTTTCGGGCTTAAAGTTTGCCATTCTGGGTCGTATTCCGGGGACGATGGCTGGCGGTATGCTTTTGGTTTGGATTTCCATAGAGCAACTTGCACTNTGGGTTGGTCTTTCAGTAGTTGCAGCAGTTGCATTAAGTCTTAGTAATCTAAAGCTGAGGCCTAATTCAGGCTTGATGTTTTCTGCAGGGTTTTTATCAGGATTTATGGGTACTAGCACTTCGATAGGNGGTCCTCCGATGGCCTTGCTTTTGCAGCATGAAGAAAGCGAATTTATTAGAGCAAACATGTCGGCTTTTTTTTGCGTAAGCTGCGTAATGTCATTAGCCATGCTGGTGTTTGTCGACCGGCTTGATATGAGGCATCTCGAATTATTCTTGCCACTTTTTCCAGCAACTTTGGCTGGATACTGGTTGGCCATGAAGACGGTTCGTAAGATTTCTAAAAATTCGTTAAGATATAGCTCTCTACTATTGTGTGCATTGGTAGGCTCACTGTCTGTAGCCTCCTACTGGTTTTGATTTAGTGATTGCAAAAAGGGAATAGTAGCGCTCTAAGTAGCAAAGCCAATTTTTATGTGTTTGACTTAACACTTTTTGTTAATTAGTAATGAACTCTGTTATGAAGTTATTCAAACAAATTGAACGAAGAGAGAAATTATTTTGAGTTGGCCCTACGATATAAGCTTACTGGCTTTCCGCAAAAAATGGGTTCTTGAAGGTGAACCTCTGTGGAGGAGCGTTTTTGATATGCACAAGGAGAAGATGCAGATCAAAAATGAAAAAATAGCGATACCAAATCTTCAAAAGATTTTTGAAGCGACTTTCAAGCTCTCAAACACACATGGTTTTCAAGGCATGAGTTTGCGGGATTTAAGCAAAGAAACGGGAATTAGCATGGGGGGGCTTTACTCCTATATTGGTTCGAAGAATGATTTAGCATCGGTTATTGAAGGTGTTCAGCGTAAGTACATTGAGCAAGTTTTAGATGGAATTTTGAAAGAAAAGCTTGCACCAAAAGAGTCTCTTCGAGCAATAATATTCAGTGAGATTTATATGATGGAGATAATGAGCTCTTGGTATTATTTCTGTTTTATGGAACTAAAAGGTTTGTCCAAAGANCAGCAAAATTTTGCGCTGGATAATGAGCTGCGAGGCGAGGAAATAATAATGGGTATTATCAAGGATGGCATCG
The DNA here is from genome assembly GCA_002172295.1 of Gammaproteobacteria bacterium TMED139. GTDB lineage: Bacteria > Pseudomonadota > Gammaproteobacteria > Pseudomonadales > Pseudohongiellaceae > UBA9145. The sequence continues at coordinate 28,308 of NHGO01000026.1, read as the reverse complement.
AAGCAAAACAATTCATTTGCGAACATCCNGAATTATTAGCTTCCCAAGTTGTNGCGCAACTTCAGCAATGGCATTTAAAGCAATGGAAGTTTAAATTGCGTGGGGTAAATACAGAAGAGTATGCTAGTTATGTATATAGTAGTCTGCTGACCTGTTTGTCTGCGGAAATAAACTAAACCCATAAGTTACACTTGAACTCAAGAATTTTTAGAAATCAATCCGTTTATCGGTTTATAAAAATTACGTATTTCTTCTAGATCCTTATCAATATCTCCAGTTGGATGGAAAAAATCTGCGAAACCCGCTTCTTTTTTTTCTGCGTCAACATACCCCATTAAAATCGGTACTTTGGCCATATTGGCAATGTGATAAAATCCGGTTTTCCATTCTTTGACCTTGCTTCGTGTTCCCTCTGGAGGAATGAGGACGACTAATTCTTCATGATCCTTGAATTGGCGCACTGTTTCTCGAACGACATTATGCGACGATGAACGGTTAATTGGTACTCCCCCCAACCATTTCATGAGGCCTCCAAAAGGGAAAGGGAATAGCGTATGCTTACCCATCCAAAATACTCGTAACTTTAATTTAAGCACAACCATCAGCATTAAGGGGAAATCCCAATTGCTAGTGTGAGGTGCGCCAATTAAGACAAATCGCTGATTTGCTAATTCGGTTCCCCTAGTTTTCCAGCCAATCACTCTTAAAATGAAAATGGAAATTCCGCGCAGAATAGGTGTTAATAGTGGAGTGGAAAAAATGGTGGTGCGCAATTTATATTACCCCAAAAAAGCGGAAAGTATTTTAGTTATCAGATTCACTACAGGGCGGCATTATCTTTTGGTTACTATTATTATATTAACTTTTCGACTTGCCAATCATCACCATTCTTGAAAAAACTCGTCAAGATCGGTCTGTTTTAAAGGCTTTGGTGGACCATCTATCGTTCCCAGGTAAAGAAATCCTATTATTTTCTCGTTTTTAGCTAGTCCTAAACCGTCAATTACAGTTTTGTTGTAGGCCATTGCACCTGTCCTCCATATGGCACCTATGCCCTGTGCGAAAGCTGCCGTAAGCATATTCTGAGTGGCGGCGGCGGCTGAGAGATCTTGTTCGAACTCAGGTATCTTTGGATGAGCGGAGTGTTTGGATATCGTTATTAGTATAATGGGTGCACGTAGTGGCTTTTTTCGAATACTTTCTTGTTTTTCTTTTGATGTTTGTGGATCCAATCGCATGCTAGCTTCTAGGAATAAATCTCCGAGTCGATTGCGCGACTCGCCTTTGATGATCAGGAATCGCCAGGGTTTTAAAAGTCCGTGATCTGCGGCACTAAGGGCAGACCTACAGATACTGTCCAGCATCGGGCGGGTTGGTGCGGGTTCACAGAGCCTCGGAGCCGAGGTTCTCATATGAAGAGCTTCTATGGCATTCATTACTTAATAGGTCCATTTTGTCATTTTTNATAAATTTTAGGCANAAAATNGCCGGAGTATGTTACACCTATATAAGGGTGAAGTACGCTTAATTGAAACAATTTCGCTTTATAATGCGGCTCTGCGCATGTTGCTCACCTTAGTCAATGATTTAAATTGTGTTTTGATGATATAATTTAGACANAATTTGTCGATATCAGTAGATGCAGTTAGAATTTTATTGATTTCATCTGTTTAGGATTACGAGAGCGAAATGCAGTTAATACTATGAACTCCCAAGCAGAAATCATAGCCGCTAGCAGCGGTGTCCAGTTATATCCTCAGCATAAGTCGAGATATTTCGGCTCCGTAAGCAAAGAAAAACTACGCTTAGTTTTTGCTTTCTATTCGCCTGATGGGAACGAGATTGCGATGCCGATAGCCAGCATGGCAGCTTACCTCAAGCGTGATTTCCCGTGGGTTGAGGTTGTATTGGAGCCGGTGCTGATTTTGAGGGACTCGGAGNNGTATTCGCCGGCCAATTATGCACGAACTATCCAGAACCTTAAGCCTGACCTCATAGCGTTTTCAATAATGAGCCCGCACTGGTACCCCATGGAGCCTTATTTTGCTGAATTGAAGCAGTTGATGCCTGATTTGCCTGTCTGTATCGGAGGATATCAAGCAATGCTCTCCCAGGAGCAGACTATCGAAAATCCAAACATTGACTATATCTGTGTTGGGGATGGGGAGTATGCGATTGGAAACATCGTGGAACATCTCAAGGGTGTCAAAAAAGGACCAGTCGATGGAATGTGGGAGAAACTTAACGACGGCTCTGTCTACAAAACCGAGCCTCACCAGATTGGTGACTTAGAAGCTCTTCCATTCCCAGATTATGAAATATTTTCCAAGCAGGATGGTTTTGAAGATGTGAACTCATCCATCTTTGGGCCTCAAGGCAAACTCGTGCTCCCTGTTATGACGGGAAGAGGTTGCCCCTATCGATGCACTTATTGCTGTAACACACCCATCCTAGAAGGTTGGAAGACAAAGAAAACTTTCCTGCGTAAGTATCAACCTGAGGCAATGGTAGAAGAACTCATTAGGCTTAGGGACACATATGGTGTTGGCTATTTCGAATTCTGGGATGAGCTATTTCTTTCTAATCTGAAATTTGTTCGAGCGTTCTTTGAAATCTATAAAGATAAAGTTAGATTACCTTTCTCGATAAATTCGAGAGTTGAGGTCATGAACGAAGAGTTTTGCCGAACAGCGGCCGATGCTGGGTGTCATACAATTTGGTTTGGAATAGAAAGCGGAGACCAAGAGTACCGTTCAAAAATGTTGGGCAGAAAGATGACTAACCAGCAGGTAATCGATGCGGCTAGCAATTGCAAAAAGGCGGGAATAAACCGATTGACGTTCAATATAGTCGGTATGCCTCTTGAGACAGCAGATAACATGAAAGAAACTCTCAAGTTAAATAGAACAATTGCGCCGGAGCATTTTTTCTTTTTCCCTTACATCCCATTGCGTGGAACACCCCTTTACAATACNGCGAAAGAGGAGGGTCTGTTACTTACTCATAAGAAGAATTTGCATTACTTATCAGCCGCCAATGACAGAACATTTACTCTTAATATGAAAGAGCGACCCGAATTATTGACAGCTGAGCAGTACAACGACATCTGTATGGAAATGCTTGAATTTCAAGAGTCGAATAATCGGCTTACTTACGNAGAAGAAAAAACTGTCGTTGAGGACAAGAGTTTTAACCTAGTAGAAGCTGAGGCGGAATCAACAGANCAAATTAATTCACTGGTTGCCCAAGAACAAAAGGGCGGACTTGTAGAGACCGTGAAAAATATTTTTCGATCTTAGCCTTCTCGTTAAGCAGCGCTTTCCCGTAACTTCATCTCAACGCTGATCGCTTCATTAAATGTGCGATAAGAAATGACAGCCATAAGAAAATTACCGCAAACTGCTCCAGCAAAAAAGCCGTAAAGTCCAAAATAAACGCTGCCTAAATAAGCAAGTGGCACGTAAAAAATAAAGAAGCGCGCAATACTCAGGTATAATGCGCTTATGGGCTTGTGAATCGCGTTTAGGGATGAATTGGTCAGTATTATTATTCCCTGCAAGCCGTACCCAATTGGCATGAGCCATATAAATAATTGTATCGCCTGGATAACATTAGGGTCATCTGAGAAAATCGAGGCTATACCCCCTGAAGTAAGAAAGAGAATCACATATACCAGTAATTGCCAGCCTAAAATAAACCTAATTGATAGTCGATAGGCTTCCTCCACACGGTCTAGTCTCTGTGCTCCAAAGTTCTGACTTATTAGCGGAGGCAATGANGATGACATCGCTAGAACCAGAAGGCATGCTATTGGCTCAAGTCGAGCTCCCACGCCAAATGCCGCGACCGTCGTGTCTCCAAAACTAGCAGCAATGGCAGTCATGATGCCAGCAGCAAGAGGAGTCATCATGTTTGCGCCCGCCGCGGGGATTCCTATCTGGAGCATTTTTCTGCCAGAAGAGATAAATACCCTGATGCTTGGTAATGTTTTACTGACCATTTTGATTCTGAATACAAGTAAATGCATTAGATAACAAAAACCAATAAACCAGGCAATTATAGTTGACCAAGCTGCGCCTTGGATGCCCAATTCCGGAAACGGGCCAATGCCAAAGATCAATAATGGGTCCAATGCGGCATTTATGAACCCAGCCGCTGCCATCAATATGCTTGGAGTCTTGGTATCGCCTATCGCTCTTAAAATGCTGTTTCCAGTCATAATACATACAATTAGTACAGATCCTGGAAACCAGACCGTCATGTAATCTCGAATGGGAACCATCAGGTCCTCGCTAGCACCCATAATGGCAAATATTGGATCCATCAATGACCAACATAGCAGGACTATGAGGCAAGCCATGGAAAAAGAGATGTAGTTGATTACAGTTGCTGATTCTTTAGCTTTATCGGATTGTGATGCGCCCAAGTAGCTGGCAACCACAGCAGAAGCTCCGATCCCTAGACCTATTGCCATGCTCATGACCGTGAAAGTGACAGGAAAAGTGAAACTTATGGCCGTCAAAGATTCAGTCCCTAGAAAGCTGATAAACCAAGTATCTACAAGGCTAAAGGTGAAGAGCATGATCATCCCTATTATCATTGGCATGGTCATGCGAATTAGCGATTGTTGTATCGGCTCTTCGATAAGATTGTGTGGACTACTTTTCTTCTTATCGAACATCAAGTTTAGCTTCCTAAGCTAGAGAGAAAATTGANNAATCTTCGTTTAATCAACATATCATACTAGCGGGTTATGATTAGTCCCGTGTGCTTCATCTACTAACCGGGGAACAATATACCCCATATTTAGAGAGTAAATGCCGNAGTTACAGAAAATTTCAATTTTACTNAGATCTTATTTCGNAGTCTTACTAATTTCTTAAAAATGTGGGGATAACCAAAAAGAAATTCAGTCGCTTTGGCGAGGCTTGGATCGCCGGTCTCTGAGCCGATCAATGCTCCTGATTCCTTCAAAATGAGCGTTGCCGCTTGCACGCTGAATGATTCAGAAGCTTCGCAGCAGCCTGCTGCCAATTTGTTTGCACAAACCATTAACATATCTAGCGCAGAGCAGCCAGATATCCGAATTTGTGCTTTATTGAGCATAAGCAACTCAAGAATATCTGACATTAAAGTTNTGTTCNCATTACTNTAATTTAAACCNAGAAGGCCACTNTCAATAGCCCCTTTATCNATAACGCGTAATTTTAGCTTATTTAATTGTGCCCCATTCCCCTTGGAAGCAACAAACTCCTCGCTAGAAGCGGGTAAGATTAGGACCGAGTGATNCACCTTTGCCTCATTGGTAATTGCGATTGAAATCCCGTAACCAGGATAGCCTTTGCTATAATTAAAGCTTCCNAATANAGGGTCGATCAGCCATTGAGGCTGGNCAGCTTCTCCAGTTATGGAGTTCCCAAGTCGAGATTTGATTGTGTGATCTGGATAGGCTTTGTGAAGTTGGTAAATCATAATTTCCTCAACTTCATAATCGATATTTGAGGAAAAATGTGCGGGATCATTATTAACGATATTTAGTCGGTCTAGTCGATCACTGGCTTGTAAAAGTTTTTCAGAGCCCGCGTAAGCTGCGCGGAGTGCCATGTTAACAATCGGCTGCATATTTATAGCCACCTAATTTGTCTATAACTAGAGGTTGAAGTAGATTTTTAAAACCTATAATGATATCAAACGCGCTATCCTCCAAAAAGCTAATTATGCGTATTTTGGTTTTACGCTATAGGTTGTGTTCAGTGATATTGGTACGATTTGAAAGTTTTTACTCTTGGTAAGTTCTATGCCTAATTTCAGTAATGTCAAAATAGTTTTGGTAAATACAACACATCCTGGAAACATTGGTGCTAGCGCGCGAGCAATGAAGAATATGGGTTTAAATCGGTTGACATTAGTTCAACCGAAAGATTTTCCTAGCGGTGTTGCTCTTGGTAGGGCTGCGTCTGCCGTGGATATTTTAGAGTCAGCTGAAATTGTTGACTCCTTGCAAGAGGCTGTAAAAGACTGTGGGTTAGTAATTTGCGCNAGCGCAAGATCTAGAAAAATCCCATGGCCAATGCTGAGCCCGCAAGAGGTTGCTCAAAAAGTTGCTAAAGAAATGAACGTGACTAATGTTGCGTTAGTTTTTGGTCGGGAAGACTCTGGCTTAAATAATGAAGAATTGCAGTTAGGAAACTTCCATGTTCAGATTCCAGCACAGAAAGATTACAGTTCATTAAATTTAGCCGCAGCGGTTTTGGTAATTTGTTATGAACTACATAAAACTGAATTAAGTAGTATAAACAGAACAACAAACGAAGAAGTGGAGCTTTGGGATCAAGAGTTTGCTACAAGAGAAGAAGTTGAATATTTCTATGATCATTTGGAGCGTGTAATGATCAATATTGATTTTCATGATCCAAAAAATCCAAGGCAGTTAATGCAAAGAATGCGGAGGCTCTTTGGACGTATTAGGTTAGACGTGATGGAGTTAAATATTCTGAGAGGCGTACTAACTAATATTGAGCAAAGCATAAAGAGAAGCGGTAATAAAAATAAATAGAGAGTCAGTTGGTCTTACTTTTTATTAGAGGGGTACTTGTGAGTTTTAGCGGGCGGTATAAGATGTTTTGGCCCGTTACCTATGAGGTCTGCTCTCCCAAGAGACTTTAGAGATTCACGGAGTATCGGCCAGTTACTTTCGTCATGATAACGGAGGAAAGCCTTCTGTAATCGTCTTTTATCGATGTCCTTGCATACACTAAGTTTCTCGCCTTTGTATCGTACCTTTTCAAGGGGATTTCTTTGCGAATAATACATTGATGTAGCAAGTGCCATAGGAGACGGATAAAAAGTTTGTACCTGATCAGGTTTAAACTTGTGCTGTTTAAGCCACATACTTAAATTCAACATGTCGTCATCATCACAACCGGGGTGCGCTGCTATGAAGTATGGTATTAAATATTGCTCTTTATTTGCTTCTTTAGAATATTTATCGAACAGTTTCTTAAACTGATCGTATGACGAAATACTTGGTTTCATCATTTTCGATAGAGTTTTTTCCTCACTATGCTCAGGTGCTATTTTTAGATACCCGCCGACATGGTGAGTAACTAGCTCTCTTATATAGTCGTGATCTTTTAAGGCGAGGTCATAACGTAAACCAGAAGCAATAGCCACACGTTTTACCCCCTTTATCTTACGAGCTTTTTGATAGAGTTGCGTGGTTGGTTTATGGTCAGTATTTAGGTGTTTGCAGATTGTGGGGTATACGCATGACAATCGCTTGCAGGATTTTTGGATTGAGGCCGATTTACAATTTAGTTTATACATATTAGCGGTTGGCCCACCTAAATCAGAGATTGTGCCGGTGAATCCTGGAACTTCATCACGGATTTTTTCAATCTCCTTAAGAATAGATTGCTCAGACCGGCTCTGTATTATTCTTCCCTCATGCTCTGTTATTGAACAAAATGTGCAACCTCCAAAACAGCCTCTCATGATGTTTACTGAGGTCTTTATCATATCGTAGGCCGGGATTCTTGCTTGTTTATAGCTAGGGTGTGGTCTCCTTTTAAAAGGTAGGTCAAACACCCAATCAAGCTCATCNGTTTCCAGGGGNACTGGTGGCGGATTAATCCAAACCTCCTTCGTGCCATGTTTTTGAACTAGGACTTTTGCATTGAAGGGATTGGCTTCTTGGTGCAGGACGCGAGAGGCGTGAGCATAAAGTATAGCGTCATTTGTAACTTTATTAAAAGACGGCAATCTGATGTAACTTGTCTCTTGGTCGAATTCTGCCTTTCGTTGCAATGGTAGTGGAATTATCCTAACTTTTGTTTCATCTTCATNTAAATTTGAAGCAGTCTTTGTAGATTTTTCGTTGTTGTGAAAGTCATAAGGGTTCGGTATTTTATCAATCTTCGCTGGCCAGTCTATGCGNCTAGAATCTATTTCGGTCCATTTCTCTGGAAGTGAATCTTTAACGAATGCAGTTCCTCTAAGATCCCAAAGATCTTCCGGTTTCCGCCCATGCGCCAACTGATGAGCCAATTCTGCAAGCGCTCTCTCTGCATTTCCGAACAGAAGAACATCTGCGTTTGCATCGATTAAAATTGAGCGTCTGACTTTATCACTCCAGTAATCATACTGAGCTATCCTACGCAAACTTGCCTCTATGCCTCCTATAACGATCGGAGTTTCGTAATAAGCTTCACGGCACCTCTGGCTATAGACTATCACTGAGCGGTCAGGTCGAGCGCCAGGCTTCGCATGAGGGGTGTATGCATCCTCGCTTCGGAGTCTTAAATCCGCTGTATAACGGTTTATCAGTGANTCCATATTCCCGCCAGTAACTCCGAAGAATAGGTTTGGCTTTCCGAGGGACTTAAAAGCCTCTGCATTATCCCATTTTGGTTGAGAGATTATGCCAACCCGAAACCCTTGGGCTTCCAAGAGCCTTCCCACAACGGCCATGCCAAAACTGGGGTGATCAACATAGGCATCAGCTGTCACGATAATTATGTCGCAACTATCCCATCCGAGCGTTTCCATTTCACTCCTGGACATAGGTAGGAATGGAGCAGTGCCAAAGCACTCAGCCCAATATTTCGGATAAGAATAAAGCTTTCGCGGCGAATGGCCGTGACGTTTTGGAAATGAGCTTGTGTGCGCTTTACCCATTAGAGGACCCCATTACTGTACAAATTGCTCTAATGGTATGGCCTCGTCATTTACGGTAAGTAAGCCTTTGTCTAATACTGCTTGTAGACTCAATACACCGTTGTTCGGGATCAAGTAATTCTCATTTGTGTAATGCTCTGCTAGGGCTGCAAAAGGGCTCGCTAACAAAGCTTCTTGGCTTAACGATAGATTGCCTTCGACAGCTAAAGCTTCGAGAGCGTCCTCAAAATTGAGATCTTCAATTCTCGATAAGCCGGGCAGTCCTTCCCAGGCGATGTCAAGCTCCAAGCTGTGTTCACCCTCGTACGATTCCATTATGAGGACATTAGCAAGTTTAAGTTCATTTTGAATCAGAAGCGAGCTGGTTTCATTTCCATATCGGGTCAGTTCAGCCACTCTTGAGAGAGGGTCCATGACTGTTTGAGATTGCATACCAAGAAGCATTCTGTTGTAACTCGCTATCAGCTCGTCACTCACCCCGCTCATTTCACTCTTCCAAGAAAAGGATGTAAGTGGCAGTTCGCTAACTATCTCGTCCATTAGGATATGTTGCGAAAAATTAGTGAGGCCTGATTCAGTACTTGAAGGTGTGGACCGCCAATCTAGGCGCAAGTTATTAACCTTGAAAGAGAGGGGTTCTGACGCGGCTAACGATGGTATTACNACTGATAGGGCGCTTTCACTAGAAGACTCAATGGGCCCTTCGGTTTCTAGTGTAAGGCTCGGATTATTTAAGCTTATTTGAATATTGCTTAATCTATTTTGAATCAAGATCTCGTTTAAAGTTAGCTTTGTGTGACCTGATAGATCTAAATTTACTTTGGAATCAAAATTAAGCTCGCTCATGTTTATGTATAAATTTTCTCGCTTGCTGCGAATTTCCAGGTTCGGAATGCTTGCTTCAACTGTCAGGTTTTGATTAAAACCGGCAACAACAGAGGCTGCTAGGACACCTAGTTCAATGGCTACCTCGTCAGAAGATAGTTTAGCGAGGTCTAAAATTATTTCTACACCAAGTAGTCCAAAATCGAGTCCAGTTTGAGTTAGCAAGATAGGTCCATGATGAATTTTGCTTAATAGCGGTAAAGAGAGTATGGCATTATTATTTTGAGGGTGCGTTAAATCTATAATAAATTCAGCTGAGCTATTGAACCATCTACTCTCTAACTTGGATCTAGAGATATTGATTTGTCCGCCGGTAGCTATGGCGAGTTGGTTCAATGCTTGGTCTGTGATTGTTTCACGGACTCCAGTTCCAATAACTTTAGGAACGATTAGGCAGAAAGCTATAATCAAAGCCGGTATTGCGATAATTGCCCTTTTAAATTTTCTCGGCATAAATATCTCTTACCTTCACGAGGGTTCGGTTAATTGCGCTGCTATCTATGATACGTATTGATTTCGGTTTTATAAATCAAGCGATGATAACTGTCTGTGGTTAAAAATTCTCTGATTTTTGCACGTTAGTTGCGGTAATTTTGAATGTGCAGCGGCGCGATCCGTTGAATACGTGGTCCACTCGCTCGATATCGGCTTGGGCTCCGAGAGCTTGTTGAAAACAGGCGAGTTCAGCCTCACAAAAGTGACTGCAGTGTTTTGCCGCCGAGTATATGGGGCAGTGATTCTGAGTCAAGAGCCACCCCTCGGGTAAGAGGCGGACTTCAGCCATATAGCCCTCTTCATTGCGTAACTCAGCGAGACGGGTTATTTGGCTATTTAGCTTAGGATCGGTGTTCTCAAGTTCTTTTCTATAAAACTCTTGTGTTGCTCTATTTTGCAAGTGAACTAAATTCCGTAAATAATCGCCGCCTTCTAACTTTTGGATGGTTTCAATCAGATTTAATGTCGTTTGCGTATGATTGTTCTCAAAGTATTGGTGTCCCTTCTTGGTAAGTCTCCACAAGTTTAGAGGTCGACCTCGCGTTTGCCTTTCTGTCTTGGTTTGAGTCGCAAAACCTTTGGAGCGCATATCGGTCAGGTGCTGTCTAACCCCCATGGTTGTCTGTTTCATGTGCTTAGACAAAATTTTTATCGATTGTGGTCCACGAACTTTTAGTCGTTGAAGTATCTCTTGCTGGCTTTTGGATAGCTCCATAATCCCTCCTTGAGTGATTTATCGACCAATTAATTAAAGTATTTAGTTTATTTAATTCGAGCGTGATTTTAAGTAAGGTAAATACTTTATTATGTATTAAGTTATTAAGGCGATTACTTTCCTATATCGATGCTTATGAGGTACTTCTTTTGAAATTGCGATTAGCAATAAAGGGTCTTGAGAGGGCTAAACGTGCCGTAATCGATAAAGTCGGTATAATTAGATCAACTTCTTTAGCCATCTCTTAATTAAGGGTCGGGCCGATCAAATTAGTCATGTTATGAATTTCAGTTACCCGATTTTGATTGCATTTACTGCTTATCTAGTGCTTTTGCTTATCATTGGTATCAAAGCTTACGGGCATACTCATAGTCTAAATGATTACATCCTGGGTGGGCGAAAGCTCGGCCCTCTGATAGTGGCACTNAGTGTTGGCGCCTCTGATATGAGCGGTTGGTTGCTCTTAGGTCTGCCGGGTGCTGTCTATTTGGCTGGTTTAAGTGAGGCGTGGCTGGGGATTGGACTTGCCATTGGTGCTTATTTTAATTGGCGCTTTGTAGCCCGCTCATTGCGTATCTATAGTGAAAGAGCGAATAATGCTTTAACTCTGCCTGATTACTTCGAATTTAGGTTCAAGGACGAAACAAAATTGATTCGCTCGGTATCAGCGATAGTGATTCTTATATTCTTTACTTTTTATGTGGCGTCAGGATTGGTTGGCGGGGCGATCCTTTTTGAAAATAGTTTTTTCATTAGTTATGAGGTCGCGTTAGTTGGTGGTTGTCTGCTGATAGTTTTCTATACCATGATCGGTGGGTTTCTAGCAGTCGTCTGGACAGACGCAATGCAGGCTTTTTTGATTTTGCTGGCTTTGGTTATTGCACCTATTCTCGTCTTTTTTGAAATTGGAAATGGCAGTGAGCTAATCCTTAAGATGGAAACTGTAAAACCAGGTTCTACGAACTTACTTTCAGGTGTTTCATCGATAGGTTTTGTATCATTAATTGGGTGGGGCTTAGGCTACTTTGGACAGCCTCACATACTGACCCGCTTTATGGCTGCACGAAATCCCAATGAGATGAATTTTGCGAGAAGAGCTGCAATGAGTTGGATGGTTCTTGTTTTAGCTGGATCAGTTGCGAGCGGGTTAGCAGGTATTGTCTATTTTTCAGAAACGCCTCTCGCTAATTCAGAAATCGTTTTTATTGCTTTGAATCAATCACTTTTTAATCCATGGGTTGCAGGGATAATAACTGCAGCGATTTTGTCAGCGATAATGTCAACTATAGATTCACAATTACTTGTATCGTCAAGTGTTGTAAGTGAAGATTTTTATAAGGTATTCATTCGTCCTGATGCATCTGAAAAAGAATTGATTTTAGTGAGTAGAGTTGGAGTGCTATGCGTGGCGTGCGTAGCGCTATGGATTGCAAGTGATCGAGAAAGTAAGGTTTTGGAGTTGGTAAGTTATGCGTGGGCTGGGTTTGGCTCAGCATTCGGGCCTGTGATAGTTTTTTCTCTTTTCTTAAGGACTATGACGGCTAAATCGGCAGTCATAAGTATGTTTGTAGGGTCCATTACGGTGATTGTTTGGTCAAATTTGGAAGGCGGGTTGTTTGACTTATATGAACTCGTACCAGGATTTGTTGTTGCATCATTCTCAATTATTTTTTTCAGCAGGCTGGCGCCACAGGAGAATAAACTCACTCTAAAAGAGTTTGATGATATAACACGAGAAATTGATGCTACTTGATAAGGTTCGTTTTGAGTAGCATTTCTATGTGAGGGATACCGTCCTCAAGGTAAGATTCTGAAATTACTTCAAAACCTAAATTCATGTAGAAAGTCTTAAGGCGTTCCTGCGCTGAAATGAAGATATTGTGCTCNTGCCAGTGCACTATGCATTGTTCTATCGACTTTTGTAGTAGTAATTTACCCACGCCGGAGTTCCTTATGAGCCTCTTTGTAACGATTCGTCCAATTGAGGAGCCTAGATATTTGGTGTCTGGTTTAAGTATTCGGGAGTATGCGATTAATTCTTCGTGCCGATAGCCGCAAATGTGAAGTGCTTCAAAGTCGAACTCATCTAGGTCTTGGTAAGGACAATTTTGTTCAACCACGAATACTTCGGCTCGCAATTGAAGAATTCTATAAAGTTCGATTTTGGAGAGTTTCTTAAACGTTCTGCAGGAGAAANTTATAGAGTTCATTTTGTNTGGGAACCTGATTTAAGGGTTATTAATTCGCTATTATAGTTATTCATTGACGGTCGTAAATATCATTGGAATACTTACGTGAATAAGTCCCCGTAGCTCAGCTGGATAGAGCAATCGCCTCCTAAGCGATAGGTCGGCCGTTCGAATCGGCCCGGGGACGCCATAGTCCAACAAATAATACCCATTCTGGAGTTTATACTTGGCATCGAATTTATTCGATGATGTCGTCATCTGATACCTGATTGATATAGGAGGATAAGGGCACCAAGTTTAGGGTAGACTCTTTCTGGCTAGGTGTTGAGAGCGAGTAGCTACTTTGCTCACTTGTAATGTTGAGAATGGCTAATAAAACTGAGTTATCTAACTCTTCATAACTGTTGCTGAACGCCAGAACTTTCGCGAGGGTTTCTTTATCCCCGTAACGTTGTATCACTTCGCTACTATCTTTGACTGAATTTTTACCGGTTAATAGGAACAACCTCTTTTTTGCATTCCCACGATAATGCATTCGGGCAATAATTTCTTGCCCCGTGTAACACCCTTTTGAAAAATCAATGANCCCAGAAAGGTCATAGTTTAGCAGTTGGGGGGTGTACTCCTCACTCATTGGAAGATTGACGTGCACGATTCCTTNCGNAATGTCTTCCCTTTTCCAATCATTAAGAGAAGTTTCATCTTTGTGTAGTTGCCACTCATTGAAGGTTTCTTTTTCACGAACCCAAACCTCGAGTCGACTATTGTTGCTTGGCAGACGAACTACAATAGCTTTGGAATCCACATAAGAGCCGAGAACATCTNCTGGCACTTGCCCTATTATATCTCCTACCAGTTTCGCATCCTCAGCATTCATCGTGCCGATAACCTTGCAAAATCCTGCCTCTTCAGTTAGCTCAACCTTTGAGAAAATAGCGTATTTTGCGAGGCTTTTTTTGATCACCTCCGACATACCTTTCTGGGTTCTCAAGATGCAATCTTCACCGTCCAAAACTATTAGAAAATCGGCTATAACCCTGCCTCTAAGATTGCAAATAGCGCCGGTCAGTGAATTATCTTTTCCCAACTTCTCAATATCGCAAGTTACCTGCCCCTGGAGAAACTTTAGTGCGTCAGGGCCAGATACTCTAACAAATTCATAATCTCTTAAATCAATCATAGCCATTGTGTAATCAAATAATGATTTCCGTGCGTAGTATACATTAATAGTCTGTAGTCCGTGTTANTGTTGCGGATCAAGCGGGAGTTATGTGGTAAGAGTATTCGTGATTGATTCTTGGTAGAAGTGTCATATGAAAGGTTTGAATAAGCAAAAAATATTTTGGCATAGTAGAAGGGGAATGCTGGAGCTTGATCTACTTCTTGTCCCTTTTACTCGTGAAGTATTCGATGATCTCACCAGTGATGAACAACTGTTATATCAAGGTTTACTGCAGCAGGAAGACCAAGATCTTTATGCTTTGCTGATGCGTTCAGATCATCCGGAGAGCGGCAAATACAAGCCTATAACTTCAAAAATACTAGCACATAACAAGAGTCAGCTTTAGGATTTTGCCGTCGGCTTGGATTTGATCGGTCTTAACACCGTATCCTTTGTTTCTTTTAAGGACTCTGGATAATCAATTGTATAGTGCAGCCCTCGGCTTTCTCTTCGGTGCAAAGCGCAGTTTATGATCAATTCTGCGACTAAAGCGATGTTTCTTAGTTCTAAGTTGTCGTTGGTTACCTTGTTCCTCCTGTAATAATCGCGGATTTCTTCCCTAAGTACTCCTATCCTGCGCTCTGCCATTTTCAGTCGCTTGCTGCTCCGGACAATCCCAACAAAATTCCACATTAAACGTCGAATTTCATCCCAATTATGCGAAACTAAGATTTCGTCATCTATGCTGGTAGCGTAGCTTTCATCCCATGCAGGCAGGTTCTCTGGAAGATCCACTTTATTGATTCGGTCAGAAATGCTGCTTGCTGCACCAAAGGCGACAACGAAGCATTCAAGCAGTGAGTTGCTAGCCATTCGATTGGCGCCATGCAAACCGCTGCAACTTGTCTCACCGATTGCGTACAAATTTTGAATATCAGTTTCTCCTCGTTCATTTATCATCACTCCGCCGCATGTATAGTGCGCAGCGGGCACGACCGGGATTCGATGCTCCGTTATGTCGATTCCAAACTCAAGGCAGCGCTTGTAGATGTTTGGGAAATGTTGAGTTATGAAAGAAGGCTCTCTATGGGAAATGTTAAGGTAAACACAGTCACAGCCCAATCGCTTCATTTCATGGTCTATTGCTCTTGCGACTATATCTCTCGGAGCTAACTCTGCTCTTTCGTCGAATTTCGACATAAAGCGAGTTCCATCTGACAGTTCAAGTGTTGCTCCCTCTCCTCGAAGTGCCTCTGATATTAAAAATGATTTGGCATGAGGGTGAAATAAGCATGTTGGATGGAATTGATTAAATTCCATGTTGCCGACCCTGCAACCGGCTCTCCATGCCATCGCGATGCCGTCTCCGCTAGCCCCGTCTGGATTGGATGTGTACAGGTAGGTTTTGCTTGCTCCTCCAGTCGCCAAGGCAATGAATTTTGCGCGAATAACTTCCACCCTTGAGGTCGTTTGATTGAGGACGTAAAGCCCTACACATTTCCGTCTCTTATTTGGTTTTTCCTGAGTCACCAAGTCGACTGCGGTGCACTCTTCAATCAATGTTATATTTTTATGTGCGACAGCCCGATTGCGCAGAGTTTCGAAAACTGCTTTGCCAGTAGCGTCAGTCGCGTGAATTATTCTTCTGTGAGTGTGACCGCCCTCTTGGGTTAAGTGAAGCGAGTCTAGCTCCAAAGGCTTGTTTGTTTGGGTCTTCTTATTTTCTTGTTTAGACTTTTTCGTAGTAAATGGCACTCCCTGGTCGACGAGCCATTTGACTACTTCAGCTCCTCTTGAAACCATATACTCAACTACGCTCGAGTTGCAGAGCCCTACACCGGCGTTTAAGGTATCTTCAACATGAGACTCTATACTGTCAACTTCATCAAGAACGGCTGCGATTCCGCCCTGAGCATAAAATGTAGCTCCTTCGCGCAGGTCACTTTTACTGAGCACTGTTACCTTAGCGAAGTCTGCTGATCTGAGTGCGAGTGTTAAACCGGCCGCGCCGCTACCAATAATTAGAATGTCAGTTTGCATGTGTCTATATAGCAGGTCTGCGCTAATCCGATTAAGTTACTGAAAAGATNGAANATTATTTGAACTATGGAATATATTAATATTCCAGTAAGCGACGTCCAATTTGGATCTAGTAATTAGCAAAAAAGCCTATCAATAGCTAGAGAGTAATGCTAATAATTTGAAATTGGATCACGTGAGGCAGAGTTAAGATAANGCAGAGATTTGTTTTTTCCTAATTTTAGAACTTATGGGTCGTAATGTTGTCTATGGGGTGTGACGCGTTGGTTTGCTCAATGCCCCAGGAAATTAGGATAGCAGCGACGGAGAAACGGGCAAATGACAGCGGATACCGATCAGCGACTCGTTGACAGAGTGTTGAATGGAGACAAGAATGCCTTTGACATGCTTGTTTTGCGTTACCAGAACCGGATAAGCGCGGCGATAGCGCGTTTGATTAGTGATTCAAATGAAGCTGAAGACGTGTGTCAGGAGGCTTTTATAAAAGCCTACCGAGCTCTGCCATTGTTCCGTGGTGATAGTGCCTTCTACACTTGGTTGTACAGGATTGCGATAAATACTGCTAAGAATCATATTGTTTCCCGTGGTCGCAGGCCTCCAACAAGCGATGTTGAAATAGAAGATGCAGAGATGAGTGAGCCGGGCAAAATGCTCAGAGAGATTGAAAGTCCTGAAAGCTCACTAGAATTAGAAGATTTAAAGAGTGCGATAAATAATGCAATTGAAGCTCTACCTGCTGATTTAAGGACTGCGTTCACTTTGCGTGAATTTTCTGGTCTTAGTTATGAGGACATAACCGAGATTATGAACTGCCCAGTGGGAACGGTGCGATCAAGGATTTTTAGAGCTAGAGAAGCAATCGATGTAATCGTAAAAGAACTGCTTTAAACCGGCTAATAGGTTTGAGAGCTAAGCGTTTTTCAAAAGTTTTGTAACAGGGGTAATTTTCATGTCGGAGCTTGATAAGGAATCGTTGTCAGCACTTTTGGATGACGAGGCAGATGAGTTATCGTTACCGAGATTGCTCAAATCTTACGATAGAGATCCTGAAATTGCCGAAAAATGGCGAAGATATAGCCTAGTGCAAGCCATTCTTCATGACACAGTAATTCCGGTTAATCCGACCTTAACCAAAAGAGTTCGATTTGCCCTTGCTGAAGAGGAAAGCTTTAGCCGCGGGAAATTGCAAGCCTGCCGCGAGGGTGTAATTAAGGTGGCAATTGCTGCTTCGGTTGCCGTTGTCTGTGTTTTGGCCGGAGGAATGATCTTTCAACAACCGGTTAATTTACCTCAGCTGGCAGAACAAGANGATTCAGAATTGATTGAAGCAGGGGCAGTACAGAACTTCATTTCGGAAAACGATACCGCCACTGTTGACCTAGAGGCTCAGCGGCTACTCGAGGAATATATTAGAGGTATTCAAATAAATGAGGAAGAACCTCCTTTAATTCAACACATTCAAGATTCACCATTATATCGATTGGTAAACGAACTTCAGTCTCGAGGCAATTGATAGCCGTGTCGCTGTACTTCTTAATTCCTACAAGCAGGGGCTTGATCTCAAATCTGGCGTCTTTCTGAGTGCCTTAGCAATGTGCTATCATGGGNAANGAATTCTGTTAATTTTCAGGAATAAGCCTGCCTTGGACTAGAATTATGAGACCGCTTTTCTCGATTAAATTTCCTTTCGCTACAGTATTTTTTACTATTTCTTTACAAGTTGTAAGCGTGGGTGCGGTTAATAGCGCTGAATTACCCAGCTTCGCCGACCTTGTGGAGAAGAANGGGCCTACAATTGTCGAAATTTCAACCTCACGTCAGGTCGAAGCTAGATCGCCTGTTGATGACCAGGAATTGAATGACTTGCTCAGAAGATTAAACCCAGGGCAGGAGCCGGACTTAGATATGGACAACTTGCCGGAAATGAGGCAGCGCGGTGCTGTTGGCTCAGGGTTTATCATTTCAGATGACGGGTATGTAATTACTAATAATCATGTCGTCGCTGAGGCAGATGAAATACAAGTTCATCTAAATGATCGAAGAGTTTTTGATGCTGAGATCATTGGGCTTGATGAGCCATCCGATATAGCGTTATTAAAAATTCCTGCAACCGATTTACCTTCAGTCGGTTTTGGCAACTCAGATGATGTTCGAGTTGGAGATTGGGTTTTGGCGATTGGATCACCATTTGGACTCGAATTTTCCGCAGCCGCTGGAATAGTCAGTGCGCAAGGACGCTCCGTTCCCGGGCGATCCTCGTACAATTACATGTCGTTTATTCAAACTGACGTGGCCATTAATCAGGGAAACTCTGGCGGCCCGCTGTTTAATCTCGAGGGTGATGTTGTTGGGATTAATTCTCAGATTATCAGTAGTACCGGAGGCTCAAATGGCATTTCTTTTTCAATACCGAGTAATGTCGCCAAGAATGTCGTCTCTCAGTTACGTGAGAGTGGCAGAGTAGAACGTGGACTGTTAGGTGTGAGAATGCGCGAGGTAGATTACGCGCTTGCTGAGATTTTTGAGATGGCTCGCCCTCGCGGAGCATTTGTTGACGAAGTGCAACCTAACTCGCCAGCATCTAAAGCGGACATTCGCGATGAGGATATCATTATACGATTTAATGAGCATGAAATAGAATTTTATACTGATTTGCCTTTTTATGTTGGTCAATACAAGCCTGGGACCAAGGCAGAAGTTGTCTTGTTTCGAAATGGGGAATTATTAACGCNNACAGTGGAACTAGGTAGCTCACCGACCAACGTAGTGGCATCAGTNANCAGGCANCCAAGCCAAAAACGAGAAAACCCTCTCGGCTTTCAAGTGGCGGAATTGAGTGATGAGACAAAGCAGGTGACAGGTGTATCAGGGGTTCGTATTACGGACATGGATGATGGTCCGGGTCGAGCGGCTGGTCTTTTAGAAGGTGATGTTATTGTGGCCCTTAATAGGCAAGTAATTGTTTCAGAAGAAAGTTTTTCAGCAATTATTGAGGAACTACCACCGACCGGGTTCGTGCCAGTCCGAATCCTCCGAGAAGGGCAAGGCACGACTATGGCCTTAGAGCTTTCTCCGTAATCTATTTAAAAAATTTCGCTCCTTCAATATACGTTTACTGAGCTGTCCTTTGTCAGACTTAAGTCACATAAGAAATTTTTCGATTATTGCGCACATTGATCATGGGAAGTCGACTCTCGCAGATCGCTTTATCCAGNTNTGCGGTGGACTAAGTGACCGAGAGATGGAGGCACAGATACTTGACAGTCTCGATATTGAACGGGAGCGNGGAATCACAATTAAGGCNCAAAGTGTCACCTTGCATTATCAGGCATTGAATGGGGAGCAGTACCAGTTGAATTTCATTGATACACCTGGNCATGTTGATTTTACTTATGAAGTGTCCAGATCTCTGGCAGCTTGCGAGGGAGCNCTCCTTGTTGTGGATGCGGGGCAAGGCGTAGAGGCTCAATCGGTNGCGACTTGTTATACNGCTATCGATCANGGNTTAGAGGTGATTCCCGTATTGAATAAGATGGATCTGCCGCAAGCTGAGCCAGAAAAGGTGCGGACAGAAATCGAGGAAATAATTGGGCTGGACGCAACAGACGCTGTTTGCGCTTCNGCNAAAACCGGCTTGGGTGTTGAGCAGATTCTTGAGGATATCATNGTAAAAGTACCACCTCCTCAGGGTGACCTTAACGGAGAACTTAAGGCATTAATAATTGANTCATGGTTTGATAATTANTTGGGNGTNGTGTCATTAGTNCGAGTTTTTGCAGGCAACCTNAAGAAAGGTGATAAAATAAAAGCGAAATCGATAGGGAAAGGGCACGTGGTAGATAGCGTTGGCGTGTTTACACCCAAGAGGAGTGAAATGGAGGAGCTGTCTGCGGGGGAGGTTGGGTTCGTTGTTGCTGGTATTAAAGATATTCATGGAGCACCCGTTGGCGATACCATACTATTGGCAAATAATTCCGAAGCAGAAGCACTTTCTGGTTTTAGAAAGATTCAACCACAGGTGTACGCCGGGCTGTTTCCTGTTTCGTCTGATGATTTTGAGAGTTTTCGTGATGCTCTTTCAAAACTTACCCTCAACGATGCATCTTTATACTACGAGCCGGAAAATTCTGATGCTCTGGGTTTTGGATTTCGATGCGGTTTCTTGGGGATGCTGCATATGGAAATCATTCAAGAGAGGCTTGAAAGAGAATATAACTTGTCATTAATAACAACGGCGCCAACCGTCGTGTATGAGGTTGTTCTTAATAATAATGATGTAATTAGGGTAGATAGTCCGTCACGTTTACCGGCGATAACAAATATTTTGGAAACGCGAGAGCCTATAGTTTTGGCAAATATCCTCGTTCCCCAAGAACACTTAGGAAGCGTCATTACTCTGTGTGTTGAAAAGAGAGGATCTCAGAAGGATATGCAATTTATAGGTAAGCAAGTTTCTGTAAATTATGAAATCCCTATGAATGAAGTAGTTTTAGATTTTTTCGATAGACTTAAATCAGTGAGTAGAGGTTATGCTTCTTTGGACTATCACTTTGTCAGATTTGAAAAGTCTAATCTGGTCAGACTGGATATCCTGATTAACGGCGACAAAGTTGATGCGCTTGCCTTGATTGTTCATCGCGACCACGCTACTTCAAAAGGGAGATTATTGACTGAAAAAATGAAAGAACTGATTCCCCGGCAGCTTTATGATGTAGCTATTCAGGCAGCAATAGGTGGTCAGATTATTTCAAGACAAACAGTAAAGGCGTTGCGAAAAAATGTTACGGCAAAATGTTACGGTGGTGATATAACACGGAAGAAAAAATTGTTGGAAAAACAAAAAGCAGGTAAAAAACGCATGAAAAAAGTAGGAAATGTTGAGGTGCCTCAGGAAGCTTTTCTGGCGGTGTTAAAAGTGGATTCTTAGAACTATGGATATTGACTTTTCGTTAGTTCTTGTTCTTCTTGTAATGCTCTGCGGAGGGCTTTGGTTGCTGGACTCATTATTGTTGAGGCGATCTAGAATGGTTGCAATTGACGAGTATAATCGCAACCAAGCTAAAGGTAGAAAGAAAGATGAGATAGACCGTTCCTTAGTAGAATTGTCGAAAGAGCCTCTGGTAATTGAATATGCAAAATCATTTTTCCCAGTCTTATTTCTCGTATTAGTTTTACGTTCTTTTTTGATTGAGCCTTTTCAAATACCTACGGGATCGATGATTCCAACATTGAATGTTGGAGATTTTATTTTAGTAAATAAATACGCGTATGGAGTTAGGCTTCCTGTTATAGGGACTAAAATAGTTGATGTTGACCACCCTAAGAGAGGGGAGGTAATGGTCTTTATTCCGCCTCATGAAAACAAATATTACATAAAGAGGGTCATTGGCTTGCCCGGGGACACGATTCGTTACGAAGATAAAAGCCTCTATATCAATGGTGAGGCAATTCAGAAAGACTATATTGAAAATATCTTAGTAAATACCAGTATAGGTGAACTTTCGGGTACTCTATCAAATGAAATTCTCGGGAGTGTGACTCATCCGACTCAGCATATAGATGCTGCTGGAGGTCGACGACTCAGAACAACGTGGGTTGTACCAAGTGGTCACTACTTTATGATGGGCGATAATCGAGATAACAGTGCTGATAGTCGCGAGTGGGGACCTGTTTCAGAGGAGAATGTTGTTGGTAAGGCGATAGCAGTTTGGATGCATAAAGAGCCAGGTCTCAATCTGCCGACGTTTTTTGAAAATCGGCTGATAAAGTAATTAATCGATTTTTCTGATCATAAAATAGAAATTAAATGACGAGAGAACCAGATAAGCTTGAGCACGTTTTAAACTATAGTTTTTCTGATAAGAGTTTAGTTGAAACGGCTTTAACTCACCGAAGTTTTGGCACCATAAATAATGAGCGCCTTGAATTTTTAGGGGACGCAATTTTAGGTTATGTGATTGCTAACAAACTTTTCGAAAGTTTCCCGTCCGCGCCCGAAGGAAACCTGAGTCGAATGCGCTCAGTTTTAGTCAATAAAGAAACATTAGCCTCAATTGCTCGAGACTTAGATTTGGGCGAATACATTCGGTTGGGCTCAGGTGAGACGAAAAGTGGTGGTAGTGAGCGCGACTCAATTCTTGCAGATGCTGTCGAAGCTCTTATTGCTGCTATCTATCTTGATTCTGGGCTTAAAAATTGCAACACGGTGGTCGAACTCTTATTTAAAAAGCGAATCGAAGAAAATTTGACAATCGATCAGCCGAAAGATGCAAAGACTAGACTGCAGGAGTTCGAGCAGGCGATTGGACATGGTTTGCCGGAGTATACCGTTATGAAGATTGAGGGAGAGGCCCATCAGCAGATCTTTCATGTCCAGTGCAAAGTTCAAGGCCGCGCTGANCCGCAGGTTAGCTTTGCTGCGAGTAAAAGGCTAGCCGAGCAGGGGGCTGCAAAAAAAGTGCTCCAAATTTTAGAAGACGATCATTGAAAAAAGATGCGGATTCAGTAAAGACTTTCTGTGGCTATATAGCCATTGTTGGAAGGCCTAATGTAGGAAAGTCTACTCTCCTTAATCACCTTCTTCGTCAGAAAATAAGCATTACTTCCCGGAAGCCTCAGACTACCCGCCATCGGATTTTAGGAATAACAAGCGANAACCAATACCAGTGTGTTTTTGTTGACACGCCTGGCTTAAATACNGCGCAAAANAAAATACTAAATCGAATCATGAATGAAACGGTATTGAATGTAGTTGCGGATGTTGATGTAGTAGTATTCGTGATAGAAACGCTTAAATTTAACGAAGGTGACNTTCAGGTATTAGCTTTATTAGAGCGGATTGACGTTCCAGTTATATTAGCAATTAATAAAATTGATTTGATTAAAGCAAAGGACTCTTTTTTGCCGCACATCGATAAGCTTTCTAAATTATTTCAGTTCAGGGAAGTCGTGCCAATCTCTGCTGTTACTGGTTATAACGTAGAGAAAATTGCCGAATTGACAAAAAACTTGCTCCCCGAGGGTCAATTTCTTTTTCCTAGAGATCAAATTACTAATAGAAGCTCAAGATTTCTAGCTGCAGAACTCATTCGCGAAAAAATAACTCGACAATTAGGTGAAGAGGTACCCTATGAAGCAACTGTTGAGGTGGAGAATTTCGTAGAGGATGGAAAAATACTGAAGATTGATGGTCTTATATTGGTCGATAAGCCAGGACAAAAAAAGATTATTATTGGTAAAGGGGGTAGCCGATTAAAGCGTATTGGCTCAAATGCTCGAGAAGACATGGAAAAAATTTTNGAGAAAAAGGTTATGTTAAATCTTTGGGTAAAAGTGAAAAGTGGATGGGCGGATGATCAACGAGCATTGCAAAGCTTGGGTTATTTTGAATAAAGTTATGGGTTATGGATAATCGAGTCCAATTGCAGCCGGCTTATGTGCTTTTCAGTCAACCGTTTCAAAATACTAGCTTAATGGTTGATTTTTTTACTATTGATTATGGCCGAATCAGAGTCATTGCAAAGGGCGCTCGACGNCGAACTTCAAAATATCGGGCGCTTCTCCAACCTTTCCATCCNCTGTTAATTGCATTTAGTGGTAGAGGTGAAGTTAAAACCTTAGGATATCTAGAGTCTGGTTTTGGAGCAATTGTACTGAAGGGCGAGAGACTTTTTAGCGGGCTTTACCTCAATGAGATATTGTGTCGCCTACTGCACAACTATGAAGAACACAAATCTCTCTATAAAAGTTATCAAGACACTTTGGTATCTTTGCAAGGCCCGGGTGACCTAGAAAATATATTACGAGTCTTTGAGTTAAGATTACTTGCGGAGCTTGGGTATGCCATTAATCTAAGCGATGACTATGTAACAAACGAGCCGATCATGAAAGGCAAGTTATATAAATTTATTCCAGATTTTGGTTTTGAAATGGTAATTTTGTCAAAAGATGAAGAATTCCCTGATAACGTATTTGAGGGTGAAACGTTGGTCGCCATTAGAGAAATGGATATGGAAGGTAAGANAGTAGCAAAATCAGCTAAGCGTCTTTTGCGATTGGCGTTCGCCTCACTATTGGGAGAGAAGCCGCTAAACAGTCGAAATCTTTTTGCGTCGAATTAATTTGATTAGAGGAAGTTGAAACTAAATGTTTACTTTATAGAACATAGTGTAAAGTGTAGAATAATTTTCGCTAATCAATTTCTAATACGTCCCTNCTGAACATGACATACCCAACAATCGAGAGCCTGATAGGAAACACGCCTCTGGTCCAGTTGCAACGGTTGCCAGGTCGCACCACTAATAAAATTTTAGTCAAATTAGAAGGGAATAACCCCGCGGGCTCTGTAAAAGATAGGCCAGCTTTGGGTATGATCGAACAAGCAGAGATACGTCAAGAAATTTCGCCCGGTGACAGGCTTATCGAGGCTACAAGCGGCAACACGGGCATAGCTTTGGCAATGGTTGCAGCTATTAAGGGTTACAAGATGACCNTGATAATGCCAGACAATCTCAGTGACGAACGGAAAGCAGCCATGATTGCTTATGGTGCTGAATTGATTCTGGTCTCTGAGCAAGATGGAATGGAGGGAGCGAGAGACTTAGCTTTGAATCTTCAGGGACAAGGTCGCGGGAAAGTTCTTGACCAATTCGCAAATCAAGATAATCCTGACGCCCATTATTCAAGAACTGGNCCTGAGATCTGGAAAGGAACGAATGGTGAAGTAAGTCACTTTATAAGCTCTATGGGGACTACAGGGACAATTATGGGCGTTTCCCGTTATTTGAAGGAGAAGAATAAGGATATCCAGATATTAGGGCTGCAACCTACTGATGGCTCAAAAATTCCAGGGATCAGACGCTGGCCAAAGGAATACCTGCCGAGGATCTTTAATGTAAGGCGTGTAGATAAAGTGATCGATGTAGATCAGCAAGATGCTGAGAATACTATGAGGGCGTTGGCTGTCGATGAGGGAATATTCTGTGGCGTCTCTTCGGGAGGTTCTGTATTTGCCGCATTGCAGCTTTCAGCTCGGGTGGAGAATGCTACGATTGTCGCCATAATTTGCGACCGGGGTGATCGTTATCTTTCCACAGGAGTATTTGCACCTCCTGAAGCGCCGCTGTCTAACTGAACTGGATAAGTTAATTGGCTAAACGTCGTCATCGCCGCACTGCTCTTAAAAGCGATCCAGTTGAAATTGCGATAGAAAGCATGAGTAATGAAGGTCGCGGCGTTTCTCATATCAATGGCAAGGTTGTGTTTGTTGAAGGTGCTTTGCCAAAAGAAATTGTTANGGCGGCCTACCAAACCAATAGAAGTCAATATGCAGAGCTGAGAACTACCGAGGTAATTACTCAATCTCCTGACAGGGTTGAGCCCCCATGCACATATGCTGGTGCTTGCGGAGGTTGCACTTTGCAACATTTAAACAATGATTCACAGCTAACGTTCAAGGAAGGTGTGTTGCTCGAACAACTTGAACACGNAGCAGGTTTGCAAGCGAAGGATTTCGTCGTTTTGCCTAAACTTAGAGCNAAAGTTTTGGGTTACCGGCGAAAAGCTCGGCTTGCGGTGCGCCATGTCGTAAAAAAAGGTGGTGTCTTAGTTGGTTTTAGAGAGAAGAATAGCGGTTTCATTATGGACATGCAGAGTTGTCAAGTCCTTCATCATGAGGTGAGTGCTCTGATTAATCCTCTGCGCCTAATGCTCACATCGCTGGATGCGTCATTCGATATCCCTCAAATAGAGGTTGCTGTGGGTGACAGTGAAGCAGATGGGGCCGAGGGAAAGTTTATTGCTTTGGTTTTTCGACACCTCAATGATCTAAGTGATAAAGATTTAGAAGTGATTTTAGATTTCGGTCTAACCAATGCTGTTCAAATATATTTACAACCAGAAGGGGTTGACTCTGTAAAGAAAATATTTCCAAAAGATGGCGTTCCTCGGTTGTTCTATTCACTGCCGGGCCATTCCTTAAATATAGGTTTCCATCCCCTGGATTTCACGCAAATTAATGGTGAAATGAACGTGATGATAATCGATAGGGTGATTGAGATACTGNACTTGCAAAAGAATGACTCCGTACTTGACCTGTTTTGCGGGCTGGGGAANTTTACGCTACCAATAGCTAAAAAAGTGCGACGTGTGACTGGCATAGAAGCGAGCGCCGAAATGGTCAAGCGAGCCAGGGAAAACGCGCTTAACAACAATATTTCTAATGCTGAGTTTAACGTCGAGGATTTATACAAAGCGCCCTTAAGTGGTTCGTGGGCGACTGATCATCACACAAAAGTCATGTTAGATCCTCCTCGAACAGGTGCTAGTGAGGTTATACCCCTTTTAACGAGACTAAAGCCAGAAAAAATTGTTTATGTTTCTTGCAATCCAGTGACGCTCGCTAGAGACGCTAATATTTTAGNCTCTAATGGATTCAAATTGAAGTCTGCTGGTGTTATGGATATGTTCCCGCACACAAGTCATGTGGAGTCAATTGCTGAATTTGCACCAAAATGATTAGAGAGCAATAAGGTAACTAAATGAGAAAGGAATTATTCGATAAGAAAAATGCTATTGAAAAATTGCGAGATGTAATGGTCATGCTCCGCCATAAAGACTATGGTTGTCCTTGGGACCTTGAGCAGACTTTAGATTCTTTAATGTCTCACACGATTGAGGAGACGTATGAAGTAATTGATGCAATTGAAAAGAAAGATATGAGTGAATTGGTTGATGAATTAGGCGATTTACTCTTTCAGGTAATTTTCTATGCTCAGATAGCTGATGAAGAAAATTTATTTGATTTTGATGATGTTGCTAATGCAATTGTATTAAAGTTACTTCGCCGTCATCCTCATGTGTTTCCAACGGGTGAAGTCTCAAGTTTTGGAGAAGGATCAAATATCTCCGCGAGTGAGGTTAGTACTAATTGGGATCTCATCAAACTCGTTGAAAAAGAGAAAAAATCGGAAATAGTAGGTAAGAAAAATCGAAAGAGCGCACTTGACGATTTGCCAAAGGCATTCCCTGCTCTTTTGAGGAGTATTAAGCTGCAAAGGCGGGCAGCGAAGGTAGGATTTGACTGGTCGGAAATATCTGAGGTAATTTCAAAACTAAAGGAAGAAATAACTGAATTAGAAGAAGCTATAAATCTAAAAGACAAAGAGAAAACTTCGGCTGAGCTAGGTGATGTGCTCTTTTCTGCAGTAAATGTTGCGAGACATGCGGCTGTCGATCCTGAATCGGCTTTACGAGAAGCGAATTCAAGGTTCGAAAACAGATTTACTTGGATTGAGGGTCAGCTTGAGAAGGAAGGGAAAATTGTGAAAGATGTGGGAATTGATGAATTAAATAAGCTTTGGAGCCAAGCTAAATTGACCGAGCTAAAATAATAAATAATTATGAATTAAGTNGGAGATTAGAATGCGAATAATTTTATTGGGNGCACCAGGGGCTGGNAAAGGNACTCAGGCTCAATTTATTTGTGAGAAGTANGGTATTCCTCAAATTTCTACGGGCGATATGCTGAGAGCGGCAGTNAAGGCGAAGTCGGACCTTGGCAAGCAGGTAGAGGAGGTTATGGTTTCTGGCGGCTTGGTAACAGACNATATCATTATTGCGTTAGTTAAAGACCGTATTAAGGAAGGTGACTGTGGTAANGGCTTCTTATTTGACGGCTTTCCAAGAACCATTCCTCAGGCAGCAGCATTGATAGANGGCGATATTCAAATTGATATTGTTTTAGAGATTGATGTAAATGATGATGAAATTGTAAAACGTCTTAGTGGTCGAAGAGTGCATGTGGAATCTGGCCGNACCTATCATGTTGTTTATAACCCTCCGAAATTAGCAGGCGCGGATGATGTTACTGGTGGAGAGCTGATTCAGCGAGAGGACGACAAAGAAGAAACCATTCGTAATCGTTTAAATGTATACCACNNCCAAACTAAACCTTTAGTGGANTTTTATACAAAATTATCTAATTCCGACACAAACGTTCGTGTAATAAAGGTAAATGGTTTGGCTAAAGTTGACGCAATAAGGGAAGAAATTTTTAAGACTCTCTAATNANCCTTNGCTCAACGTAACGTGGTTTAACTTTTTTATTTTGATTCTAATTGAAACTTAACATTTACGTTATTTAATTT
>NHGO01000025.1 GCA_002172295.1 Gammaproteobacteria bacterium TMED139 | reverse complement strand
TTACTAGGTCTTTCGTTCGCGATTTTCTACTGCCTTGTCGCGATCCCGATTGGCAGATTAGTCGACACCCGATCAAGAAAAAATATAGTCGCTGTCGGTATCACTCTCTGGAGCCTCATGACCGCCATGTGCGGCTTGGCACAGAACTATGCGCAACTATTCTTGGCAAGAATCGGCGTTGGCGTTGGTGAGGCAACACTTGGACCAGCTGCTTACTCCATGCTAGCAGACACGTTTCCTCCCAGAAAACTTGGTTTTGCTATGGGCGTTTTCAATATGGGCACTGCCTTTGGTGCTGGACTCGCTCTTATTATTGGGGGGTCCGTAATTTCCTTCGTTACAGAAAATGAGTCAGGAAGTACCANACTCTTCGGTATAGAATTTCTGTCTGGCTGGCAGTGGGTTTTTATTCTAGTAGGGCTGCCAGGTTTNTTCATCGCAGNCCTTACTGCGTTGATCAAAGAACCAANAAGAATNATTGCGANTANNATAAATGNCNATGAAGGAGNTCCAGTTCCGCTCGACGAAGTGAAGCGCTTTTTTANGCAGCACATTGATTTTCATTTCCCGCACCACGCCGCTGCAAGTTTCAGCAACCTTGCCCTAGTCGGAATAAACTCTTGGGTCTCTGTTTACTTCATCAGGATACATGGTTGGTCGCTGAGTGAGGCTGGATTAAACATCGGCATGTCCCTTATCCTAGGTGGATTAATGGGACTAGTTGGCGGAGGATTCCTAAGCGATAGGATGTCAACTTTATTCGCCGGGGGTAAGGCAATTTTTTGCCTGATATGCGCCCTCATGGCAGTCCCTTTTTCCATTCTGTTCGCTCTCACAGATAATGCTTTCTACGCACTGGTATTTTTTGCCTTAAGCTATGGGTTTATGGTCGCACCGATTCCATCAGCGGCTGCGATATTGCAGGAGGTGACACCAAATCGAATGCGAGGTACTTTATCAGCCTTCTATCTTTTAGTTATCAGCATCATCGGCTTAGCGCTGGGTGCTACAATTGTCGCACTGATAAACGATAATTTTTTTGATGGGGACTCAGGGATTCGCGAGTCCTTATTAATCGCAATTCCCGCGTTCAACCTAGTCGCTACATTCTTCTATTTTATGTTAATAAAACCCTATAGAGACCGATGCTCCTAGAAGGATCAATATCCCATGCTCAAATCTTTACTTGAAAGCGAAAAAACGATTTTAGCGCCCGGCACATATGATGCACTTTCGGCGTACATTGCTAAGAAAGCTGGGTTTAAGGCACTCTATATGAGTGGTTTTGGAGTTTCCGGAACATTGCTTGCAAAGCCTGACATCGGACTAATTTCAGCGAGCGAGATGATAACCAGAGCTTCTCAAATTGTGGATGCGATCGATGGCGTTCCGTTAATCGCAGACGGCGACAATGGATATGGCGGCGTTCATAATGTAAGCCGGNTAGTAAGAGCCTATGAAAAAGCCGGCGTCTCATGTATTCAATTAGAGGACCAAGTCATCCCAAAGCGTTGTGGCCATATGGAGAATAAAGAGGTCGTTGATATANATGAGGCCAAAACGAAAATTGCGGCCGCCGTTCAGAGCCGAAACNCAGATGACTTCTTAATCGCCGCGCGCACGGACAGCAGAGCGACCCATGGGCTTGATGAAGCATTGCGAAGAGGAGACGCATTCCTTTGCGCAGGAGCCGATATACTATTTATAGAAGCACCCCAATCTATTGAGGAAATGCAAAAAATAAAGAGTACTTTTCCCGAAGTACCGCTGATAGCCAACATGGTCGAAGGAGGTAAAACTCCGGAGCTCTCTCTCGAACAAATTGATCAGCTTGGGTTCAAGATTGTTTTACGACCAGTAACAGCCCTCCTTTCTGCAACAGATGCTCTTCAAAGATGCTACTCAGCATTATTGAATGAATCACAGCATGACAAGCCTCCATCCATGCTTAGCTTTGACGAATACAACAAGATGATTGGCCTCCCTGACTATGAATAAATCAGCTCAATTAAATTCGGTCTTCAAGAGTTAGTCCTTCCAGGCTGTTCCAGCCCAATCTGCAACTGCGCCGTCACTGGGTATTGGTATTTCCTGAATTCTTTCAGGCACATCATCATATTCTAANCGCAAGGCTTTACAGCAAACGGCGTGTAGGTTGTAGCCCATTACATGATAGGTGAGTTCCAGAATGTCTTCCTCGGACAAATGACTATGAAGAGAGTCAAAAAGNTCATCAGATGCCCTACCTCCCTGGAGAACCAGCGCATCAGCCCAAGCCAGTATTGATCTTTCTTTTTCATCAAAATGTGGCGATACCTGCCAATGTGGAATAGCAGAAATTTTGTCATCACCTAAACCGAACTTCCTAGCCGCCTTGCAATGCTGCGAAAAGACGAACTGGCTTCCTTGGGTATATCCGGCCCTCAGTATGCCAAGTTCTCTCGCCAATGGATCAAGTTGACTCACACTTTTATCAGAAAACATACCGAACATTCCGAAATGGCTTGTGGCATGATCAAAAATATAGGGAACCTTAGCGAAAACGGTCCACCAGTTCCCCGGGGTACCCGTTGCTGTACCCGGCTCCTTGACAGGGTCTCTATCCCCAAATAATGCCTGATAATATTTAGCAATTGTTCCGCTAACATCTTTTTTAGAAACACCTGTAAGTCGTGGCATAGCTCATTCACCGTATTAAAATAAAAAATCGAATATAACAGAAACCAAACCCCTTGACTTTAGCTTCAGATAGTCAATCATGAGCTCACAAAAGCCAAAAGCAAGTTTTGTATCATTTGATCAAAATACTATGAGGAAGATTCCAGTGTCCAAAAATGAAAAATTTGACATCAGAGGTATTAATCACCTTGCGTTAGTTTGCAAGGACATGGAAAAAACCGTTGAGTTTTATTCGGAAATATTGGGCATGCCTCTCACAAAAACTATCGAGTTACCCAACAATATGGGCCAGCATTTTTTCTTCGATATAGGAAAAGGAGACTCACTCGCATTCTTTTGGTTTCCGGACGCTCCGGCTAGCCAACCTGGCGTGAGCCATCCAGTCTCACTGGTGGGTCAAGGCTCAATCACATCCGCCCACGCGTCAATGAATCATGTCGCTTTTGACATACCAGCAGAAAAGATTGAGGAGTATCAGAAGAAGCTTGAAGACGCTGGGGTAGATGTCACAGCAGTCGTGAATCATGATGATTCAGAGCGAGGAGCAAGTCCTACGATAACCGATACGACCTTCGTTAGATCACTCTATTTCACCGATCCAGACGGCATAATGTTGGAGTTTGCGGCCTGGACCCGAGAATTTGACGAAAGTGATATTAAGCATGAACCCGCAAAAGCAGTTAGCTAATTCAAATTCCTACCTCACAAATAAATGATCTTGTTCTAATATGACCATTGCAAGAATCCTTAAGAACCCCTTGTTTGGGTTTTTATTATTAGGTTCTGTGCTATTCCTTCTTGACTCTTTAGCTGGTTCAGACCGCCAATCCATAGTCGTCTCTGTAGCTCAGCAACAAAGACTAGCAACACTTTGGGAGACACAAACTGGCAGCNTAGTCACCCCTGAACAGCTCGATTCTCTTGTCGAGAACTGGGTTGAAGAGGAGGTTTTATACCGAGAAGCTTTGAGACTAGGACTCGACCATGAAGACTCAATCGTTCGAAGACGATTGATACAGAAGCTCGGCTTCATTGCCGAATCTAATTCCTCGACGACCAAACCTGACTTAACCCTTGAAAATTATTATCAAAAAAATATTCAGAACTACACATTACCCGAACGCTATACCTTCGAGCAGCTATACTTCGAAAGTGAAGCAGATGCCGCGGATGCGCTCCTATCGATAAATCGCGGCGATAGTTCAAGCGAAGTCGGCGAGCCCTCAATGTTGAATTCACGGTATGCGTTCCGTAGTGCGCTTGAAATCGATACCACTTTTGGCTCCAGGTTCGCAGAAAAAATTGCCGGTATAGCGGCCGATTTATGGCAAGGTCCTTTTTCAAGTGGTTTAGGCTTCCATTTGATTCAAATCATTACTGTTCACCCAAAAGAAGTCACTCCCTTAGCTGCCATCCAAGACCGAGTAGAGATGGACTTCCAGAGAAGCCAAGACGAATTAGCGAAGTCTGAATTTATTAGGGAGTTGGCGGACAAATATTCAATCACTATAAAACCAAGATGACGCGTTTTTTATTTCTCCTCGGCATAACTCTGAGCTCTATGAGCGATGGGCATGAAGTGAGGCCTGCCTACCTAGAAATCACCTCAACCGATATTTCCCACATTCACAAGGCTTCTTTGCGGCAGCCCCAAATAGCCGGGCAATTCCTTGGTCTGATCCTAGAGACTAATTGTGAACAGACCTCTATAGCCACCCAACTAAACAACTCGTCCATCACTGAGAATTACGAATTGAACTGCACGGAGTCTCCATTGAGAGAGATCGAAATTGTTGGCCTAGAGAGAACTATGATAGATGCCTTAGCCAGAATTTCTATATCAAATCAGGAGTCAGAGGCAGTTAGCACATTACTGATAACAGGCGATCAACCGAAGGTGGAACTTAATGCCAAGGACTATCGATTACCCATTTACCTGCTTATTGGGTTCGAACATTTACTATATGGCTACGATCATCTTTTATTTTTATTAATGTTGATGTACTTGGTCCAAAAGCCGATTGACTTAGTTAAAATCATCACAGTCTTTACGCTAGCTCATTCAACAACATTAGCCTTGTCTGTTTTCGAATTTATAGAAATTTCTCAGACACCGATCGAGGCANTAATAGCCGGCACAATCATTTTATTAGCGCACGAAAATCTTCGCACCTCCAAAGCCCACTCAATCGAGCCTCTGATCTCCATTGTTTTTGCTTTTGGATTGCTTCACGGTCTAGGGTTTGCTGGAGCNCTAAAAGAAATCGGATTACCACAGTCTAGCCAATTCAACGCGCTCCTATTATTCAATGTAGGTTTAGAGATTGCGCAATTGACGGTAGTCTTTTTCGTACTTTTTGTCACTCAGTTTACGAATCTCAAAAAAAACAAGCTTCTTTTCTCTACGCCAATCTACTTCAGTGGCATAATTGCCTCATATTGGTTTATCAAAAGATCATGGCTGATAATTGCTCCNCTTTTTNTGGCGTAAATCTTTTAACGCGAGCTGACGGCCCCTCTTAGAAAAGAAAACATTCAATTCTTTAGATAATCATNCACCAACACTGTAGACTGCTCATTGAAGCATTGAGCAACAACCAAGCAGCGAGAAGACTGAGGGACACATGTTCAGAATATCTTTGTTTGCCACTTTATTAAGCCTGCTAATGTCCTGCGGCGAAACAAACTCATCAAGACGTTCGGAGACAACTAACGTTATTGATAGCTTAGAGAGAACCGCCGACTTCAACCCTCAGNGNAATGCCTACTTTGGCGATTTACATGTGCACTCAATGTACTCNTANGACGCCTTTATTTTTGGAGGCATCGCCTCTCCCAATGATGCCTATGAATTTGCAAAAGGTGCTCCCATCCGACATCCTGCTGGATTTGATATGCAGCTAGATACGCCTTTAGATTTCTATGGCGTTAGTGACCATGCATATTATTTAGGCATTATTCGCGAGATGGCTAATGGTGAATCTGCACTCTCCGCACACCCGGTCGCAGAGGGCATAGACTCATTAAGCTCAGATGTGCTTTTTCGCAGATCCGTATTTCTTCGATTCGCAAATTTCGCCAACACAGGCAACGGAAGCGAGGTCATGGATGAACAGGTTGTGAAAAACGCCTGGGACGATATTGTTTCCAGCGCAAATCGGCACTACGAACCAGGGAAATTCACCACATTTATCGCTTATGAATACACTGGCACTGGCCCTGAAAACGAAATGTTGCATCGCAATGTAATATTCAAAGGCTCAGTAGCTCCGGAAATACCTTTTTCTCGGATAGATTCAGATGACCCCCGAGACTTGTGGTCATGGATGGATAGTAATCGAGCTAATGGCATTGAAAGTCTCGCGATACCACACAATTCAAACTTATCTGATGGACTTATGTTTGCGTTAGTTGATTATCAAGGCAGACCGCTAGATGCCGTATACGCGAATCAGAGAATTAGAAATGAGCCTCTCGTTGAAATAACTCAAGTTAAAGGAACCTCAGAGACTCACCCAGCCCTATCGATGAATGATGAATTGGCTGGATTTGAATTACAGCCCTTCAGCGTCGGCGGCTCTGTTCCTATTNAACCTCAAGGNAGCTACGTTAGAAAGGCTCTGCTAGACGGAATAGAACTTCAGGCTGACCAGGGNTTCAATCCATTTAAAGTTGGAGTAATCGGTTCGAGTGATACCCACAACGCTACTCATGTGGGGAGCGAAGAAAATTTTTATGGAGTGTCGGGCCTGCTCGANAGTAATGCCCAGAATAGGGGCTCTCTGCCCCTTGAAACGAACGAAGAGGGNGAAGACTTATACTTTGACCGTTATGCTAAGTTTGGAGCTTCTGGGCTCGCGGGCGTTTGGGCGGAGCAGAATACTCGGGATTCAATCTATGACGCTCTCCGTAGAAAAGAGACATTCGGCACCTCTGGGCCCCGTATAAAAATACGTTTTTTTGCAGGACATGATCTGCCGGCAATTAACGAAAGGGAATTAGTAAAAAAGTCATATGAATCTGGAGTGAGTATGGGTGGCAACTATATAGCGAACACTGACCAACGTGCTACCTTCATAGCTTGGGCTGCGAAAGACCCCAACAGCGCCCCCTTGCAACGCCTGCAAATTATTAAGGGATGGGTTCAGGACAATCAAATCCATGAGCAGATCTACGATGTAGCTTGTGCTGACAACATGGAAATGAACCCCAGTAACAATCGCTGCACTGATAACGGAGCAGTCGTCAATCTCGAAGACTGCAGCATCAGCTCTGATCTTGGTTCAACCGAGTTGAAAACACGTTGGACTGACCCCGATTACGATCCAACTCAACATGCTTTTTACTATGTCCGAGTAATCGAAAACCCAACATGCCGTTGGTCTACCTGGGACGCTGTTCGAGCCGGAATAGAACCTAGGCCCGACCTACCGCCAACCATCCAAGAACGTGGATGGTCATCTCCAATATGGGTCATACCTACGATATAAGACTTTGGTTAAGTAAACAAAAGAACGTTCGATTCTCTATTGTCTTAAAGAAGAAACTTAATAGTCCAGCGTATCGCGATAGAGTGTGCGGTGCTTAATTTTCCAACCCGCATCAGTCCTTACAAATTTATCTTCGTAATACCCCGAGGAAATGACATTTGGTGGCCGAACCGTTACATCCATTAACAGATAGTACGTTCTTGCCTCAGCGCCATCTGCTGTCGGCGTAATAAGGTAACTTCCATTGATATGGCGTCGACCGACATCTCCGGTCTTACCCTCATACCTTCTCGCCCTATCAGCACGGAGTCCATCCATGCCAACGATGTCACCGCCTTCTCGAGTCATGACTGCGTCTTCTGCAAAGGCTGATAGAAATAGCTCCGTATCACGAAAATCACTGCCCTGATTGTAACGCGCATACAATTCTTTTATTTGCTCGAGGTCTTTCGCAGATAGCTCTCGGGCGCCCTGTTCAGCGTTAACAGATTGAGAAATACCCGGCACTATTAGTGAGGAGGCGAGAACTAAAACAAAGCTAGTTAGAAGGCCTAGAAGAATCTTTTTCATTTTATCCCCTTAAGTGTATTCGTCGATTATCTGCCGAGCAACGCTTCATTTTGATCTTGTGCTTGTCGTTGCAGAGCATCCCGCTGCGCGATGGTAAGGCAAACCCATTGGCGAATGTTTGAACCAATGACACGCTCTCTCTCACAGACTAGTTTTTCGCCTTCAGAGCTCACGGTCTCGTTATAAGCCTCTACGTCTCTTTGACTTCGGATCCTTGGAATTCCATCATCGTTATTCTCATACAAACTCTCACAAGCTGTAACAAGTAGACCAAGTGATACCATCATAATTAACTTTTTCATAATTTTTTACTACCGGTAAAATATTGGGGGACTCCGCTTAATCAGAGCGGGTTACAATACTGCAGTATAACATTGTTTTTTTTAAAAAATGCTCAAACTTCAATCTAAAACATGCCTCTCTAGCATGCGACGACGAACCACTGCCCCATACACATTTCCATCGTGATCAACACCAACGCCCTCCGCTCCGGAATGATCGTCTCGTAAAGGCTCTAAGTCCTCAATGAATGCATCTACACTGCCAGTCACCGCAGAGCCAATCCGAATGCCTTTCATTATCCCCATCAACTCCCCAGCCCCAGTGTCCGGTCCTGACTCCGAGTCAGCAACATAGATCCGATCATCGGGTGTGATGAAAATCCCGCTCGGCCGACCAAACTGACGCCATTCATCAATGAATTCTCCGTCCTGGTTAAATATCTGGATACGATTATTCTCGCGATCGCCCACGAAAAGACGCCCTTTTGAATCCATCGCTATTGTGTGCGGTTCACTTAACTGCCCATCCTGCGAGCCCTTGCCTCCCCACTCTTTGATGAAGACTCCTTCCGCGTCATAGTGCACTATTCGATTATTCAAACCTCTGCGATGACTATCCGCAACGAAGATATCTCCGTCACTTGGGTCAATAACTACATCATTAGGTGAATGCAGTAGATTCGGCCCTGCCCCACCAAAACCGGCGCGACCAAGCGTCATTAAGACCTCGCCATTCGGGCTAAATTTAATTACTTGATGCCCGATTCCATCATTCCCTTGAGCGTCTGCCACCCAGAGATTACCCTCATAATCAACAGTGGCTCCATGAGGAAAAACAAAAAGCCCCTCACCAAAAGCAGAAATTAGTTGTCCTTCATAGTCGAATTTTAAAATAGGCTGTTCCAGCCGGTTTGCGCAAGAATTCTCAAAACATCGATGTATAACGTAAATAAAGCTCCCATCTGGTGAAGGCTCCACTCCTGTCACTGCAGCCCAGGCCTCGGTCCCCGCAGGCAAAGTTCCCCAATCACGCTGTGTCTCATAGGGTCTGGGCAAATCATTTCGCACACCATGAGCCATAGGCTCTGCAGATTGAGAAAAAATAGCCGATGGCAAGAAGGCCAGCGCGGAAACAAATAGAAACAAATTCTGTAATTTCATCGATCGCACTCCTAATATCGCTTTATTTCAAGCATTTAAGACATCAAAAAAAAGAGAGAATTATCCCGATACCAGCTCCTTGATGCCGTTATTACTTGACTATGGGTATATCAAGCAGTTAAATCAAGCTTAGATATCACAGTTTTAAAAGGCAGAGCCGATTATAGTTGGCATAAGCAAAAAAACACATATAAAACAATCAGCTGAGAAAACACTATGAAAATTTTTAACAAATACTCAAGCTTTCTAGTGGCAGTTTCATTCACGGGCTTAATTCAAGCACAGGAAGCCCACGAGGAACTCACTTACAACGGTGAGATTGGGCAAATCATCAACGAGAACTGCGTTGTTTGCCACCAAGAGGGCGGTATAGGCCCAATGCAGTTTGAGACCTACGATCAAATCCGACCCTGGGCACCCCTGATTTCATACAAAGTAGCTAATAAAGAAATGCCCCCCTACGCTTATGACGAAGGTGTAGGCATTCAACATTTGATCGGTGACTGGCGCTTGGAGCAAGATGAGATAGATCAGATNGTCGCGTGGGTCGAACANGGCGCACCTCTTGGCGACACAGATATGTCTCCCCCTCCTTTCCAATTGAAAGACCCAAACGAATGGAATTTTGCGGCTGAGCTGGGGCAACCCGACCTGATTGTCCCCTCAAGTTCATACGACATACCGGCAAGTGGTAATGATCTCTGGAGCAGAGAATATGTTGACCCAGGAATAACAGCAAATAGGTGCATAAAGGCAGTACAAGTCAAACCTCGCGGTGATGCTTCTGCTGTGGTCCATCATGCAAACTCGTCCGTTTATGTGCCTAACGACGAGAATGGACTGGATCGCTATGGCATGCTGACAGAGTATGCTATGGGCAAGTGGGGTGAGATGGTTCCAGAAGGTGTCTGTCGGACTATCCCAGCAGGGGCGCAAATCCAGTGGAATATTCATATGTTTCCAGGAGGCGTTGGAGCAACGGCTCAAGGCGAAATGATTGAAGACAACGTCGTAGAAATAGGACTTTGGTTTCACGACGAAGGATACGAGTCAGGAAGCGGCGTCTATAAACAAGACCTCGCTCAGTACGACATTCAGTACAATGGCGCGCAAGAGCGAAACGAGAAAATGGTAATTCCGCCCAATAGCTACAGCATGACCCAGGGCTTTCACTCTTTCGATCACCCCGTTCGTATT
Organism: Gammaproteobacteria bacterium TMED139; assembly: GCA_002172295.1. Classification (GTDB taxonomy): domain Bacteria; phylum Pseudomonadota; class Gammaproteobacteria; order Pseudomonadales; family Pseudohongiellaceae; genus UBA9145. The sequence goes on along the minus strand of NHGO01000025.1, from coordinate 15,574 downwards.
GATAGCTTTCAGCCTCATGGACACCTCAGAATGAATGCAGCTTCTTTTGAAATATTCTATCCTGAGACCGGCCGCACTGAACAAATCAGCCAAGTTTCTAATTGGAGTGCTACATGGCACCATAGTCATATTTATGAGCCAGATGTAGCTCCTCTCTTACCTACAGGAGCTGTCTTGGTATTGAAGCAGTGGTACGATAATACGGCAGACAATCCAAACAATCCGGACCCAGACCAATGGGTATATGGTGGCAGCAGAACCGGAGATGAGATGTCGCATGCTTGGCTAGCAATAACTCACCTAGATGAGGAAGGCTATGAAAAACTCGTAGCTGAGCGCAAAGAGCGAGAATCGCGTTCTCTGGTGGGAAACGATTAACAGCTAAATTGAAGTTTATTTTCTTCAAAAGCCCTGCCTCCTGAGGTGGGGCTTTTTGTTAGCGCAAGAAATACCCAAAACCAAAGTGTAGGCCATGTATAAGCATTCAAATATTGATTACCAAGAGCTTTGTGCATCATTCAAATGGGATAGGCCAACCCATTATAACTTTGCTACAGATGTAATCGATCGTTGGGCGAATGCAGATCCAGACAAATTGGCAATTTTCTGGATAGACGACAATGCTAACCAAAAGACAAGAAGCTTTTCTGAGATCTCGAGCCATTCCAAGCGCCTTGCTAACGGATTAAAGTCTGCCGGAGTAGAAAGAGGCGACGTAATCATATTAATGCTAGGAAGAGAAATCGAGTGGTGGGAAGCATTCACTGCCGCTCTGCGAATGGGTACTATTATTTCACCTGGAACCAGCCAACTCTCATCTAAGGATCTTTCGTATCGAATCAATGCAGCCTCCGCTACTACCATCATCACTAACGAAGCCAATGCAAACAAAGTTGAAGAAATTCAATCCTCCTGCCCTAAGCTNCACACTAAACTACTGGTTGATGCAAGAAGAGACGGCTGGCTCAATTACGATGATCTGCTTGAGAACAACTCTACCAATTATAATTCGGTTCAAACAGAAGCTAGCGAAGAGTCCATGTGTTACTTCACATCTGGCACAACAGGACTACCAAAAATGACAATCCATCGCCANGATTATGGGATTGCACATNAGGTTACTGGTCCATATTGGTTGAACCTTTCTGAAAACGACCTCCACTGGAACATCAGCGATACAGGGTGGGCAAAAGCGGCATGGAGCAGTTACTACGGGCCNTGGAATTGTGGCGCCGCCTTATTCGTGCACCATAGTAATAACTTCAGCGCAAAACAGACTCTATCCATAATTGAGAACTATCCGATTACCACTATGTGTGGTGCTCCCACCATTTATCGCATGCTCGTTCTCGANGAANTATCGAAATATGATTTCTCAAATTTACGCCATTGCGTCGGAGCCGGGGAGCCGTTAAATCCTGAGATCATAGAAACTTGGAAATCTGCTACAGGATTAACTATTCGGGATGGTTATGGACAAACAGAAACATCGATCCTATGCGGAAACTTTTATTTCATTGAACCAAAACCCGGTTCAATGGGAAAGCCTGCGCCAGGTNTTCATCTGGCAGTAATCAACGAAGATGGCAATGANGTCGCTATGGNAGTCGAGGGTGATATAGCCGTGCTTATCGAACCCAATCGACCTCAAGGCATGTTTAAAGAATATAAAGGTGACCCTAAAAGAACATCCGACACTAGGAGAGGCAAATGGTATATCACAGGAGATCGCGCCTATGTCGACGAGGATGGTTATTTCTGGTTTGTTTCGAGAGCCGATGATGTGATCTTGTCTGCTGGTTATCGGATCGGGCCTTTCGAAGTAGAAAGTGCTCTGCTAGAGCATCCTAGTGTCGCAGAGTCTGCTGTGGTTTCAAGCCCTGATGAAACTCGCGGCGAAATTGTCAAGGCATTTGTAGTTTTAACAAGAACTTTTGAAGCAAGCGAACAACTCGTTAAAGATTTACAAGATCACGTCAAGGCCGTTACAGCACCTTACAAGTATCCCCGCAAAATTGCATTCGTCGACTCTCTACCCAAGACCGTGAGCGGAAAGATACGACGGGTCGAGCTGCGCAAGACAGAATGGAAAAACTAGTTATGTCTTTAAGAGAGGTAGCCACTTTAATCTTTATAACTTTCCCGAGCTTTGCATTCACAATAGATATTGATAAAAGTGAAGTGCTTTTGGCCATAAATAAAGAGGGTCGGTTAGCTCATGACCTATCCAGAGACGAACGCAGTAAGCCAGAAGAAGTTATACCTCTCTTAGCAATTCAACCCGGAGACCGCATAGCAGATATATTTGGAGGTGGTGGGTATTACAGTGAATTGTTGGCATCAGTCGTTGGTGATAACGGCGAAGTAATTCTGCATAACAACGATGGTTTTGAGGCTTGGGGCATCAATGGACTCAACGATCGTTTTGCCTCAGGACGAGATCCNGGCAACATAACACGCCACACTCGAAGCGGGATCAATCTTGATCTGGAGGAGGACAGTCTTGACGCTATCTTAATTGTCATGGCGTTTCATGATCTTTATGTGATTCCAAAACGTTATGATGGGAACGCNTACGTTCCGGTCGGCAAGCCCGCAAACACTCGATATTTCCTCNGCCAGATTTTTTCGGCGCTAAAACCCGGCGGTCGATTCGTAGTCGTAGACCACTCTGCAGATGCCAGAATGGATTTAGAGACTTTAACCGATCTGCACCGTATCGAAGAGTCATTCGCCCGTCAGGAAATAGAGTCAGCTGGTTTCAAGTTTATCAAATCATCGGAAGCACTACGTAACCCCCTAGACGATGGTAGCTTGATCGTTTTTGATCTAGATGTGCAGGGAAAAACTGATCGCTTTGTTTTTGCCTTCGAAAANCCTAAGTAGANGAACCTATTNNGGTNTTCCATCAACTTTTANNGAATCGNTCCAAAGATCTCTAGACTATGTTAGGCTANTCTCATCNAAGAGATTAGTTCAACTCAATGCAGNGGCAATGATNTTTNATGGACTCTGAGTTAATANCCACNCACNACTTTTACAAATTTGTAGGGATAGAACATGCAGAANTTTGGAATTGGACAACCCGCGACTCGTTTTGAAGATGGCCGATTGCTTTCNGGNAAAGGTCGTTATGTGGAAGACATAGAGCTAGANAACCAGAGTTTTGCGACGTTCGTNCGGTCACCTCATGCTCACGCAGAGATTAAGTCAGTAGATACCNAGGAAGCGAAATNGATGCCCGGGGTTTTGGGTATATATACAGTTGCCGACCTCAAGGATGAAGGCATCGGCAACATCCCTTGCATGGCCCCTGCAAATAATAAAGANGGAAGCCCTTGTGTCATGCCNCCGAGACCTGCATTGGCTGANGCTAAAGTTCGACATGTAGGGGACGCGGTTGCGATTGTTATAGCAGAAACTCGGGAAGAGTCCATCGACGCCGCAGAACAGGTATGGATTGACTACGAAATATTACCTGCTGTGGTCGAAACCAACCAGGCCACGTTAGAAAATTCTAGTGAAGTATGGAGCGATGCAAAGAACAATACCTGTTTCGATTGGGAAGCTGGTAATAAAGGTGATACAAACAAGGCCTTTACTAAGGCGAAGCAGGTAGTGGAGCTAGATCTGATTAACAATCGCGTTGTGCCTACATCAATGGAGACCAGGGGGGCGATCGCGTCTTTAGAGCCCGATAACCGCCTAGCGCTTCATGTCTCCTGCCAGGGCGTGCACGTGATGCGCAGGCTTCTAGCCACTCAAATATTCAATGTTGAAGAAGAAGAAATTTTAGTCACTTGTGATGATGTCGGCGGCGGATTCGGCATGAAAATTTTTCTGTTTCCCGAATATGTCTGCGTTCTTTTTGCAGCACGTAAACTCGGCAGGCCTGTTAAGTGGATCTCGGATCGAAGCGAGGCATTCCTCTGTGATAGTCATGGTCGAGATCATGTCAGCAATTTGAAGCTGGCACTCGATGAAAATGCAAGAATACTTGGGCTACAGGTAAGCACCACAGCAAACTTAGGCGCGTACCTGTCTAATTTCGCACCGTTTGTCGCAACCGATGCTGGAGTCTCAATGCTCGTCGGTTGTTATTCTATCCCTACAGCTTATGTAGAAGTGAAAGGAGTTTTCACGAATACTGCTCCAGTTGATGCGTATCGAGGGGCAGGTAGACCCGAGGCTATTTATGCCATCGAAAGATTATTAGACGTTGCTGCTTACGATCTTGGAATCACTCCCGCTGATATTCGCAGGATAAATTTCATACCTAGCAGTGAAATGCCATTCAAAACCGCTTTGGGTTCAAATTATGATTCCGGAGAGTTTCAAAAAAATCTTGATGATGCGTTAATCGCAGCAAATTGGGATGACTTTGAGTCGCGACGACAAGACGCAAAAAGCCGTGGGAAGTTACTAGGCATTGGCTTGGCTAGTTATATTGAACGCTGCGCAGGTGGTTCGCCAGAACAAGCTCGGCTAGAAGTTTCAGACCAGGGCCATGTCACACTTTACATAGGGACCCTTTCCAACGGCCAGGGTCATGAAACAGCTTTTAGGCAGATTCTCTGTGATTCTCTGGGCATTACATTCGAAGAAATTTCTGTAGTACAAGGCAACTCCGACCTTATCGAGACCGGAGGAGGTACTATGGGTTCGCGGTCCGTTCCTGTTGGCGGGTCTGCCGTTGGTTCAGCATCAAAAAAATTGATAGAAAAAGCGAAGGAAACTGCGGCAGAAATGCTCGAAAGCGCAGTTTCTGATATTGAATTCGATAACGGCGATTTCAAAATAGTNGGTACAGATCGAGTGGTTCCCTTTAGGTCAGTCGCAGAAAAAGCTGCGGGCGAGAGCAATGTTGCGTTTGATGAGAAAGAAACGTTTGCACCNGAGGAGGCTACTTATCCAAATGGCACACACGTTTGTGAGCTGGAAATCGATATGGCAACTGGTGAAATTGAACTAGTTGACTACACGGTNGTTGATGACTTTGGGCGGGTAATCAATCCATTATTGCTCGAGGGCCAAGTACACGGCGGAATTGCCCAAGGCCTTGGGCAAGCTATTCTTGAAAGTTGTCAGTATGAGTCTGGGTCAGGCCAACTACTTTCCGCAAGCTTTATGGATTATACGATGCCTCGCGCTGATGATTTTCCTGCGATACGTTTTAAAAGAAACGAAGTTCCCTGCCAAACTAACCCTCTCGGCATAAAGGGGGCAGGCGAAGCAGGGGCAATTGGTGCTCCACCTGCAATCGTGAACGCAATCGTCAACGCACTATCGGATCATGGCATCAGACATCTCGACATGCCGGTGTCTCCTAACAAGGTATGGGATATTCTCCAAAATGTTTCCGCATAGCAACTAAGCGTTGTCCAAGCCGCAGAGCACCTCGATCTCGTTGGAAAGAGCTTGATTCTCAGTGAGTTCGGAAAAGAACGGGACAGCAGCGGTAGAATTAGCTAAACCTATGATGGTTCCGAGTATCGCTCCCCGGTGCACATTGTCTCCACCGAGATTTGCGTTAACCATCAAAGCCGACTTTGGATTCTCATGGTATTTCAAAGCCAAGTATAAAATACTCGGCCATGAGTCGGTTATGTAGCACGCAGAGGAAAACTTGCGTCCAACGACCATACCGTCAGGGACCTGTCGATCGACTAAACCCTTTATACTTTCTTGGTTGCTGCTCAGCGCGGTAGATTCTATCAAGGCCTCTAGGTCTGCCGTCGAAGTCATGAAGAGGAGGCCTTTTAAGAGTGCTATATATGAGTCACTCACCTTTTTAAGACTTTCGTCGGGATGAGTTAATTGCAGATGCTCAGCACAAGTCGCCTGAACTTCAGAAAGCCCGAGCCCTGACAACAGCAGTGACAATGCTAATGGGCCAATCGTTACTAACCCGCCAACTGAGGCGGTATCATGAGTTTTGCCGCCGCATTTTTCAGGAGGTATTCCACTCGCCAAATTAGCGAAAAATTCGCGATGGTATGATTCAGCATAGGTGTCCGGATGCAAAGGACATTCTGACGTCATAAAATCAATGTACGCTTGCAAGAATGCAGTTCTATCGTAATTACCATTATTTGAACTTATGGATCGCATCAATAGCCTAGCGCAATGAGCATTCAGAGTATTTTCACCAGCACGCATGCCGTGATGATAATGAACGTTAGGTTGGTTCCAGTAACGTTCTTTTCCTTTAAGAATGACCTCTCCAACAATTTGTGGGGCTTTACGTGNTTGACGACTTTCTCTTCTCCCGCCCCCCTTAATCGAATGGAGGCTCATTATAGAACCGGGATGGTAGGAGGGAGCATCCTCTAAATTTGTTATCCCATTAGGATATAACGAATAAATATCAGAAACCCGATAGAACCAGTGAACAGGCATCGATAGTGAATCGGCGACAAACAGATATTTAAGCGCAGAGACAACTTTCGCCTTAATATTTGAACTAGCTGCAAAATCAGCCTTCAATGCGATCCCTTTCATTCAGCAATTTAGCTGTTCTCAATTCGTCCAAATTCTTACTCCCAGTACTAAACATCGTAATCTTAAAATCTTTTTCCCAGGACTCAATTACTTTAATGGTCTGTTGAACACTCGTTCTTGCCGGCTCCAAAAAGGGCTGCGCAGCGGCGGCAATATCAGCCCCTATCCGAACGACCTTTGCTGCGTCAAGGCCACTGCGCAGACCTCCCGAACCCACAAGCATGCATGGTAGGCCCTTATCTCTAATCGATTCAATCGCTTCTTTCGTTGTCACNCCCCAATTAGCGAAAGCAGACGCTCCNTCTCTACCACCTCGAATATGTTCTATCTGGCTCCAACTAGTACCGCCGGCACCCGCAACGTCTATCCAAGAGACACCGAGATCAACCAGNATCGCTGCTGAGCTNGCACTTANTCCATGACCCACTTCTTTTACGAAGACAGGTACAGGCGACTCTAGTAACAAACTCTTGGATAGCTGCTGAGACACCGCGCCAATCGGCATCACCATCTGGCTGCAATAGCTCTTGTAAGGCGTTGAGATGAATGTANATNCCGTCTGCATCNGCTAANTCAATGCAGCGAAGAGCGCCGCTAATTCCATNTTNCTGAACGAGCTGCGTGCCNCCAATATTCGCTAAGATAGGAATAGATGGAGCAAATTTNCTTAAATTGAAGGATGCTTCAGCAGATTTCTNCTCCAAAGCNATTCGCATAGAACCTANTCCTAATGCAACNTGGCAGGCTTCAGCCGCCTCTGCAAGTGTCCTATTTATTTTGTCCGCCTCACGCACTCCACCACTCATAGACGAAATTAGAAATGGGAATGCCANCGATTTATCTAAAAATTCCACTTGAGTGTCAATTTCAGAAAAATCCAACTCCGGCAGTGCTATGGGCTCAAATCTNATGGCATTNAGCCCATTGGAACTATCCATCTGACATGAAGGAGACTCGGCCAAATTAAGGTGGTCTCTTTTTCTTTTCTCAATCTCCGATTCTGAGCTCACGTTGTAAACTCACTCCGATCCAAATCCATTAATTCAGATCTATCTTTAGGAGCAACCAAAACATCTACCACTACTATGTGAGGCACGGTAAGAGCAAAAAGCGTAGCGAACACTCCTCGTAATAAGCTCGGCTCAGAAGCAAATGTTAGCTCGTCGCCAACAATTGGTAAGAAGCCAAGGCCAACGATNACAATTAATGCCCAGGCTAAGATCGTTGTAATGAAAAAACTTACTGATGAACTCTGGCCTGCAACAGAAATGTGTCGCATGCTATTTTTATAATGTGACCACGAATGAAAACAACAGAAAAAAATTGCAAAAAAGAGCAGTGGCTTCATGAGGTAAACTAGCAAGCAGGCTAGTAGCGTAGCCGCAACCTTCGCTGTTTGGTTAGCCTCAAATAGGTGTTTAAAGACTACCAAGCCGCTTATGACCCACAACGAACTGCTGAATGTAAGCCAAAGAAACAGGGTCTCTGGGTTGCTCTGAAGGACAGTGAAGTATTGTGAAACTGTTGCCCAGTGAAATAGCGGTAATAAAATAGTTGTTAGACCACCTTGCATGAGGATGGAACTGATAGCCAATATTTTAGGACTTTGCGGATCAATGCAAAAACGTAACGGGTCCGCCACCCCAAAATGGTACGTTGAAATTAAAAGAAAAAGCATTAACGAAAGTGTTGGCGCTAAAAACCACAATATTAGTGATAGAAAAATAAGTAGAACGTAAACGGCAATTGTTCTAATAAATGCGCCGTTACGCCCTTTGGCCGACTTCCTCAGGAAAGCATAATCAAAAGCCCCATGCGGAACTCCGAAAATGACGATAGAAACGAGGCAAATGGTGTCGACTAATGAAAGCAATGCGATTACCTATAATAATTTCTTAAAAATAAAAGTTTAGGCATTTTGAAAATCACTTTAGCTGCAATCAAGATATCAAATTTGTCTGTCAAAAATTTTGCAAAATCATCGCCAGTCATGCCCTCTGCCATTTTAAGGAAGATCTCTTTCATACTATCAGGTTCATTATGTAAGACCCTTAAAAATTTTGAGTCCATGAACTGACTGAGCTTTGAGAATTTAAAGTTTGGGATGCCGCCACTTAGGGTCCATAAATNGGTAACCAATAGCTGTCTTTCTATCCCTTGAAGAGTGTAACCTGTTGCGGGTCTTGTTGCTCCGCCAGCAGCTCCAAAAGAATTTTCAATCCTGAAAAGAGGTTCCGTTTCTCCCATGGGTAATATCCCNCTCTCCTTACATTCAATTTTGTTCGNGAAACTTTGTCCTGTCCGCAACGCCAGCCAATTTTCTATATGCCCGATGAAATATTCTTCCTCCCTAACTTCGTTGTCAAATGCCGTTGCTTCAATAAGAACTCTATCCGATGAGAGTGGGAGTGCATAGATAAAAACCGATTTCTCTTGCTCAGCTTGCCAAGGACCATAATCCATAATCAAAGGTCTTACTAACCCAATGTCGGAAGGAGGTATCTTNAGATAGAGTCCGACAAACTGCTGAACACAGCACGTATTGCCCCTCTTTGGAGGACGCGTATCCACCAAGAAGTCTACCTCGACGCTTCCTACCCTCTCTCCGCAACTTACCACAAAGTTTTCGGTCTGTTCCTTGATTTTCGTAACGTTTTCGGTTGTTCTGAGACACATTGTATTTTTTTGAAGACTCCCCTCTATGCTATTTTTCATAGCTCTTCCGTCAATGACTTCATAGCGGTAGTTGGTTCCCTTCTGCAAAAAATTGTCCTTATCGAACCCNAATTCCCATGATTTCCAACTTCCTAACAAGTGATCAATTTGTGGCGATGGTGTAATTGAGTCCCTCCAAGTGCCCANNATCTGATTTCGCTCATCCTTTTNCCCGAACAAACTGACCTGATAACCTTGATCGACTAATTTGTTCGCAAGTAACAAGCCCGACACCCCGGCTCCCACGATGCCAATAGATTTATCTTTAGCAAGANTCACTGATTANTACCCGGCAAGCCGACCAACGCGCGATGCAAAACAGCGTTNTGGCTCGANTTTTCACTACTGAANACNNTGTCTTTNNNTAGATACCGNAATGCTTGTGGNAGAGCCAGTAAGGTNAGNAAGACCTTTCTATGGATGGGCACNTAAACACGGCCCTCCCACCAAGTANTTCCTCTANCCAGAATCAAAACTCCGATATGCCGGTAAATCTTTGCCATCAAATAAACAGCGAACCTACTTCTTTTTGGAAGAAAGTAAATTCCTTGAATACCTGAATCGTAATACTTATCAGCCAGGTCAAGCATTTGCTCTACGCAGTCTTTGACTGTTTGTTGTGCTGTATCGTTCGCCTGCGCAATATCATTGGGAGTCCAGCAAACTGGCAAATATCTGCGACCCATTCGAGCATCCTCCAAGACGTCCCTACAAACATTCGTCAGCTGCATCGCTATTCCAAGATCAATAGCATGATGTCCTGCCTTCGCTGAATCGGCACCGAGTATTTGTGCCATAAATAGACCGACTGTCCCCGCTACGCGATAGGCATACCTAATGAGTTCAGATTTTTCCTGAACTAATACACATTCAGTATCTTTTTTCAAACCCTTCAACAATTCTTGAAGAATCGGCATCGACAACTCGAGTTTTAAGAATTCACCAATTAACTCTTTTTCATTTTGAGTATAACTCTGAATAGATGAAAATTTGTCTGTCAGACTCTTGTCTTCGCTGGCAAAGCTTTCGAAAAAATCGACTATCATCGCGAGCTTTTCTGAACCTGCATCTTCCCCACTATCAGCCCAGTCATCCAACATTCGGCAAAAGGCATAAAGTATCATGGCATTCCGCGAGGATTGCTTGCTCAAAAAAAATGAAGCGAACCAAAAAGACTTTCCATTGTGAGAAAGGATTTCTCTCAAACGATTATCGACAGTCATTTCGGACATAATTTTTTCTAACAGAAGGTCTCTATAATCAATCTCTCTGTTACTTTTGCAGAAGATAGTACGCCTGGCACGCCTGCTCCGGGATGTGTTCCTGCCCCTACAAAAAAAAGATTGCTGATTTCTGGGTCTTTATTATGATATCTAAAGTACGCTGACTGAGACAGGATTGGCGCGATAGAAAAACCAGCTCCCCAAACGCTCTTATAGTCAGCTTGAAAATCTTTTGGGCTCATCCAAAAATCGTCAGTTATATTTGCATCAAGATTAGGCAGAAGGGTCTTCGCTAAGGCTTGGACAATTCTGTCTCGCAGTTCGCAGCCTCTGACCTCCCAATCGAGATCAAGCTGTAAGTTAGGAACAGGGCAAAGCACATAAAAACTGTCACACCCCTCTGGCGCAAAAGATTTATCAGTTGCTGTTGGTCGATGAATATATAGCGAAAAATCGTCAGCAAGACATTTATAGTCGAAAATATCCTTAAGGAGCTCCTCATGCCTCTTCCCAAGCCAGATAGTGTGATGTGAGACTTCCTCATAAACATGCTTAGTACCAAAAAAAAGCACGAATAGACCCATAGAAAACTTAGTATTGGAATCGGGCCTTCTCAATTTTTGACGCCTCAGCCGAGCTGGCAACAAGTGTTGATACGCATAGGGCGGATCTCCGTTAAAAACCACTCCATCGCACTCAATATTTTCCCCATCCGAACTAAGTACCTCAGTTGCCTTGCCACTATTGGCGTCAATTTCAATCTTCGTTATATCGAAGTTTTTCTGTATCTTGACACCTTCCTCAATTAACAATTTTTCCAGCGAAGCTACAAGCGCCCCGGTTCCCCCTTGCGCAAAGTGTATTCCCCATTTTCTCTCTAGATAGTGAATGAGGGTGTAAATAGACGTTGTCGTGTAAGGGTTGCCCCCAACGAGAAGTGGGTGTATCGAAAACACTTTACGTAACTTTTCATTCTTTATGTACTTGGATACCAAGCCAAACACTGTTCTGTAACTTTGGAGTTTTAGTAAGGATGGGACTTGCCTCAGCATGGTCCAAAACCTGGTGAATGGTTGAGCAGATAACTGCTCAAATCCAACCTTAAAAATTGACTTAGACAGCTTGAGCAGCCTTTTATAGCCCTCAACGTCACCAGGCTCGAAATGGCTTATTTGGCTGTAAGTGTGGTTTAGATCTCCTGTATAGCTGAATTTTGTTCCATCATCAAAAATAAAGTCATACCAAACATCAAGAGGTATAAATTCACAATAATCTGACCGGTTTTTGTTGAATAATTGAAACAGTTCATCAAACAGAAAAGGAGCGGTTATTACAGTTGGGCCAGCATCATGCGTAAAGCCATTTTTTTTAAAAACTTGTGCACGCCCACCGAGATCCGAGAGCCTCTCTACAATAGTGACTTGCGCACCTTGTGCTTTCAATCTCAGCGCCATAGCCAATCCGCCAAAACCACTGCCCACTACTACCAACCTTAAGCCCGACATTTTCGTTCTCATGGGCGACGGCTTGGTCATGAGGTGATCATCCATTGTGCTCTTTTGCGATCTGTAGCCCTTGCACTACGGAAGAATGGCTTTGGTTAGTCATGCAATTTTTCGCGTGAGCGAGGAGAGGAGAGATACCATTTTGCAGCGCAGGCGACAGATCTCTATGGTTAAGCTCTATCTGTGTCAAAAGACACTTTATCTTTGCATGGCCAGTTGCTACGAGGTCGGAGCGCAACATTTTTGCCCACCACAACTCCGCCTTTGAACGGCCGTTTTGGTTACTCGTGTTAGTATTTAAACTAATCGAGTTGTCAAAATCTAATTGCTCTTCAGCACTCAACGAATCTCTATAGAGAACGATTAGCGCATTCGGACGGAACTGACAGAAATCTGTCGATAGCTTTTTCAAATTTATTGCACTTTCGATATTTTCTGAGTCATTTAGCATTTGAAAAACTAGGGACATTTGAATGCAATATTTCGAAAGTTTGGGATTATGATCTACCAACGGATCGAAGAGCGCTCCACCCTCCACGGCTCCGGTGAGGAGACTAGAGGTCTTACCTCCTGCGATATCGCAATATTGCTGCCAATTTGGGTAACCACTGGAACAAAACTCCTGCGCTTGACCGCTTGCACAAGTTTTCACCATCATCGCCAGTTTAGCGATTAAGGTTCTCGGTATACTCTCCCGAGCCAATATCCCGAAGGCCTGAGAAATTAGCGCGTCACCAAGGCAAAGCGCTGTTTGTTGCCCAAATTTTGCCATTACGGATGGCCGTCCGCGACGGAAAAGGTCCGAATCACAAATATCGTCGTGAATTAATGACGCGTTGTGAATAAGCTCGACGGCTAGTCCCCATCGATCTGCGTCGACCTCTGATGCGGAATGAAGTCTGGCGGAGTTGAAAGCTAATTGGGCGCGTAGCATCTTGCCTGGTGTGGCAAAATGATAACGGAACGCGTTGAGGAGGGAACCGTCTAGGGTGTCACTGCAATTTTTCAGAAGTTCGGCAACCCTCACCTGCAATTGTGAGGTCATGAGCGCGTCTGAAGTCGCAGGATTCTCTGCCTTCGTTCTCAGGCTAACGACTGGACGCATTGGAGTATTTAAAGACGTTTTACCCATAGTCGAATTAACGTTAGATCAACGCAAAAAGTTCATATTCTTCAGCCCACAAAAATAATTTATGCAAAATGTGATCGCAAAAAAGGAAAAAATCGTTTCAATATTGTGGCATCTTATGCGATGCTTATTGAGAATGATAGTCATTCTCAAGGAAGATGATGGCATGGTTTTTCGAAATACTTATGCTTTGCCATAGGTTCATAAATAAATTGCGTTTAAATAGAGAGAGAAAAATGGTGAAAATTAAAAGCTTTCTGGGTATGGCATTAATTGTTCTAGCATTCTTTGGGGGTTCGGCGCATGCGGCGAGTGCTGGCGGTGGGGATGTGTTGGCCACAAATGACTTTGTGGGAATTTCATTCTGGCTAGCCACTGCCATCATGCTGGCGTCTACAGTGTTTTTCTTCGCTGAGCGGGGAGACGTAGCTGTCAAGTGGAGAACTTCACTCACAGTAGCAGGTCTTGTGACCGGTGTAGCCTTTTGGCACTACCTATACATGCGTGGTGTTTGGGTATCGACAGGAGATTCCCCGACGGTATATAGATATATAGATTGGTTGATTACAGTGCCTCTTCAGATTGTCGAATTTTACTTAATTCTAGCAGCAGTCACTGCCGTGAGAACTGGGTTATTTTGGCAATTACTCGGCGCATCAGTAGTAATGCTGTTGGGGGGATACTTGGGAGAGACCTCTGTGATAAGTCCAGTGGTCGGTTTTGTAGTGGGAATGGCTGGATGGCTATACATTATCTACCTCATTTTCGCAGGCGAGGCCAGCAAAGTATCAGAGGGTTCTGGCAATGCGGCTAGCCAAAGCGCATTTAAGACACTGCGTCTGATAGTCACGGTTGGTTGGGCTATATATCCGATAGGCTACTTCCTCGGTTATATGGCGGGCGGAGTAGATAACGACTCTTTAAATTTAATCTACAACGTAGCTGACTTGGTCAATAAAACAGCTTTTGGCTTAGCAATCTGGGCAGCAGCCAAGCAAGACAGCCTGGCTTAATGAAANAAAATTGGAAGGGGGCGGGAAAAACCGCCTCCTTACGATTCCTACTTGTCTCTTCCCCAGTAACATAAATCGGTCAACTCCGGATTTGCCAACCGCTAATCTCTTCAAGCAACAAACAGCCGCAACAACAAGCTCATCATAGTTATGCGTGACTCAAATAACCATCGTCATATCGCACTCGAAAAGGCACGGATTTTCTTAAGTAGCAGCATATTGGAGTATGCAAAAAAGAGAAACTTTGACCANGGACCCTCTGCCCACCAAAATGTGTCTGGATTATCGAAATATATTTCGCACAGAGTTTTATCTGAGTATGAATTGATAAGGCAGGTATTATCTTTACACAAATATCAAACGGTAGAAAAGTTTATACAAGAGGTTCTCTGGAGAATCTACTGGAAGGGTTGGCTAGAAATGCGGCCGTCCGTATGGACCGAATTCGTCCAGATGCCGGCGAAGGAAGGGGATGCATATTTAAATGCGGCTCTGAATGGTGAGACAGGAATTGAGTGCTTCGATAGCTGGGTGACCGAATTGAAAACAACCAACTATCTTCACAACCATGCCAGAATGTGGTTCGCCAGCATTTGGATTTTTACACTCCGACTACCTTGGCAACTTGGAGCGCGATTCTTCCTCAAGCATCTTGCCGACGGAGATTCTGCATCAAATACACTGAGCTGGCGATGGGTAGCAGGCTTGCAAACAAAGGGTAAGCAATACCAAGCGACCAGCCAGAATATAGAGTTTTATACCAGCGGGCGTTTCAAAGGAAGCCTCCCAAACGAATCTGCCTGTCCAAAAATTGAATTTAAAGATTATCCGATTACTGGACAAGTACCTCCTGCAAACGAAATCCAGGAGCACGATAATTTATTAGTTTTTGAAAACGACCTTTATTTTCGGGGTCGAGAGAAACTCTATGAAAGTTATAAAAATATTTTTGTCACTTCTCTACCCAATAATAAAAGACACGTTAATTTGAGTAATAATGTATTGAAATTTAAGTCAGAATTAACTGAACAATTTTGTAGACAATTCAACAATGCAACGCTGCTTTCTAAGGACCTGGAGTCGACTTTAAGCGCGCATAACTCTCTTGATGTGGTTTATCCATTCATAGGGGAGAACTTAAGTTTCTTAGACAATGTAAAATCTAAAACTTCGATCAGATATTCTTTTTTAGTGCGAAATGAGGATTCTGTTTCCATGCAGTACTGCCGGAAGGGATTCTTTCAATTCAAAAAAAACATACCAAAGATTTTAGAAGACTTACAATCCTAAAAGTTTAACTTAGATCTTTTTCCAAACCAGGATATAACTTTTGGACTAAATTCGTAGCCTGCTGCCGCAGCTTGTGTCTCAAATTATTATTACAGGTTGTTATCAGCTTCAAACTTTATCATTCCAAGCTTGTTGTTTAAGGACATAGAAGTATTACCACTTGGATAACCATTGATAGCCAATACCCAAGCAACGAGG
>NHGO01000024.1 GCA_002172295.1 Gammaproteobacteria bacterium TMED139 | reverse complement strand
GATTAGGTGAATTCAAGGAGCACCTGTAACATTGGAGAAAAGAAACATGCTACTTAATTTATCAGACTCTAGCCATTAGATTTAGTATGAAGAAGCTAAGGATTGACTTTGTTGAATCAATTGAAGAAATCGGTAGCGAGATTTGGAATGGCCTGGCTGGTATCGATAATCCTTTTACGCGCTATGAATTCCTTCATTCGCTTGAGTCTACAGGGTGTACTACCGACGATAGCGGNTGGAAGCCTTACCACATTCTAGTAACAGAANNNGATGTTGAAACACAAAGCNGCCGCCGGGCTATAGCTGCAATGCCCCTTTACCTGAAGAATAACTCCTGGGGTGAGTACGTTTTTGATTGGTCCTGGGCCGAAGCATATACCCGACACGGAATGAACTACTTTCCAAAGTTCGTTACATCAATTCCCTTCACTCCTTCCGTTGGCACNCGNATNCTAATCAAAGAGGGCATTGATAANCTTGCTNTAGCGCNACTAATCTTTGAAAAGGTGCAGTTANAGGCTGAGGCCTTAGGAGCATCCTCCTGGCACATANTGTTTCCGAAGGAAGAAGAGCANANGTTATTNNACAGCATCGGAATTTCACCAAGNGTGGCTACCCAATTTCACTGGTATAACAATAGNTACAACAGTTTTTCTGATTTCTTGGCAAGCCTNAATGCTCGAAAACGAAAAGCTATAAAAAAAGAGCGAAAACAAATTGAAGATGAGGGCATCATATTTCGNCAGACAGATGGAGCAGATATTAGCGAAACACAGTGGTCTGATTTCTACCTTTTTTATCAGACTACTTACTTAGCTAGAGGAATGCAGGGATATCTTGATAAAGAGTTTTTTCGAAAAATCGGAGAAACGATGCCAGAACAGATTCTATTGATAAATGCTGTGAAAGATAACCGTGATATTGCTGCTGCGTTATTTTTTAAGAGCAAAGATTCCTTGTTTGGGCGCTATTGGGGCAGCCGCGTTGAGCAGCAGTTCCTTCATTTCGAAACTTGCTACTATCAAGGGCAGGAGTACGCGATAGAAAACAATTTGGCTGTTTTTGATTCGGGGGCCCAGGGCGAGCATAAAATTCAGAGAGGATTTGAGCCAATCTATACTCATTCGAATCACTGGATTGCTGACCAAAACTTTTCGCGGGCTATCCGAAACTTCTTAGAGGAGGAGCGCGGCCATATTGATCAATATAAAATTCAGGCCGAGTCTTTACTCCCGTTTAAGAAGCAGTGACTTTATATTGAGAATTTGAAAATACTAGAAGNTGATTATTCGCAGGCATTTGAAAGTCCTCAATCAAATTCAATCCAGCCAGAGCAGCTAAGGCATTTATACTCTCAAGATCCCTGACCCCGCTATCTGGATCGCGCTCTTTTAGCCAGGTGTCAAATTGGGCGTTACTTTCAGTTGTAAATTCACCGCNNTATTTGAATGGGCCATAGATAAATAGTAATCCTGGGTTTAGAAGAACAGCAGGAGTACCNATAAAAAAGTTTTCTACTGATTTNTCAGACATGATGTGCAAACTATTTGCAGTAAACANAAAGTTATANCCCGNAGCACATGAATCANGTTCATTTACATCTANAGGAATAGCTAAGGGCANNTTTGGCAAATTACTAGAAGATATCCTTAGNTTCAATNTNGCGACTGCGCTCGGGATGTCGGATGTTTGCCAACGTAATCTCGGAAATTTCTGAGCAAAAAATTCNCCGTGTTGCCCTGTGCCGCTNGCTATNTCTAGGAGGCTACCTTCACTGGAAATATATCTTTGNAGGACTTTTAAGATGGCGAATTTGTTATTTTCACANGCTTGGCTATACGGCAAAGGGTCTTGAAGCATGACTTTCGTTTCTAATGGCCTTGCTTACGTTTGAAAACCGGCTTTAACTTTGTTGATTCCTCAGGACAAAAAGAATAACCGTCAATTCCAAACTCAACTAACTTTTCTGGTGACTTGACTCTGTTCTTTATTATATACGCCACCATAAGACCTCGAGCCTTTTTGGCAAAGAAGCTGATGATACGGTATCTATCTTTAGACCAATCTTTAAATTGTGGTGTAATTATCTCCGCTTCAATATCGTTAGCATGAATTGATGAAAAATATTCATTGCTGGCCAAATTAATAAGATATCGACTTGTTTTAGGCTGTGCTTGTATATCTGCATTGATATTATTTGTAATTTTTCTGCCCCAAAACTCATACAAATTCTTTTTATTATTTACGCTAAACTGCCTACCCATCTCTAGGCGATAGGCTTGCATTAAGTCGAGAGGCTTCAGGATGCCATATAGGCCGGACAAAATTCTGAGTTGCTTTTGAGCAAAGTTTAGGTCGTGAGTGTTGAACTGAGCTGCGTTGAGCCCTAAATAGACGTCACCTTTAAATGCAAAAATAGCCTGTCGAGAATTACTTAATTTAAACGGCGTATGCCATTCGTTGAAACGGTTAAAGTTTTCATTTGCTAGCTTGTCACTGATACTCATCAGAGACGTCAGTTGCGAGGGCGAGAGTTTCCTTAAGTTTTCCACTAGCTCGGAAGCTTCCTCTAAAAATTGCGGATTTGAATGTTTTTGCGTTTTTACTTTGGAATTAAAATCTAAAGATTTTGCGGGAGAAATAACTGTCAGCATGTTTTTTCGTATCTCAATATAAGTTTAAAGCTCAATCCTGAGAGTCAAAATCTAACCACCACTCCAATGGCGTGGTGCCATCTTCAGNATCGTATATGTTGCCATAGTACCAAACCACTTCAGGATAATCTTTACATGTTTCGTTGAGCAAGGATTCGATAGCCTTAAATCCGATCGAGACGTGAATGGTATAAACCAATCCGCGGGTTGTCTTGACGTCTAAACCACCACCTATCTTTTCGAATTCTGGGGTAAGTCTTTGTTCTATATCGATTAACTCCTCATTGCCGAATAGCCGAATGCAAACATTGCCACTTCGAGTTAACAATTCATACTCCGCCCTATCTGGATTGACCAGACGCATCACATCTCCAGAGGCAAGGTTTCTAGTAAGTAACGGGGATTCCATAAGTCTGAAATGATGTGGAGTATCTGTTATAAATTCAACATTCAAGCTTTCAAAAACGGGCTCACCATTTGATTTAATCCCAGCTAAAAATGGGAGTTNTGTTTTATCGGGGTTTTTCAACTTAGTTTCGAGTTATCTTGATAAAGTTTAGNTGCAGTAAGTTGCTGGTTTTGGGTTTAAGCCTTGAAGAAGAATCAAGAGNTATCATGATAGAGTGCTTTAAAAGAATTGCCACTATTTTAAAACGATTTCGTTTAATTGTTATTCTNTGNGCTTNTTTTAGCTTCTTTATGATGTTGCTTAGTTTCTNCCAANATAGATGGNTTAACGGAGAATTTTGGTTGATACCAAGNCTTTTGNCCTTCGGTTGGTCTTTGTTATTTTTCAGTATGGGAGAGCTTTTTGCATCGGCTCCAGGATTACCAGAAAAACAAGCGTCTTGGACCTCAAAGGTATCGAACGCAATCCGTAGAGCTGGGTACAAAATCCTTGCAATCATCGCATTGGTGGTTTGTTTATCGCTTATTATTTTGAGCTATCAGTTATTAAGAACCTGGTATATAGGATAGACTGTTAGCCTCTGGACAAGCTTGTAGCTGATTTACGTCGCATTATACAGAAGAAAAAAACTAATGAGTTTGATCACGACCACCATAGATTCCATCATAGATAAAATAGGACGGATTGGCTCTTGGTGTTCCTTGCTAATGGTGGTTGCAATGGTTTTGGTGGTGATTCTTCGCTACGGCTTTCAAATTGGCTCAATTGCCCTTCAAGAGTCAATAACCTATCTTAATTGTCTAATTTTTACTCTTGGCGTCGCTTATACGCTAAAAGAAGATGCCCATGTCCGTGTTGATATTGTCTACTCTAAGTTGAGCATGAAAAAGAAGGCGTTTGTCGACGTTTTTGGAGCTTTAGTTTTCTTAACGCTAACGACCGGTTTTATTTTGTGGTCTAGCTGGGATTACGTTTCAGTCTCCTGGCGTATAAGAGAAGGTTCAGCTGAATCAAGTGGCCTGCCCTATGTTTATTTATTAAAAACCAGCATTTTAATTATTCCGCTAATGTTAATACTCCAAGGCTTCTCAGAATTTTTAAAATCTTTCTACCAATTTCGGAAGAACTGATTTTGCTTGAGTTTCTTCCTTTTGGGCTATTTTTTTCGGTTTGCATATTGCTCATGGTTGGTTATCCGGTGGCGCTAACTATGTCTGGAGTTTCACTTTTATTCGCCGCTATAGGCGGAATGGGTGGCGCTTTTGATCCAGCATATATAACACTCATTCCCAATCGAATTTTCGGAATTCTGGTTAACCAAAATCTCTTTGCGGTACCTCTTTTCGTCTTTATGGGATCAATGCTAGAAAAGTCGAAAATAGCAGAGAGCCTCCTTAAAAATATGGAGTTACTATTTCGCGGATTACCCGGAGGGTTGGGGCTTGCAGTAATACTCGTTGGAATGCTTCTTGCCGCGAGCACTGGAATCGTTGGAGCGACGGTGGTGACTTTAGGCGTTTTGGCTTTGCCAACAATGCTTAGCTCAGGTTATCGACCAGCCTTGGCTTGTGGCACATTGTGCGCAACTGGAACGCTGGGTCAAATAATTCCACCCTCTATCTGCTTAGTGCTTTTGGGAGAGGTAATCTCGAATGCGTACCAGCAATCGCAACTCGACGCTGGTATTTTTGCTCCAAGTTTTGTATCGATTGGCGATCTGTTTGCCGGTGCTCTCATACCTGGCTTGCTGCTTGTCATGGGTTATGGGCTCTATGTGTCTGCAGTAGCAATATTGCGTCCTCATGACGCTCCTTCAAGCAGAGAGCTCAGTATTGAGTTAGATAAAAGAGAATTATTGATAGGCATTTTAAAAGGGCTTCTCCCGCCAGTATTTTTAGTTTTAGCCGTGCTAGGTTCAATTCTTAAAGGTATTGCTACTCCAACAGAAGCAGCAAGCATAGGTGCAATAGGAGCGATTTTCCTCGCATTTGTTAAACGAAGTCTGTCTTTTACTGTTCTGCAAGAGGTTTCCTTAGAAACAATGCGAACCACGTCAATGATTTATTTAATTTTGGTTGGTGCAACAATATTTTCGTCCGTATTTCGTGGGTTCGGCGGAGAAGAACTAATTGAAATGTCATTATCGGCAATACCTGGCGGAGCCCTCACGGCAACTTTTGCCGTCATGCTGTTTATTTTTGTTCTGGGATTTATCTTAGATTTTATTGAGATTACTTTTATGGTGGTCCCACTGGTTGGGCCAGTTTTACTGGGGATGGGCATAGATCCGATCTGGTTAGGCGTGATGATTGCGATTAATCTCCAAACATCTTTTTTAACGCCGCCTTTTGGTTTCTCACTATTTTATCTACGTAGCGTGGTACCAGATTCTGTAACGACTAGCGAAATTTACCGCGGGGTTGTTCCGTTTATCATGATTCAACTTTTTTTACTTTTACTGCTGGCGTTAGAACCACGTCTTGCGACTTGGCTGCCCTCTTATGTCGGAAATTAGAAAACCTCTAAGCTTCTGAAGCTAAAAATTATATTAATTGATGGGTAGGTTGCGGGCTTCTATAAAAGCTTCTTCAGCAATGCGATTATAGTTAAGTACATTATCCCGAAAGTTTCTCCATGACTCGTAGACCCTTGACGTTGATTCATCGACGAGAGCTAATTCTCCGACTACCTCGTTGGAAATTCTATGCAGCTCAGCAAGAACATCATTTGGTAGTTTTCTTAGCTGAACTCCATGTTCCTCAACAAGAACTCTTAATGCCTCATTATTGCGGGCTGTGAGCTCATCCAATAGCAATTGGTTCATTATCTCTGTTCCGGCCATCAAAATTTCTTGGAGGTCTATTGGTAGCGATTCAAACCTTTCTTTATTAAAGATCGTCTCAAGGGTTGAGCCAGGCTCATGCCATCCAGGATAATAGTAGTAATCAGCAACGGTGTGATAGCCAGCTGCTAAATCATTATAAGGACTTACAAACTCTGTGGCGTCTAGCGCGCCAGTTTGCAGAGCAGTAAATACTTCGCTTACTTGCATCGTAACAGGCACACCGCCCGCCCTTCGGAAAACCTCTCCGCCTAGACTGGGAATCCGCATCGTCAAACCTTGCAGATCTCCTAGAGAGTTAATCTCTTTATTGAACCAACCGAACATTTGGACACCTGAATTTCCGCCTCTTACAGGAATGAGATTAAAGGGAGCATAGAGTTCACGCCATAGTTCGTTTCCACCCCCATACCTCAACCACGCATCTTGCTCATAACTAGTCATTCCAAAGGGGATAGAGGAAAAAAATGGGGTAGCAGGTATCTTTCCTTGCCAATAATAGGCCCCAGAATGACCAATTTCGGCAACACCTTGTGAAACGGCATCGAAAACCTCCAGTCCGCCCACTAATTCATTCGCACCATAGACCCTTATTTTCATTCTCCCGTTGCTCATTCTTTCAACAATTTCCGCGAAGTATTCGGGAGATGTACCAAGAGCGGGTAAATTCTTTGGCCAAGAAGTGATCATTTTCCATTCATAAGTAGCTTCCTGGAAGGTGGTTGGCGCTATTGTTGTTTGATCATCTTGACTGCAGGAGGCTAAAACTACACATAGGAAAATTACGTAGATTTCATTAATTGAAACTTTTTTAAATCTCTTCATTTTATATCCTGACATGATACTCATTTAATGACTCTCAGGTTTGCATAAGATAAAACCAGCCACTTACTACCCTTAGAGTCAAAATTTACTTGGACTCTGGCATTAGAGCCCTGCCCTTCATAGTTCAGAACCACTCCTTCCCCGAACTTTCCATGTAAAACACGCTGACCCAAGGAGAGCTCTGTTTTGGGGATGTCTATATGCCCTCGAACTTGATTACCGGTCGTTGTCGAATTTTGAGAGCCCATTCGCTTAATTGTACTTTTTAGACGAATCTCATCAATGAGGCTTGAAGGAATTTCCTTAATGAATCTAGACGGCCTACACAGAGTTACATCTCCATGGAGTCTTCTAGATTCGGCATAACTAAGGTATAGCTTTTCTTTTGCCCTAGTAATGCCGACATAACAGAGCCTCCTTTCTTCTTCAAGCCCGGCGATATTATCCATCGACATTTTATGAGGGAATAAACCTTCTTCCATCCCAGCTAAAAAAACTAGCGGGAATTCTAGTCCCTTTGCGGAATGTAAGGTCATAAGTTGTACCGCATCGTCATTTTCGCTAGCTTGAGTGTCGCCCGCGTCTAAGGAAGCTTGGTCCAAAAATGCCTTTAGAAAACTATTAGAAGTCAGGTCTATTCCTTCATCTTCATCCGCGATCAACTCCTGGGCGTCAAAATTGCTACACGCGTTGACCAGCTCCTCGAGGTTTTCTATCCGGCTCCTGGCTTTCTCTCCGCCCTCCTTCTCATGATGGTTAATTAAACCGCTCTGAACGATTACGTGTTCAGCTTTTTGGTGCAGTTCCATTCCCGAGCTGCCAGATTCTAACTTGTCTATCAATTCTAAGAATGCCAACACCGAGTTGGCTGCACGAGATGACAATATACTCTCGTTTATGCATCTAACACAGGAACCC
The DNA here is from genome assembly GCA_002172295.1 of Gammaproteobacteria bacterium TMED139. Lineage (GTDB taxonomy): Bacteria > Pseudomonadota > Gammaproteobacteria > Pseudomonadales > Pseudohongiellaceae > UBA9145. The sequence goes on along the minus strand of NHGO01000024.1, from coordinate 9,937 downwards.
CATAGGGAATCACCGTTTTCCCTAGCGGCATTCCTAATTGTATCGAGTGTTCGCCCGCCAATTCCGCGAACAGGGACATTTATGATTCGCTCGACCGCAGTATCGTCGTTACGATTAACGACCAATCGTAAATAAGAGAGCGCGTTTTTTATTTCAAGTCGTTCGTAAAACCTGTGACCACCGTAGATTAAATATGGCATACCAACTCGGAGTAAAGCATCCTCAAGCTCTCGAGATTGTGCATTGGAACGATATAGGATTGCACTTTCTTTGCGGAGATTTCCGTTGTTTGACCATTCTTGTAGTCGGTCAACAATAAATCTCGCTTCATCTTGTTCATTGAAGGCTTCGTATAAACTTAGAGGATCTCCCTCGTCGCACTCCGTCCAGAGATTCTTACCTAATCTTCCGTTGTTGTTTGCGATCAGTTCATTGGCAGCGTTCAAGATATTTGCTGTGGAACGGTAATTTTGCTCTAAGCGGACTATATCTGAATCTGGAAAATCAACGTTGAATTTTTGAATATTTTCTATTTTTGCGCCGCGCCAACCGTATATAGACTGATCGTCATCCCCGACGACCATCATTCTATTATTTGCGCCAGCAAGAACTTGAACCCAAGCATACTGTATTGAATTTGTGTCTTGGAACTCGTCTACGAGTATGAATTTAAATCGTTTTTGGTAGTGCGATAATACCTGAGGGTTGTTTAGCCAGAGCTCGTGAGCCCGCAAAAGGATCTCTCCGAAGTCGATCATACCCCCGTTATTGCAGGCATCTTCGTAAGCTTTATAGATTGAAAGCTGGGTTTTGGTATAGTCGTCATCTAGATGCTCTATATTGTGAGATCGAAAACCTTCGTCNTTTTGCGAGTTTATATACCACTGGCACTGTTTGGCAGGCCATTTTTCCTCATCAATCCTAAGTGTTTTTAGTAAGCGCTTGATCAAACGCAATTGATCATCGGCGTCAAGAATTTGAAAGTCTTCAGGAAGGCCTGCTTCTTTCCAGTGCGAGCGCAATAATCTGTGCGCTAACCCATGGAATGTTCCTACCCACATACCGCCAGTTGGCTGCTGCCGCAGTTCCTCAATCCTTCCTCGCATTTCTCTTGCTGCTTTGTTAGTGAACGTCACTGCAAGTATTGAAAACGGCGAAACATCCTCGGCTTCAATAAGCCAGGCTATTCGATGAACTAGAACGCGAGTCTTGCCGCTGCCCGCTCCGGCAAGGACTAATAGGTTATTTGCTGGGCTAGCTACGGCATTTCTCTGCTGCTCGTTTAAAGAATCTAGAATATGAGATACGTCCATGGGTGGTTATTCTAACAAATTGAACAACTCACGCTTGTCAAATTGCGACTTATAATTAAAACCACGCTGATTTGTTATTTAGAGATTGTTTGTTAGTTTGATAGAATAAGAAGAATAGGTTTTATAAATTTTATGACAGTTTTACGCGGGAGACAGTATGTCTGTAAGAGCCGATGAGGTTCCATTTAATTGGAAAGACCCTTTTTTGTTGGAGGAGCAATTAACAGAAGAGGAGAGGATGGTGCGCGATACAGCGAAGCAGTATGCGCAGAATGAGTTACTTCCGCGGGTGCGGGAAGCATACAGACATGAAAAAACCGATCCTGAAATTTTCCGTGAGATGGGTCGGCTTGGCTTGCTAGGGCCCATGATAGATGGTTACGGCTGTGCCGGCATGAATTATGTGTGCTATGGATTGATCGCTAGGGAAATAGAATCAGTAGATTCGGGCTTTCGGTCGATGATGTCTGTTCAATCTAGCTTAGTGATGCACCCTATCAATACTTTTGGCAGTGAGGCTCAAAAGGAAAAATACTTGCCTAAATTAGCAAGCGGCGAAGCCATTGGATGTTTTGGATTAACAGAACCGGATCATGGGTCTGATCCTGGCGGCATGACCACTCGAGCAAAGTCTGTCGCTGAAGGCTACATTTTGACAGGGGCTAAAAATTGGATAAGTAATTCACCAATCGCCGATGTGTTTGTCGTTTGGGCCAAAGATGAGGAAGGCGTTATCTCTGGCTTTATCCTGGATAAGGGTATGGAAGGGCTTACGGCACCAAAGATCGAAGGTAAATTAGCATTAAGGGCATCGATCACTGGCGAAATAGTTATGGATGAGGTGCTTGTACCAGAAGAGAATAGATTGCCGGGAGCAAAAGGACTAAATGGGCCATTTAGTTGCCTAAATTCAGCGAGACTGGGAATTGCATGGGGTGCCTTGGGTGCAGCTGAAACCTGCTGGCATACCGCGCTTAATTATACTCTTGATAGGAAACAGTTTGGCCGACCTCTCGCTTCAAACCAGATCATTCAGAAAAAATTTGCACAGATGCAAACGGACATCAGCCTTGCTCTGCAAGGGTGCCTGCAGGCTTGCCGGTTGAAAGATCAAGGTAAGCTTGCACCGACTTTAATTTCCTTATTAAAGAGGAACTCATGTTTAAAAGCTCTTGACGCAGCAAGAGAAGCTCGGGATATGTTAGGAGGTAACGGAATTTCAGACGAATACCCTGTCATGAGGCATGCTCAAAACCTTGAGGTTGTTAATACTTATGAGGGTACACAAGATATTCACGCGCTTATTCTTGGTCGCTCGCAAACGGGAATACAGGCTTTCACAGGCGGCCGATAACTGAGCACTTTACGCTTAATCATAGGTAATTGAACACTATGCCTAGAAAGATTATCGCTCCAACCCAGCTATTATTCAGGAATGCTTGAAAGCATAAATCAGGTAGCCGATCTTTGATAAGGTATTGCTGATAAAGTAGTAAGAGGCATGCAAAGCATATCGATACGTAGAAAACTGCACTGAATTGTAAATATCTAGCAGCCAGAACTTGANTAAAAATAAAACTGGCTTGGAGAATTCCTATCATTACCCTATCCATGTTTCCAAAGAGAATAGCGGTTGACTTGACCCCTATTCTAATATCATGCTCCCTATCCACCATTGCATATTGTGTATCGTAAGCCACTGTCCATAATAAGTTAGCGATGAATAAAAGGTACGCTATTGGTGGAATTCTAGAGGAGGTGGCTGTGAATGCCATCAGTATGCCCCATGAAAAGGCAACTCCAAGAATAATCTGCGGTAAGTTAGTATATCTCTTCATGAATGGATAAATTACGATTATTGCCACGGCCGCGCATGAAAGCAGGATCGTTTCNATGTTAGTAAACAATAAAAAGCAAAAACCCATACTTGATAGAATAACGAAGCAAATTAAAGCATCTTGTCTATCTAATTTATCCAAAACTAACGGTCTATCCCGAGTGCGAGAGACTTCTCCGTCGATCCTGTAATCAGCGAAATCATTGATACAGCATCCAGCTGATCTCATNACTATGGTACCCAAGACGAAAATTANTNNCAGCGATATANGNGGAAAGCCATCGGAAGCCACCCAAAGTGATGCAATCGTGGGCCATAAAAGCAGATAAATTCCCACTGGTCGATCTAGTCTTGTTAGCTGAATGATTTGTGGAATTTTCTTATGCAGTACAGAAAGCCTAGGCACTAAATCTTTGAGATCCTTCCAAGAGCCTTTTCTAAATAGTTTCATAGAGATCGTAACGAAAACCTATTTTGATTAATTATAAGATATCGCCGTTTTTTTTGAACTGAAATAATTAGATTTCGAGAAAAATAGTATTGTGAATCTAATTAGCATATTGCGCTATATGCTCTAAACGTTTACATATTCTTCTTTGTGACTAAGCCACCGCTGGATCAGAGGGTCTATATGTTCTAGATGATTCTGAAAAATAATCTCAGACGAAACTTTGACATCATCTAAAAGTTGGGCATCTCTCCGCAGATCGGCTACTTTGAAGGTCATTAAACCGGCTTGTTTGGTGCCAAGGACTTGGCCAGGGCCGCGCAGTTCAAGGTCTTTTTCAGCAATATAAAATCCATCGGAGCTGTCACGTAATACCGATAACCTGAGTTTGCTATTCCGAGAAAGTGGTGCCTGATACAGTAAAATACAATGACTTTTATTATTACCACGACCAATTCGCCCACGGAGTTGGTGAAGTTGAGCGAGCCCTAANCGCTCAGCGTTCTCAACTATCATCAGACTGGCGTTGGGGACATCGACGCCAACCTCAATAACCGTCGTAGCAACCAATAGTTGAATAGTCCCCTTTTTGAAGTCTGCCATAATCTTGTTCTTTTCTTCACTTCTCATCCGGCCGTGNATAAGNCCGATTTTGATATCNGGNAGTTGTTNGACTAGATTTTGGGCTGTCGCTTCAGCGGCCTGACATTCTAGTGTNTCAGACTCTTCAATCAACGTGCANACCCAATAAACTTGATTTCCGNCAATACANGCCGCCCGTATTCGNTCGATAACTTCTCNTCTCTTTTGGTTAGATATTATTACGGTNTTGATAGGAAATCTTCCAGGAGGTAATTCTTTAATGACTGACGTGTCCAGATCAGCATAAGCACTCATGGCTAGGCTTCTCGGTATTGGAGTGGCAGTCATAATTAATTGATGAGGATGTAAGTTTGCGAAGGCCGCTTTGTTTCTTAAATATAATCGCTGATGAACACCGAATCGGTGTTGCTCGTCAATAATTATTAATCCTAATTTTCTATAGTTAACTTCTTGTTGAAATAGGGCATGTGTTCCAATTAATAATTGACATGTTCCAGATTTTAAATCCTTTAAAATTTTTTGTCTTGCCGGGCCTTTGACCTTCCCGCTAAGCCAGCCAACCGTCAGCTCAATAGGTGTGTACCATTGACTAAAATTTTGAAAGTGTTGTTCAGCGAGGATCTCTGTTGGTGCCATTAATGCTACCTGAAAACCATTACTAATTGCTTGAAGTGAGGCGAGAGCTGCCACAACGGTTTTGCCAGAACCGACATCTCCTTGAAGAAGCCTAAGCATGGGAGTGGGCTTAACTAGATCTTCAGTTATCTCCTTCAAAACGTACTTCTGGCTATTTGTTAGCCTAAATGGCAGTTGTTTTAGAAACTTACTGCTTAATTCCTTATTAACCTTGCAAGTGGCTGCAGAATCTTGAGCTACATCTATTCTAGATTTTCTCATGCACAAACGATGAGCGAGTAACTCTTCAAAAGCTAATCTTTTTTGACCAGGATTAAGACCATAATCAAGCATGTTTAATTCGAGGTCAGTTGGCGGATTATGCAACACTTTAACTGCTTCGGTTAAATTACAAAGCTCATATCGTTTGGATATTTCAATTGGTATGAGATCCGTTATTCCATCAGACTCATGCAACATTTCCAGTCCTTGCTTTATGAGACCTCGTAATCTGTTTTGTTGGATACCCTCCGTGGTTGGATAAATAGGCGTTAGTGTACTTTCCATTAAAATAGAATCTAAGTTTTGGATTTCTTTATATTCGGGATGATAAATTTCAAAGCCTTTGCTTCCACGTCGAACTTCCCCGTAGCAAAATATTTTTTTCCCAGGGATTAAGGATTCTTTTTGCTTAGCGTTAAAGTGGAAAAAGCGAATGAAAATAAGGCCAGTGCTATCTTGCAATAAACACTGGAGGCTTCTGCGCCTGCCATACAGAATATTACTTGACACAATCTCACCGCATATTTGGGCGTGGTCACCAAGCTTAACTGAACTAATGGTGTTTAGTTTTGTGCGATCTTCATACCGCACAGGTAAATGAAAAAGTAAATCTTGTAAGTTATGNATTCCAAGCCGGATAAATTTTTTTTCGAGTGAAGGACCTACACCCTTGAGTGAGGTTAACGGAATCAGGTCCAGAGGTTTGTTTGGCATATTCTCAAACGCGCGAACAGCTAAGTTTTAGAAAGTATATGACCTTTTAACAGATCGGGCTAGAAACAGATTTTCCAAAGTTGCTAAATTTCAAGAGCTAGAATGGCTTCGACCTCCACTAAAGCGGCTTTGGGTAACGCGCTAACCTCTATGGTTGCTCTGGCTGGATAGGGCTCTTGGAAATAACTAGCCATTATTTCGTTTATTTTGGAGAAATTGTCCAAATTGGTGAGGTAAATAGTCATCTTTACAATATCGACTAAATTACCACCACTCGCTTTTGCTATAGCGCTAAGGTTCTTGAAAACCTGATGAGTTTGCATAACAACATCTTCTCCAACGAGCTCCATAGTTTTCGGATCAAGCGGGATTTGACCCGATATGAATACCAATGAACCACTCTTAACAGCTTGTGAATACGGACCTATTGCCTTTGGAGCGCTGGGTGTATTAATTGGGTTTCTTTCTACCATTAGTTGCTGCCCAGTGGTGTTTTTATAGTTTTACGTATTTTACGACTCTTAACTCTTGTGACTTTAGTCACTGCTTTAATCAATCGTACTCTTCTCATTACCCTAGCGAGGTGTACACGGTTTTTTACGTTCAGCGATAAATTAACAATGCTGAATCTGGCATCCCTTTCCACGGTGCTTATCTTTTCTATATTGGCTTCGGCCCCTGTAATCGTTGTTGCAAGAGTTGCAATTATGCCCCTCTGGTTTTCGAGCTCAACTCGAAATTCGACAGAAAACTCACCCTCAACATTCGGATCCCAAGTAACCGCTATACACTTATCAGGATTATCTATGATTTCTGCGATATTGTTACAGTCGTCGGTGTGAATTACCATGCCGCGACCTGAGCTTATATGGCCTACTATTGGGTCTCCGGGAATAGGGTGGCAGCACTTTGCATAATTCATTACCATTCCCTCTGAACCAAGTATCGCTAGCACTCCACTCTGGTCATTATCATTTTTGTGCTCACTTGCTGGCGAATTTTTTGGGTTGGCTTTTTCTAGTCGCTGGGCGACCATATACGCCATGCGGTTTCCAAGACCAATTTCCTCTAAGAGCTGGTCAAAAGTTTGTAAACTAAACTGTTGCAGCAAGTCGTCAATTTCTTTCTCGGGAATAGCATCTATTTGTGTGCCAAAATTTACTAAAGCTTTGTTTAGTAATCGTTTACCGAGGGTAATTGATTCTGAATATTTTTGATTTTTTAAGTAATGACGAATGTTACTTCTAGCTTTTCCGGTAACTACAAAGCTTAGCCAAGCGGGATTAGGTTGCGTGCCAGGCGCGGTGATGATTTCTACAGTTTGACCACTTTGCAGTGGTTCACTCAATGGCGCTAATCGTCTGCTGATTCTGCACGCTACGCATGCGTTTCCAACGTCAGTATGAATTGCAAACGCAAAGTCTACAGCTGTAGAGCCTGTTGGAAGCTCAAAAATTTGTCCTTTTGGTGTAAAGACATAGATTTCGTCTGGGAATAAATCGACTTTTACGTTTTCAATAAACTCAAGTGAATTACCGGCATGCTTTTGCATTTCTAGCAAGCCGTTTACCCATTCTCGAGCCCTAATATGGGTGTTGCTAGGGAGGTCATCGCTGGATTTATAGAGCCAGTGGGCAGCAATCCCATTGTTTGCCATAGCCTCCATCTCTTCAGTTCGAATCTGAATCTCTATCGGAACACCGTGCATTCCGAACAAAGTTGTATGAAGTGACTGATAGCCGTTAGTTTTCGGAATCGCAATGTAATCTTTAAATCGACCAGGCACTGGCTTGTACAAGCTGTGAACAGCCCCTAGAACTCTATAACAGGTGTCGACTTGGTCTACTATGATCCGAAAAGCATACACATCCATTATTTCCGAAAAGGATTTTCGCTTACTTCTCATTTTTTCATAAATACTATATAGATGCTTTTCTCTTCCGATTGTCCTCCCTGGCAGATTCTCTCTCTCAAGGCATGCCTCCAATGAGGTTTGAATCTGGCCCACTATTTCTTTACGATTTCCTCTAATCTTCTTAACTTCAGCGCTGATTCTTTTTGCACGCATTGGGTAGAGAGCCGAAAACCCTATTTCCTCAAACTCAATTCTCACGTTATTCATGCCAAGCCTGTTGGCGATAGGCGCGTAAATATCTATAGTTTCCCTGGCGATACGCCGGCGCTTCGCTGCGTTTAAAACTCCGAGTGTTCTCATATTGTGAAGCCGGTCCGCAATTTTCACTAATATTACACGCAGATCTTTTGCCATAGCCATGGCCATCTTTTGGAAGTTTTCAGCCTGTGCCTCTGCTCGGGAGCTAAAAGTAATCTTATTTAGCTTGCTAACACCATCTACCAAATCGGCAACAGTGTTTCCAAATTGGTTCTTTATGGCTGTTTTTGTTATTCCGGTATCTTCGATGACGTCATGCAGCATAGCCGCCATCAAACTTTGATGGTCCATATGCATTTCACTGAGGATTGATGCCACGGCTAACGGGTGTGTGACGTAGGGGTCACCGCTATGTCGATACTGTCCGTCGTGTGCCTGTTCCGCGTAAAAATATGCACGGCGAACGCTGTTTACCTGATCCCTAGCAAGGTAACTAGTTAGGCCATCGCTTAGCGATTTTATTGAACGTTCTTTGGTTGCTGCTTGCAATATATCGCGCTCCCATTCAATTAGGGCACATTCGTCTGCTGGCCTTCCTGTTGTGCGATAATTTGAGCTTCATCCAAATTACTTTCTTCTAAACCTTCAAGTTCGACGCTAGGTTTCTCAATTAGAATATCAGCGTCAACTAGTCCATCTGCTATCTCTCGGAGTGCAATTACTGTGGGCTTATCATTATCCGCTTCAACGAGTGGGTCTTTGCCTTCCGCTTGGATTTGCCGAGCTCTCTTGCTTGAAACCATAACTAACTCGAATCTGTTATCTACATTCTCTAAACAGTCTTCTACTGTGATTCTTGCCATTTTGAAGCCTTAAATTGTTTTTTAAACTATGGTTAGTTTGTCTTTAAATCGAGAACATAGCTATTTTGCTAAGGAAAGCTTTTCAGCCAACCCCCAACCCTATCTGAGACTAATTCTCGACGACACGGGAGTTTACCGAATTCTAGCGGAAAATCCACTCACAGCTCATGGTTAAATCTTAAGCGAAACCTTAATCTTTGGCCAAATTAGCTAAAAGGTTTGCTAAATTGACCAATTGAGCTTCTATTTTAAGACGGCGAGATTGAATTATTGAGCTAACTTCGTTCACAGTTTCATCAAATCTATCGTTAACCACGGCATAATCTGCGTCTTTTACGTGGGAGATAACTTCCTTAGCTTGGGCCATTCTCCTCGCGATTGTTTCGTCGTCATCTTGTTGACGTTTATGTAAGCGATCGAGCAGCGTCTCTAGGGATGGTGGTAGGATGAATATTGAGCAAGCGCCCGGGAATTGACGTTTTATTTGTATTGCTCCCTGCCAGTCTATTTCCAGAATTACGTCATTTCCTCTCCCTAATTCAGCGTTTACCCATTTTTTAGAAGTTCCGTATTTGTACCCGTATACGTCAGCTGTTTCCAAAAAATCGCCATTGGAAATCATAGATAAAAATCTGCGTTCGTCTACAAAATGGTAATTTTTCCCATTTGTTTCGCCAGGCCGAATCGGGCGAGTCGTATGGGACACAGACACAAGAAGGTTCTTAATTTGATGGAGTAACTCATTAACAAGCGAGGTCTTTCCCGCGCCAGAGGGAGCTGTGACTATGAAAAGAGTTCCTTGTTTCATCTACTCGATATTTTGAATTTGTTCGCGCATCTGTTCAATTAGTACTTTAAGTTCAACTGCGCCTTGTGTCGTTTCTACGACGATGGATTTGGATGAAAGGGTATTTGCTTCTCGATTCAATTCCTGCATTAAAAAATCTAACCTCCTGCCTATTTGACCTTCTGATTGAAGTATCCTGACAACTTCATTTACATGAGCGTCCAATCGGTCTAGTTCTTCGTCAACATCTGCTTTCTGAGCCAGTATTGCTATTTCCTGTTCAAGCCGAGTCGGTTCAAATTCCGCTTTTAGCTCCTCTAGTCTAAGAAATAAGTTTTCCTTTTGCTTTGCAATAATATTAG
>NHGO01000023.1 GCA_002172295.1 Gammaproteobacteria bacterium TMED139 | reverse complement strand
AAATTGATATTGTTTTAGAGATTGATGTAAATGATGATGAAATTGTAAAACGTCTTAGTGGTCGAAGAGTGCATGTGGAATCTGGCCGCACCTATCATGTTGTTTATAACCCCCCGAAATTAGCAGGCGCGGATGATGTTACTGGTGAAGAGCTGATTCAGCGAGAGGACGACAAAGAAGAAACCATTCGTAATCGTTTAAATGTATATCATCTCCAAACTAAACCTTTAGTGGATTTTTATACAAAATTATCTAATTCCGACACAAACGTTCGTGTAATAAAGGTAAATGGTTTGGCTAAAGTTGACGCAATAAGGGAAGAAATTTTTAAGACTCTATAATCAGCCTTAGCTCAACATAGGGTGGTTTAACTTTTTTATTTTGATTCTAATTGAAACTTAACATTTACGTTATTTAATTTTTTCATTGATAATTACTTAAAACTTCACAAAAAGTTCCAGCAGAACAATCGGATTATCAATTTAAAGTTAGAATTTTGTAAAAATTCAATACTTTTTCTTAAAGTTTTCTACTTAACTAGCGAAATATCTTGTTGATACCTTACACAAGTTTATTTGTTACGTGTTGAAAAAAGTTGGCGAGTTTTACATGGTAGTGACCTAGTTTTGTTTTATGTTATGTTTGAAGGATTAGCTAGGGTAAAAGTTTTGTGGATAAAGCAGAAGAAAGAAAAACTCGCCGCATCAAAAAGGTAATAGATAGTGCTGAATTGAGAAGGGCAAATTTGGTTGTTGGAAAATTTCAGAAACAATTAAACGAACTCAAGAAAGTAATTAGTAAAAGGCGAGAAGAAAAGAAAAAGGCGAATGGCCTTTCTACTGTTTCCAGAGGGAAACAAGAAAGTAAAGTTGAGAAGTTAAAAAAAAGAGGTGGGGGAAAAGAAGCACTAAAAGTTGCAACACTAAGTGCAAAAATAAGAACAGCAACGGCTAAGGCGAGGGCAATTAAAAACGCTCTTAGAGCCAAGGCAAGAAAAGAGGCAGAGGCGGAGAAGGCTGAGGCAGATTTAGAGAAGGCGATAGCCGCTTTTGTTGCTAAATGGAAAAGGAAAAGAGCGAATGCTGATGCAGCGATAGCTGTTAAGCGGGCTCGGAGAGCTGCGTTAAGGGCAAGGATTGCTGCTAAAAAGGTAGCTCAGAAGGAGAAGGATACTGCTAAGGCGGTCGCTGAAAACGCGAAGCAAGCGGCAAGAAAGGCAGCAAAAAGGAAAACATTAACTCGAAAAAAGACGGGGAAGACTATGGCTAAGAAAAAGGTAGTAAAAAAGAAGAAGGCACCTGCAAAACGAAAGGTGGCTAAGAAAAAAGTAGCAGTTAAACGGAAAGCGGTGAAGAAGGCCGTGAAGCGTAAGGCTGTTAAGAAGGTAGCTAAGAAAAAAGTAGCCAAGAAAAAAGTAGCGAAGAAGAAGGTTAAAAAGAAGGCAGTTAAGCGAAAAGCACCAGCTAAGAAAAAGGCTGCTAAGAAAAAAGTAGCCAAGAAGAAGGTGGCTAAGAAGAAAGTGGCTAAGAAAAAGAAAAAGACTGTAAAACGACGCGCTGCCGCTAAAAAGGCCGTTAAGCGTAAGGTTGCAAAGCGTAAAGCGCCAGCTAAAAAGAAGGCTGCTAAGAAAAAAGTAGCTAAAAAGAAGGCGGTTAAGCGTAAGGCGCCTGCTCGAAAGAAGGCTGCTAAGAAAAAAGTAGCCAAAAAGAAGGCGGTTAAGCGTAAATCACCTGCTAAGAAGCGCAAAGCGCCCGCTAAGAAGAAAGCAGCAAGAAAACCAGCTAAGAAAAAGGTTGCGCGAAAGAAGCGTTAGAACGGGCTGGAGCGAGTGTTAGCCATATCAGCTATCTAGGGTACCTTATTCTAGACCTGTTGATAACTCGTCTTTGAAAAATCCTCCTTAGTGTGTATTAGGGAGGATTTTTCGTTTCTTGTGAATTAAACTCTCCGAAATGAACTATGTACTTGCCATCGACACCAGCGGATTAGAGACTCGCGTAGGTCTATCATGCTCCGGTACGGTTACGGAGAAACATTGCACTGAACCAAAACGAGCGTCTCAGCAACTGCTGTGTCTCGCTGAGCAGGCGCTGGCGGAAGCGGAAGTGCGGATCTCCCAGNTTGACGGAATTGGAGTTGTAATTGGCCCTGGGTCGTTTACGGGGCTGCGAATTGGGATNGCAGTAGNCCAGGGGTTAAGTATNTCCCATGGTATTCCTTNGGTAGGTGTATCTACCATGGCCTTNTCAGCGAAATCTGCGTGCTCTGAGNTTGGTGATGGTTTTTTNCTGGTTAGTCAAATTGCGAGACTTAGCGAANTGTACATTGGCGCATACCGATGTGAGTCTGGTACCCCNAGTTTGGTTAGTAACGAGTTTNTCTTAGACTTGAATGCCGAATTTAAAACCCCAACAGAGATCATAGAAAATAAATGGATTGGAGTAGGCNGTGGTTGGTCAGAAAGAAATAAAATTGAAGAGGCATTAGGTCTTGAGCTACGTAGNAACATAATTGAGCCTGAGTACAGAATTAGAAACTTGCTCGATCTTTGCNNCGANAGACTTAAAGAACCTGAAAATANAAATAGTAATTTNGTGCTACCAAATTATATTAAAGAGCCTGACTATTCAGTAACTAAGTCATAGTGGACATAAATCTCTTCCAAGCAACAGTTCTAGGTCTTATTCAAGGTTTAACCGAATTTCTACCGATATCTTCTTCGGCCCATTTGCAAATACCCAGAATTTTATTCGATTGGAGTGATCAGGGGCTAACATTCGATGTGGCGCTCCATTTCGGCTCGCTTGTAGCCGTGTTGGTGTACTTTAGAGATGATATTGTAGAGTTGATCAAGGCGGGCTTTGCAAGAGTTGCATACAAAAAAAAATCTTCTTACGCTGACCTTTTTATTTTNTTAATTATNGCTACTTTACCAGCAGTTCTNTTTGGTTTTTTATTCAACGAAATTACTGAAAAATATGCGCGGTCAACCGAAGTAGTGGCAATTTTTACACTAGTATTTGCTTTGGTGTTATTTTACGCAGACCGAAAAGGTTCCCTCGGTCGCTTATTGAAGGAAATGACTTGGAAAGATGCTTTCTATATAGGCATGGCACAATCGATAGCTCTTATACCTGGCACATCTCGATCTGGTATTACTATGACCGCTGCCTTGTTGCTTGGATATGATCGAAAATCAGCGGCAAAATTCTCTTTTCTTATGTCTATACCAGTAATTTTCGGAGGTAGTCTTCTCAGGTCAACTGATTTGATTGGCTCCTCGTTAATTGAATTAAATGTTCCGATTTTGTTCTATGGAGCTCTAGTTTCCGGAACAGTAGCTTATTTATGTATTTCTTTCTTTCTTGCCCTGATAGAGCGAATTGGTTTTTTTCCTTTCGTGCTGTATAGGGTTCTCATGGCAGTTATTCTTTTGTCAATGAGCCTGAATTAGGCTTCTTGTGAAGATCTTTATTGTCTATAAAAGTCATGATCCTGGCCACTCAGAGCAAAGATTACGAGAAAAAACAGATTTAACTTTAATCTCTTACGGAGATATTTCCAAATATTCTTTGGATGGCTATTTGTATTTTTCCCAAGGAGTTTTAAAGCTACAGCTAATTTCAGTGNCTAGGATGGGGCCTTTGTTCGTATCGTTTAATCAATTAGAGCGCCGAGCAAAAGACTCTTTATTCCAGCAAGGTCTTATTAAAGCGGTGGGTATCGGGAAAGGCAAGCGACCCTCAATTGTCGATGGCACNGCGGGTTTGGGATCTGATAGCTTCTTAATGGCCTCAACNGGGAGTACTGTCTCTCTTTTTGAGAGAAACTCAATCATATATGAATTATTGAGTGATGGTCTGCGCCGGTATGAGCCGAAAGGACCAAATGCGCAGGGGGTTTTGGGGAGAATGCGCCTTGAAAAAAGAGATTTTCTTAAGTGTGATGATCTTAAGGCCAGTCATGAAGTCGTCTATCTTGATCCGATGTTTCCAATAACAAAGAAAAGTAGCCTATCCAAGAAGCCTATGCATTACTTACAGACAATCCTTCAGGAAGAGACAGATGAATTTGAAATGATTTCATTAGCTAGGCAAATCGCAACAAAAAGAATTGTTGTTAAGAGAGGTANTCAATCACCTCCTTTAGCAGGCCAAGACGCGGACATCACTTATCGCGGAAGTAGTAGTAGGTTTGATGTCTACTTACTCTAAGACGTTAAATACTTATTTTTGATTGATAGCGATTAGAATTTTCTCATAAATAGTACTCAGCTGTTCAATATCGTCGATTTGCACACATTCGTTTACCTTATGGATAGTCTTGTTTGATGGACCTAACTCGACTACTTGGGCCCCAGTTGGAGCAATGAAGCGACCGTCTGAAGTTCCTCCGGCAGTAGAGAGCAGCGGTTTCTTACCGACAACGTTCTGAACACTATCCGAGATTATCTCAATGAAATCGGATGCCTGGGTTAGAAATGGCTTTCCTGAGAGGCTCCATTCGAGCTCGTAGTCTGGGGTATGTTTATTTAATATGTTTACCACACGCTCTTTTATTAATTCGTCATCAGTTTCAGTTGAGTAGCGGAAATTAAAGTCTATTTCTATACCGGCTGGGATTACGTTACTCACGCCAACTCCCGCATGGACATTCGAAATTTGAAAACTAGTTGGCGGAAAATGCTCGTTTCCCCTATCCCAAGTCTCTGAAACTAGCTCACTTAACATAGGTGCGGCTATATGAATCGGGTTTTTTGCAAGGTGAGGATAAGCGACATGTCCTTTTACGCCTAGTAACTTGAGTTTCCCATTCAACGAGCCGCGGCGGCCTATTTTTATGGTATCCCCTAAGGACTCGGAGGAGCTGGGTTCTCCAACAAGGCAATAATCAATCTTTGTATTACTTGAGTCAAACGCTTCAATTACACGTTTGATTCCGTTGATCGCGGGACCTTCTTCGTCACTGGTTACCAAGTAAGCTAATTTAAAATTGAGAGTGTTATTAGCCAGAAATCTTTCAATTGCAGTAACCATTGCTGCAAGACTAGACTTCATGTCTGCCGCCCCCCGCCCAAAGAGAAATTTATCTCTAACAGTGGGGGTAAAGGGAGCACTGTCCCAAGATTCAATAGGTCCAGGCGGAACAACATCTGTATGACCAACAAATGTGAAAAGGGGGCCGGAATCTCCGATAACAGCCCAAAGATTAGAGACATCCTCAAAATTAAGATAGTCGATTGAAAAGCCGGCTTGGCTTAATCGCTTTGCTAGCAACGATTGACAGCCTCCATCGTCAGGTGTCACCGAGGGGAGTTCTATCAATTGCTCTGCGAGTTTCCTGGTCTCAGACATTCGAAATCCTAGTTGTGAGAGTGAAGTTCTTCATTTAGTGAGATGCTGCTCGCATCTGGTATACATTCAACATTGCCACTCAGAGAATTACGTCTAAAGACGAGATTCTTAACAGAACTAATATCTTTTGCCTTAACGACTTCAATTAAAACCCCGTTCTCATCAAGCCTGTTAATTTTCATTCCTGCGGTAACATACAAGCCTGCTTCGATAGTACAGCCGTCGGCGAGTGGAAATCCGATCCCAGCATTGGCTCCTATCAAGCAATTCTCGCCCACCGAGACTAACTCAGTACCACCTCCCGAGAGGGTTCCCATGGTGCTCGAGCTACCACCAAGATCACTTCCCGAGCCAACAAGTACCCCGGCTGAGATTCTACCTTCGATCATGGCAACACCTTCAGTACCTGCATTAAAATTTACAAAGCCCTCATGCATAACTGTAGTGCCGTCACCAATATAAGCGCCAAGTCTTACTCGAGAGGTGTCAGCTATTCTTACTCCTGAGGGAACGAAATAATTTGTCATTTTAGGAAATTTATCAACAGAATCGATACTCAGCATTTCACCCTTTGCTCTTGCCGCTAACTGACTTGACGGTAAGTCAATTAAGTCGATTGGGCCATGATTTGTCCAAGCAATATTTTTCAAGACTCCAAATAAGCCATTCAGATTTATGCTGTTGGGTTTTGCGAGTCTATGTGAAAGTAGGTGAAGCTTTAAGTAGGCTTCCGGTATTGTAGTAGGAGCAACGTCCTCTACTTGTAGCACCAAAATTGATGTTTTGGCCGCTGACACCCCGTCGAAAATGCCTGCTTGGTCCTCAAATAGTCCTTCCTTAAAACTTTCGCGAATCTGGTCAGCTTGCCTTTCACTTAACTCTATGAATCCTGCAGTCTTTAGGCTCGATATTTCTAGCAATCTTTTAGTTTCTANTTCATTAACGTCCACTTTTGGTCTTGGATAAAATACTTCAATTATCTCCCCGTTTGAATTCTTTGTTCCAATCCCAAATGCGTAACTGTGAAGTTCTTTAATCATTAGTCTAATCCTCAAGCCTTATTCTAAGATCTTACCTGCTAATAATTTCTCATTAAAACCAAGTATCCACTCGCCATCAATCTCAAATATCGGACGGATTATCATTGATGGCTGTTCTTGTATCAATTTTCTTGCAGTGATTTCGTCCAAAGAATTTCTCGAGTTTTCCGGTAATTTTCTCCAAGTGGTGCCGCGCTTATTTATAATTTCATTGTGAGAAAANCATTGNAGAAGATTATCGGCTAAATTCTGATCGCATCCCATAACCTTGTAATTGTGAAACTGATATCGCGCACTATGTTTATCAAGCCAAGTTCTTGCTTTTTTGACTTTGTCGCAATTTGGTATTCCATAAATCGTAATCATATATTTTTCTTATATTTGAACTAAAGTCGATTCTTTAATTGATACTTTATCTCGGCGCATAGTTCCTCCGATTGATTTTTTTGGTTTATTGGGTGACCTTTATTATTAGTAACNAAGAATAANTCCTCTACTCTTTCCCCTAATGTAGTTATCCGAGCATCCTTTATATTGATTTCATTTGNGGCCAAAACCTCTCCTACGCAAGCTAGTACGCCCGATTGATCTGGGCAGTTTATTTCTAGCATAGAGTAATTTTTATCTGGTGAATCTATTAATGTTACCTCGATGCTTTTAGCGAAGTACTTCTCTTTACGTGTTCGACGAATTTTTGGTGCTTTGAGATTTTTATAGCCTCCAGTAAGTGAGGCTCTAAGTAGTTCTATTATTTCAGATTTGCGCTGCACGTTNTCNCCAATGGGAAACCCTTCATTTTCAAGAATCGTAAAGGTGTCCATACAATGGTTATGAGATGAAGTAAAAATGCGGGCTTCCTGTATATCAAGATTCAGTTTTTCGAATGCAGCAGTGCANATAGCGAACAAGTAATCTGCGTTGAGGGTGTATATGAAGACCTGAGTTGCNCCCTCTCCAGAAGAGATAGCATCAGTGTCTTTTACTANTATTAGTGGGCCAGAGCTTTTAAAATTAATTATCCCTTCAGTATGCCAAACAATATTTGCAACGGATTCGCGGACGAAATATTCGTCATCGGCTAAGTTCCAAACTTGCTTCACTTCGCGTAATGAAATATCTTTCTCGTCAAGTAACTTGAGTGCGCTATCTTTCTTGTCAGATATTCGCTCTTCGCGATTAATAGTTTTTTCCAAGCCGGATCTCAAGGCGCGCCTGGTATTTTGATATAGCTGTCTTAGTAGTGTTGCTCTCCAACTATTCCATAGTTCTGGATTCGTTGCGCAAATATCTGCGACAGTCATGGTGTATAGGTAATCGAGGTGAAGTTTGTCTCCCATCTGTTCAGCAAATTCCTTTATAACAACTGGATCGTTAGTATCTTTTCGTTGCGCCGTTATAGACATAAGAAGATGTTTTTCCACTAACCAAGATACTAAGCTCGTATCCCACTCACTTAATTTGTGACGCGCACAAAAATTTTTGGCGTCAGTTTTACCAAGCTCACTGTGGTCGCCACCGCGACCTTTTGCGATGTCATGATATAAGCCTGCAATATACAAAAGTTCCACTTTAGGCAAATTTTTAAAAATGTGAGCTGCGATGGGGAAAGATTCGGAGGCTTGAGGCAATCGAAATTTACGCATATTTTCAANCACTTGTAGTGTATGCGCGTCGACTGTGTAAATATGAAATAAATCGTGCTGCATTTGACCAGTTATTCTTCCAAATTCTGGTAAATACAATCCGAGAACACCGTACCGGGCCATGCGACTCAATTGGAGACTCATGTGGTTTTGAGTGCGAAGAAGCTTAATAAACAATTCGATGTTTCGCTTGTCTTGCCGAAACGAATTGTCAATCAATGTCCGATTTTCAAGAATTAGACGAATTGTCGATGCTCTGATCCCCTTAATAGTTGGGTTGTCACCCATTAAGACGAAAATTTCTAGTAAAGCAAACGGGCTTTGTTTGAAAACTTTAGAATTTATTACCTCGATATAGCCATTTCGTAATTGGAATCTACTATTTAAAGGTTTTATTCCGTTCTGCTCATGGTTTCGGAATACTGTTTCGTTAAGATATTGGAGGATGACGTCGTTGAGTTCGCTTAAGTTTGCAACCTCTCGGTAGTAGAGTTTCATTAGCTTTTCTACAGCAAGGCTCTTCTCATCGTCTTCTAATCTGAAAAGTTTGGCTAGTTCTCTTTGTTTATCAAAAAGCAGCCTTTCCTCGCTGCGGGATTCGAGCATGTGAAGTCCGTAGCGAATTTTCCANAAAAATTCCTGCCCTTTCTTCAAGGTTGTGTATTCTGGCTCNGCGAGAAATCCTAGTTCAACTAAATCTTTGAATGAATTCGTTCCAAATTTGCGTTTACAGACCCAGGAAATAGTTTGAATGTCTCTGAGCCCGCCGGGAGAGGTTTTAACATTTGGTTCGAGGGCNTAGTCAACGCCAAGATATTTTTGATGACGTACAACTTGCTCATTCAGTTTTGCTGCGACGAACTTCCTAACNGGCCAAACCCGCTCGGTGTGTGTGGCTTGATACATTNGGCTGTATAAATCAGGGTTCCCTGTTAATAAGCGTGATTCCATTAACGCTGTAGCAACTGTTATATCTTTGACTGCTTCTTGTCGGCACTGTCGAATTGACCTCACGCTATGTCCTGGTTCTAAGCCAATGTCCCACAGCATGGTGAGGAATGAGCTTATATAGTCTCTGTATTTATTATTCCACCCATGCTTTGTTAACACGAGGAGGTCGACATCGGAGTGCGGTAATAATTCGCCTCGACCATAGCCCCCAACCGCTATCAAGCTAATGTCTCTTGGATCTGGCCAAGTGAGTGCTTTCCATGCCAGCTTGAGAATTTCGTCTACAACCCAAGCTCTTCCTTTTACGATGTGCTCNATATTGTGATCATTTCGATAGCGGTCGTTTAGGATTTCATTCGANTTCTCTCGAGCTTTTCGGAGNAAAGGAATGGGGCTTCCGGCTTGACTGANCGAGGACTTTAAACTTTCAATGTCGAGAAGGTCATTGTCTGCNNCGAATTCAGCGANCTGATATTCAGGNAACGCCTTTGATTTGNATCTGAAAAACCTCAAAATCTCTCTTCTGATCGANGTGTNAGTACTTCGCACCCNGTGCTAGTGACGGCCAATGTATGTTCCCATTGCGCTGAAAGACGACGGTCTTTGGTTGTAACAGTCCATCCGTCCTTCGTCGACAATTTAGTGTGTCGTGTTCCAGCATTGAGCATTGGTTCGATAGTAAATGTCATCCCTTCCGTTATTTCAATACCTTGATTAGGTGCTCCGTAATGAAGAACTTGGGGGTCTTCATGAAATACTCTTCCTATGCCATGCCCGCAATATTCACGGACTATAGAGTAATTATGAGCTTCACCGTGTTGCTGTATTATGTGACCGATATCGCCAAGTTTGATTCCTGGTCGGACTAACTCAATAGCTTTATAGAGGCATTCTTGAGTCACTCGGACAAGCCTCTTTGCATGATCTGGTGTTTTGCCTACGAAGAACATTTTACTCGTGTCACCATGAAAACCATCTTTGATAACGGTCACATCAATATTGATAATATCGCCCGATTTCAGGCTCTTTTCATCACTCGGGATCCCGTGGCAAATTACATGGTTAATTGAAGTACAAATGGATTTTGGAAACCCATTGTAATTAAGTGGCGCAGGGATCGCTTTTTGAGTTTTGACGATAAAATCATGGCAAATACTATCTAATTCGCCGGTACTTACTCCGGCAACCACGTGCTCTCCTATCATTTCCAAGACTTCCGCAGCTAATTTGCCAGCCACCCTCATTTTAGCAATGTCCTCTGATGTTTTTATGTCTATTGCCATACTAAGNAAAGATCCNTACGTTGGTGAATTTCGTCGCAAAACNGANATATNTTAAATCACGCGGGTTTNAGAATACAGNANATATCNTTGAAGCCCCGTAAATCGTCGCTTACTTATTGTTTTCAGTCACTAAATAGAACAGATATCACTTTCGAGAAGGCGGATATTATGGTATAAAGCCGGCGAATTTATCTGCTGAGATTCGATAGCGGAATAAATTAAGTAGTTAAAATTAANAAACNAANGTCGCACACACATCGTCACGTGCTATCTGGGTGCCTTATTAACTCTAAGTTGATAGGTTGATTCATGGGATGTGTGGAGGCTTAACCCAAACTTAAAGGTAAGAAAATGTCTGTAAGCATGAAAGAAATGCTCCGTGCAGGTGTGCATTTTGGGCACCAATGTAGGTATTGGAATCCAAAAATGGAACCCTTCATATTTGGAGCTCGAAATAAAATTCATATCATTAATTTAGAGCATACGCTTCCCGCCCTTAACTCAGCAGTGGAAAGAATCACTGAACTGACGGAAAAAAAGCGAAAAATTTTGTTTGTTGGCACCAAGCGTGCTGCGGGAAAGATTGTCCGTGAACAGGCTGAGAGAGCGGGCATGCCTTATGTCAACCACAGGTGGCTGGGCGGTATGCTAACTAATTATAAGACGATTCGAGGTTCGATAAAGCGATTAAAAGAGCTGGAAACTCAGGAGCAAGATGGAACATTTAGTCGGCTAACTAAAAAAGAAGCGTTGATGCTTAGCAGAGCGAAGGAAAAATTGGAGCGAAGCATAGGCGGAATCAAGGAAATGGGTGGTCTTCCTGATGCGATATTTGTGATAGATGTGGATCATGAAAGAATCGCTGTGACGGAAGCGAACAACCTAAGAATCCCAGTGTTTGGAGTCGTTGATACAAATAGTAGTCCAGACGGTGTGGACTATGTCATTCCTGGTAACGATGACGCAATAAGGGCGATTCAACTTTATGCGACTGCGGTGGCTGACGCATGCCTTGAGGGTAAGGCTCAGAGCAGCCCCAGTAAAAGCGAATTTGTTGAACTTGACGAGCCTGCAGTACCAGAGACGAAAGGAATGGATCGAGTTGAGACTTTGGATAAAGAGGTTCAGTCTGGAGTTGTGGAAGGCTCTGAGATTGAACCAGCCTCGATACAGGAGGTCAAAGAGGCTACCAAAACTCCAGCCGGCGAAGTATCTGACGCGGAGACTTCACCTGCCGCTGGGCAAGACGCTGAAATTGAAGCAGTTTCTGTAGAGGAAGCTGAAGAGACCACTAAGCCGCAGGTGGCTGAAGCATCTGATGTTCCAGGCGCTTCAGTTGAGGGCAAAGGAAGCATTTCAGACAAAGGCCTGAAGGGAAGCACCCCGGAGAAAACTGAGGAGCCGAAGGCATCTCCTAAAAAGAAGGTTACCGCAAAGAAGAAGGTAGCAGTAAAAAAGAAATCAACAGTAAAGAAGAAAGCTGCAGTAAAAAAGAAGGCACCTGCCAAGAAAAAACCGGCGGCTAAAAAGAAAGAAGCAGTTAAAAAAGAATAGAAAATTTTGGTAATTTACAAAAGCTAGATTCTGAATGCCATATAAGTCAAGGTTGAGAATCGAAAGGGGGCACAAAGCCCCCTTTTCGTAACGGAAAGATTCTAGTTCATTTAAATGGAGCATATACAATGACAAGTATTACTGCGGGCATGGTGAAAGAGCTTCGGGAACGCACTGGCTTAGGGATGATGGATTGCAAGAAAGCGTTGTCAGATGCTGATGGTAATATGGAAAAGGCCATTGAAGATCTTAGAAAAGCGAGTGGTCTTAAGGCTGCAAAAAAAGCAAGCCGAGTTGCTGCGGAAGGTGTAGTGATGACTAAGGTGGCTGAAGATGGTAACTATGGTGTGATCATTGAGGTAAATAGTGAGACTGATTTTGTAGCAAGGGATGACAACTTTTTGAGCTTTGCTGAACAAGCTCTGGTCAGCTCATTTGAAGCAAGTCAAGCCAGNGTCGANGAGCTACTTGAAANGGGCTTAGAAGAGTCGCGACAAGCATTGGTGCAGAAAATTGGTGAAAATGTGAATTTGCGGAGATTAAAAAGGTTGAATTTTNAGAACGCGAATCAGGGTATTGTAGAAAGTTATGTCCATAATAACAGTAAGATTGGGGTTTTGATCTCTCTTAAAGGAGGAGATGAAGCGCTGGCTAAAGATGTTGCAATGCATATTGCCGCCGTAAGCCCGATGGTAGTGAGACCTGAAGATGTGCCCGAGGAAATATTAACAAAAGAGTCTGAAATCTATTCTGCACAAGCGAGAGAGAGTGGTAAGCCAGAGGAAATCGTCGAGAAAATGATCAGCGGTCGCCTTCGTAAATTTGTTGCGGAAGTAAGTTTGCTCGAGCAACAGTTTGTTAAGGATCCAGAAATAAAAATTTGTGATTTATTGAAAGAGGTGGGCGCTGACGTTGTGCAGTTTGTCCGTTATGAAGTTGGAGAGGGTATAGAAAAAGAGGAGGGTGATTTTGCTGCCGAAGTTGCGGCGCAATTAAATTCCTAGGAGCGGAGAGATCTTGATAGCCAAAATATAGAATATGTCGAACTTAGATACAAAATATAAAAGAATACTTTTAAAATTGAGTGGTGAGGCGCTTGCAGGAGAGGCGGGGTTCGGAATTGATCCTAAGGTCCTTGACCGTATGGCGGTGGAAATTTTGCAGGTGACCGCACTTGGCGTCCAAGTTGGAATGGTGATCGGCGGAGGTAATTTGTTCAGAGGCGCGTTACTTAATGCGGCCGGCATGGAGCGAGTAACTGGAGATCATATGGGCATGTTGGCCACTGTAATGAATGCTCTAGCNATGCGAGACTCTTTAGAAAGAGCTAAAGTGCCNACNAGAGTTATGTCCGCTATACAGATGAGTGGAGTCGTGGAACATTACGATCGCAGGGCCGCGATACGATATCTCGACTCTGGGGATATCGTCATTTTTTCAGCTGGAACTGGNAACCCGTTTTTTACCACAGACTCTGCCGCGTGCTTGAGAGGAATTGAAATTGATGCTGATCTAGTATTGAAAGCNACTAAGGTAGATGGGGTTTATTCTGAAGATCCCAAAANCAACTCTAAAGCAAAGAAGTTTAGCCAATTAACTTATGACGAAGTTTTAGAAAAAAGGCTTGGNGTTATGGATTTAACCGCCATCTGCCTTTGCAGGGATCATAAAATGCCCATTAAAGTATTTAATATGTATCGGCCTGGCGCTTTGCTCGATAATATTACTGGTCATTCAAGCGGAACATTAATCGAGTAACTAACAGTAATAGAGTGCCGAATATTCAAAAGCTTCAATAACGAAGGAATCAAAATGATAAATGATATTATTCAGGAAGCTGACGAGAGAATGCGAAAAAGTCTGGCATCGTTAGAGGATTCATTTAAAAAGATTCGGACAGGAAGAGCGCACCCGAGCATCCTAGATAGTGTTATGGTCTCTTATTACGGGACTGATACTTTGTTGAGCCAGTTGGCAAATATAAACGTTGAAGAGGGGCGGAATTTGCTGATATCTCCNTGGGAAAAAAATNTAATTGGAGATATAGAGAAGGCNATTTTAAAGTCTGATCTTGGATTAAACCCCTCTAATAATGGCGATACGATTCGTGTTCCGATGCCTCCTTTGACAGAGGAAACTAGAAAAGAATTTACAAAGCAAGCAAAAAGTGAGGCAGAGAACGCAAAAGTTGCCGTTCGAAATATTCGCCGGGACGCAAACTCTGATTTTAAAGAATTAGAAAAAGAGAAAGAAATAAGTGAAGACGAGCAGAGAAGAGCTGAAGATGAAATACAGAAACTTACAGATAAGCATGTTGGGAAGATAGAATCTGTATATCAAGTTAAAGAGTCTGACTTGCTGTCATTTTAAAAATCATCAGACTATAAGAAAAGCAATTACTCAGGTGATCAATAAGAAATAACTACTTTGAAATGGCGCCTGACCTCCAAAATGCAAAAGACCTCCCTAGACATATAGCGTTTATTATGGACGGGAATAACCGTTGGGCTAAAGAGAATGGTTTCGCGTTGAAGTCAGGNCATAGGCACGGCGCTGAAGTGGCGAAATCAATCGTCAACGCATGTGTTAAAAGAGAAATTCCATATGTAACTCTTTTCGCATTCAGTAGTGAGAATTGGATGAGGCCTAGTAGCGAGATCAAGAGCCTCATGGCATTATTTCTGAGCGTCTTGCAGCGGCGAGAAATACATCAATTGCATGATAACAATGTAAGATTGTTATTTATTGGGAAAAGAGTTGGATTTTCAGAAAAAATTCAATCTGGCATGAGGAGAGTTGAGGAGCTAACTAAGGATAATACGGGGACGACTGTCATAGTTGCAGCGGATTACGGTGGCCGTTGGGACCTGGTGAATGTAATGAAAAAAATTTCAGAGAAGGTTAGCTTAAATGAATTGAGTTTGGAGAAGATCGACGTCGATTTAATTACGCACTATGGTAGCTTAAGTGGTTGCCCAGATGCGGATTTATGTATAAGAACTGGTGGAGAACGAAGGCTGAGTAATTTTCTATTATGGCAATTCGCCTACACAGAACTTTACTTTACTGATTGTTTTTGGCCGGATTTTGATGAATCTGAATTACAACTAGCTTTAGATGATTACGCTCGCAGGCAAAGGCGTTACGGTGGGCATAACAAGACACTGAGAGTTGATTCTTAAGGTGTTAGCCGACCGGATAAGAACAGCTCTAATACTCGCTATAGTGTTTGTATTGATAAGTACCCAATCATCGACTTTCTTGTTCAGCATTATAATTTCCGTAACAATCATTTTTATGGGCTGGGAGTGGGCGGCTTTAGCTGGATTTGCCAGCAAGTCCTTAAAAATTCTTTGGATAATTTGCTTGAGCATCATACTTGCTTTGGCTTATTTCGCTCTAGGTATAACATCTTTAAATTCTGATATTAATACATGGCTTGGTATTAATATTCTGATTTTCGGCGCCTTATTTTGGATATGTTGCCCTCTAATATTATATGCCTATCCCGAATACTCTGCGATATGGAATACTCGATATAGAATATCCGCGCTGGGTATATTTGCGCTAATCCCAGCATGGTGCGGAATGATCTTCTTGAAATACTTTGATTCTAGTGGCCTTCTAATTTTACTTCTCGTTATCTTGGTTGCTGCTGCAGATATCGGGGCATATTTTTCTGGAAAAGCGTTTGGGAGGAGAAAACTCGCTTTAATGCTTAGCCCTAATAAAACTTGGGAAGGAGTGATCGGTGGTTTCTTATCTTGCTCAGCAATTGCTATTCCATTGGCTTTCTATTTCATCCCTGATGTAGAAAGAGTAAACGCAGTGTCGCTCTTACTTCTTAACGTAACAGTCGTATTCTTCTCTATTATTGGGGATTTGCTTGAAAGCATGCTCAAGCGGAATCAGGGAGTTAAGGATAGTGGATCTTTGCTCCCAGGTCATGGGGGTATTCTGGACCGGGTAGACGGGTTGCTAGCAGTGATTCCTTGCTGCTCCCTTGTTTTGTATTTTATTTTCTAGCAAGAATGGAACTATGTTAAAACAATCGATAACAATACTCGGTTCTACAGGATCTGTTGGACAGAATGCTCTGGATTTATTAGAAGCCTCGGATGAGTTTGAACTTTTTGCCATTAGTGCCAACAGAAATATCGACTTGTTGTTACAACAGTGCCGAAAGTTTAACCCTAAGATAGCTGTTTTGGCGGAGGAGTCTTTAGCCGATTCATTTCAAGCGCTCTTAAAACAATCTGACTGTGATACCGAACTCAAGATAGGACCCTCCGCGCTCGAAGAAGTTGCTGCAGACTCAAGAGCTAAGACAATAATTGCTGCTATCGTTGGTGCGGCCGGATTGAACTCTACGATGGCTGCAGCGAAAAGTGGTAAAAAAATATTATTGGCAAATAAAGAAGCTCTGGTTATGTCTGGCGATCTTTTTATGCAAGCGGCGTCTGTTTCAGGGTCCACAATTATTCCCATCGATAGTGAGCATAATGCAGTATTTCAATGTTTGCCTTATACATCGTCAGGGTTGAATAAGGATCAGTTTAAGCACGTTGAAAAGCTGGTATTGACAGCGTCAGGAGGACCATTTTTGGACCTTCCGATTCCCCGCTTAGACAGTGTTACTCCTGAGATGGCATGTGCGCATCCTACTTGGCAAATGGGGAGAAAAATATCTGTTGACTCTGCGACAATGATGAACAAGGGTCTAGAATTAATTGAAGCGCACCATTTGTTTGGGTTAGAGGCTTCTAATTTGGGTGTATTAATTCACCCTCAAAGCGTTGTGCATGCATTTGTCCATTTCGTTGATGGCTCTGTCTTGGCGCAGTTGGCTGTTCCTGATATGCGAATACCAATTGCATATGGCTTGGCTTATCCTCGTCGANTGAAAACGGGCGTTCAACATTTGAATTTAGTGGAGACTGGGAAACTAGAGTTCCGGGAAGCAGATGAGGATCAATTNCCTTGTTTTCGTTTAGGTCGAATGGCGATGCAAGNAGGCGGAGCAGCTCCAATTTTATTGAATGCAGCAAATGAGGTGGCTGTTGATGCNTTTTTGAAAGGCAGTATAAGTTTTCCGAAAATTCCAGAGATAATTGAGGAAGTAATTACGAAAACTCCTTGTGAATCGCCGTCAACTCTCGCTATCATTCAAGACATCGACATACGTGCAAAAGAATTAGCTAACCAATTGATTTATAAGGATTGCTAGCTTAGTTTTTTAATGCTGGAAAAATATCTATGATGACTATGATTGTACAAACCTTGATAAGTGTCTTGGCGCTGATTGTAACCCTGGGAATACTGGTTACGATTCATGAGTTTGGCCATTATTGGGTAGCCCGACGTTGTGGCGTTAAGGTATTACGTTTTTCGGTTGGTTTTGGTCGTGCTATTAAGACCTGGAAAGGAAAGGATGGGGTTGAATTCGTGATTGCGCCTATTCCTTTGGGTGGTTACGTTAAAATGCTAGGTCAAGAAGATACTAAGGTCGCCTTACCTGATGATGTGCCTAACTTCGAGAGACATCTCTCTTTTTCCTCAAAGTCACCTTTGCAAAAGGCACTAATTGCCGTTGCAGGTCCAGCTGCCAACTTCCTATTAGCTATCTTTGTATTTTGGGTTTTAAATCTTTCTTATGGTGAGAGCGGCATTGCACCAGTAATATCCGGTTTAGAGGATGAGTCACCTGCTTTGCTGGTAGGGCTTAAGGAAGGCGATGAAATTCTCGCGGTTGACGGCAAAAAGACGTTAACCTGGCAACAGGTAAATCTGCATATGCTATCTCGTCTTGGTGAGACCGGGGATTTGAGGTTAACTATTCGAACNATTTCANATACAACAGCGGATGTANATTTACCCATCCAGGCATGGATGGCTGATGANCTTGAGCCAAATCCTATNTCGAGCCTTGGTATTTTGCAATTTAGTGTTCCACCTGTTATCGGAGGGGTAATAGACGCTGGTCCGGCAGATAAGGGTGGACTGCGGGCTGGAGATACTGTCGTAAGTGTTAATGGTCGGGAAGTTGGTAACTGGAGTAGCTGGGTTAAGGAGATTAGGGCAAATCCGGAACTTGAATTAGAAGTCACTGTCCAAAGAAACGACAATCAGATATCTCTTTCGCTGGTACCTGAGGTCAACTATGAAGATGGTGCGCCCGCGTTTGGGACTATAGGAGCGTTTGCGCAACAGGCAAGTCTATCTGAACTTGTGCCGACGGAAATGCAAAGAAATATTGTCTTCGGTCCCATTTCTGCGATTATGCCGGCTTTGCAGGAGACGTGGGATAAATCATTGTTTGTCCTTGGTGCGATTAAGAAAATGGTGATCGGTCTAATATCTGTTAAGAATATAAACGGTCCCATAACTATCGCCCAAGTGGCTGGAGAAACAGCCACTTACGGCCTAGAGATTTACCTCGGGTTTTTAGCATTGTTGAGTATCTCTCTTGGTGTGATGAATTTGTTGCCCATTCCTGTGCTTGATGGAGGGCAGATACTATTTTGTTTTATAGAGG
Source organism: Gammaproteobacteria bacterium TMED139 (assembly GCA_002172295.1). Lineage (GTDB taxonomy): Bacteria > Pseudomonadota > Gammaproteobacteria > Pseudomonadales > Pseudohongiellaceae > UBA9145. Next base: position 21,680 of record NHGO01000023.1, on the reverse strand, counting down.
CAGTTATCAGGCGCCCGGTTCCAGAAAAGATCCAAGCTTGGGGATTACAGTTAGGTTTGTTTATTATTTCGAGTATTATGGTTCTCGCAATTTACAACGATTTTAATCGGTTCCTATAGCTGTGGACCAAATTAATTCGCTTCAAAGTATCAGTATTTAAATTTGAGTAAGCATTACAAATGAAAAAACTATTCTTTTGTGTGCTTGTGATGCTCGGTGCTTCCGCAACGGTAAAAGCCCAGACATTCACAATCGCAGATATTATTGTTGATGGCTACCAAAGAATCTCTCCGGGAATCATATATAACTTGTTGCCTATCGGTATTGGAGACACAGTTACGGCCTCAACTCCTGCGCAGATAATACGAGAACTTGTTCAATCTGAATATTTCGATGAGATAGAAGTGTCTCGAGAGGGCGATATTCTAGTAATAACCGTATTGGAGCGGCCGTCCGTTGCGGAGATTAGCATCGATGGAAATGATATTCTTGAAACAGAAGATATCATAGAAAACATGGCTACCGCAGATATTGCAGAAGGACAAATTTTCACAAGGGCAGCACTTGAGGCAATTCAGCAGGGCATTCAAGAAGTTTATTCTTCAAGAGGACGTTACGGCGCATCAGTTGAAATCGATGTCGAGGAATTGCCTAGAAACAGGGTTGCTATAAGCTTAGACATAGATGAAGGAGAGGAATCTCGGATCCGGAATATAAATATTGTCGGAAACGAGACATTCGAAGAAGAGGAGATTCTTGACTTGTTTGAGTTGGGCACTAAACCCTGGTATCTATTTTTAAGCAGGAAAGACCGTTATTCGCGCGAACAATTTTCCGGTGACTTGGAACGGTTGGAATCATTCTATTTAGATAATGGATTTGTTGAGTTCAATATAGATTCAACTCCTATATCAATCACCCCAAATCGGGAAGAGGTTTATATAACCATAAANATTACTGAAGGTGAGCAGTTTGTAATTTCTAATGTTGACCTGGCTGGAGACCTTGTTAATGCGGAAAATTTACTAAGAGCTGCTATNTTTGTGCGGCCAGGACAGATTTATTCGCAGTCATTGGTTACTGGCACAGAGGAAATCATGGTTCAATTTCTTGGGAATTTAGGTTATGCCTTTGCTGAAGCTACCGGGGTTCCAGAGGTCAATGATGATGAAGAGACAGTTGAGGTTACATTCTTTATTGAACCTGGCAACAGAACGTATGTGAACCGGATTAATTTTGCTGGGAATTCGTCCACAGCGGACGAAGTTATGAGGCGAGAGATGCGTCAGCTCGAGAGTGCTCCGGCTTCCAGCTTGGCGATTGAGCAATCGAAGGTTCGGCTAGAGCGTTTAGGTTATTTTGAAACGGTAGAGGTGGAAACACAAGAAATTCCAGGAACCGATGACCAAGTCAATGTCAACTACGACGTTATTGAACAGAACTTTGGTAACATAAGTTTTTCGGTAGGAACTGGAGGTGGTGGTAATTTCTTTATTAGCTCTAATTTGCAAGCGGCTAACTTCCTCGGAACGGGCAGGACTATCGGAGTCGGTGTGAATAAAAGCCGTTTCATAAAAGGAGTAAACTTTCAGTTTTTAGATCCTTATTTTACCCCGGATGGAGTAAGCCGAGGGTTTAATTTATTTTTGTCAGAAGTTGATTCGCCGTTTAATGTTTCCAGCTTTAACACAACTTCATGGGGAGGGTCGTTAAGCTTCAGTTATCCTCTTAGCGAAATTCAGGTGCTGGGCTTTGATCTAGGAGTTACGCATACAGAGCTAAGTTCTGGTTATGGGTCTGTGCAGGAGATTGAATCAAGTCCGAAATTAATGGATGGGATTAATAGCTACGTTATTGAGCGTTTAAATTCAAATCCTTTTGACGGGCCGGTCAGGGACGCTGTGCTTGGTGATGTGAGTGCGTTATCAGACTTGCAGCTCCAGAAGCCTCTTGACCCTGGTTTTGTAGACCGTTTTGGAGATGAATTTAATAACTTTACTATATCGGGTAACTGGTTTAGGAATACACTAAATCGGGGACAGTTAGCAAATGATGGGGCCCTTCATCAGCTGAACCTGGAGATTGCACTGCCAGGAAGTGACCTTGAGTTTGCGCGATTGAATTATACAAGTCAGATGTATTGGCCCCTCACTGAGAGCAGAAACTGGGTAGTTGCTCTCACCGCGAACTTAGGTTACGGGATAGGGTATGGAAAATCAGGTGAACTTCCTTTCTTCAACAACTTTTTCGCTGGAGGCCTTATTCGTGGTGGGGGCTCATTGCGTGGTTACGAGGAAAATAGTCTGGGGCCATCGAGTACAGCTGGGGCGCGCTATCTAACGGAAAGTGGTCTTACCTTGGCCCGCGATGAAAACGGTAACATTATTAGGAATCAAGATGGTTCGGCTCAGATTAATAGGGATTTTGGTTATGAGACTCAAACCTTGGTTGATAGTAACGGTTATCCTATATTAGATGCTGCTGGCAATGAACAAGTCCAATTAGCGGTACAAAATTTCTACCTAGATCGCGATTATGATGCTTTTGGTGGTAACATATTAGCTACGGCGTCACTGGAGCTGCTTTTTCCTTTGCCATTTGTGCCTAATTCTAACCAGGTTAGGTCCGCCTTTTTTATAGACGCAGGTAANGTATTTTCTTCNTATTGTACGAAAAGACAGGCGCTATTAAAAAATTGCTCGGATTTTGATTTAGGAGAATTGAGGTATGCTGCAGGGATTAGTTTTACGTATTTGTCCCCTTTTGGTCCGTTAACTTTTTATGTGGCCGCCCCTTTTGGAGATGGGCCGGGAGATGATACAAAAACTTTCGACTTCACTGTGGGCGCATTTTAGTGAGGTCTGTTGACAACGAGTATTAAATTCTACAATGAGATGGGTGAAACAGACCATCTTGTTAAAGGGAAATGGAGAGAAATTGTGAGAATTCTGAAGAGCTTTATTTTAATTCTATGGTTAGTTACATTTGCACAGAATGCAGCTGCTCAAGACGCTAAGATCGGCATACTCAACGCAATTCAAGCGCTTTTTAATTCAGACGCTGCTCGCGTTGTACAAGAAGAGCTAGAACAAGAGTTTGCTCAAGATGAGCAAAGAGCAACGGAATTAACAGAAGAATTAACGACACTGCAAGAGCAATATCAACAGAATGAAGCGGTAATGTCTGAAGATGAGGTGCGACGGATGAACTCTGACGCCCAAGATCTGCAAGTTCAATTACAGCTAATACAGGAGCGGGTTCAAACAGCTCTTCAAGAGAAGAATCAAGAATTCGTGCAAAGCATGCAGGAGGAGTTAACTCAAGCTGTAATGGATGTCGTGGCTGAGGGCGGTTTTGACTTGATTCTCAACACTGAGTCAGCTCCATACTTTGCTCCGGTTTTGGACATAACTGCGCGCGTNACAGCTAANCTAAATGAGAATTCACAGACTANTAGTGNGTCTGAGCAATAGCGAGTTACTAGGAAAGTGTCAGGTGGCACAAAATAAAAAATATACTTTAGCTGAAATAGCCGCCACTTTGCGGTTAAGACTAATTGGCGATGATCAGTGTGAAATACATGGGGTCGGAAGTTTGAAGCGCGCAACCCCGGGCCAATTAAGCTTTCTTAGCAACCACGCTTATATAGGCCAATTGCCAGAAACTAAAGCGTCTGCAGTAATTGTAGAAAAAGGGTTTGCTGATTTATGTCAAACGAATGTGCTTTTATCGGATAACCCCTACGTAAGTTTTGCCCAATCGACAGCCTTATTTAAAACTTCTCAGAATCTCAATGATGGTATTCATGATAGTGCGGTGATAGATAAGACTGCTGTCGTTGATAAGTCTGTTTGTATTGGCCCAAATGTCATCGTGGAGGCTGATGCTCTTATAGCTTCTGGTTCCGTTATTGGTGCCAACTCTTACGTTGGTGAAGGTGCAGTAATCGGTAAAAATTGCCATTTAAATAACAACGTTACGATTTACCATCAAGTAAAATTAGGTGAATCGGTTATAATTCATTCTGGTGCAGTGGTTGGCGCTGATGGTTTTGGCTTCGCTTTTAATGAAGAAAAGTACGTTAAGATTTATCAATTGGGGAGCGTGCTGATAGGTAATAACGTAGAGATAGGAGCCTGCACGACAATCGATAGAGGAACACTTGAGGATACGATAATTGGTGAGGGTGTAAAGATAGATAACCAAGTACAGATTGGTCACAACTGTAAGNTTGGAAAACACTCTGTGATATGCGGGTGTACCGGTATTTCCGGTAGNGTAAGTATTGGTGAATACTGTATGTTTGGTGGGGCGTCCGGAGCTGTAGGCCATATAAGTATCACNGATAAAGTTCAGGTGAGTGCTATGTCTTTGGTAAGTGAATCTATTACTGAGCCAGGGGTATATTCTTCAGGAACATGGCATATGAAAACCTCGGCCTGGAAGCGAAATAACATTCGGTTTAAGCAATTAGACAGTATTAGTAAAAGAGTACGCGAACTAGAAAAAAGCCAAAAAAAAGAGTGAAGATCGCAAAAGAAGCGTGTTTCAAATTGAATTAGCGAGCTTGATTATGTTGATGGATGTGGAAGAAATCAAAGAATATTTGCCTCAGCGCTATCCTTTTTTGTTAGTGGATAGAATAGTAGAAATGGATTTCGGTAAGTCTATTGTTGGTATAAAGAATGTTACGGCTAACGAACCATTTTTTATGGGCCATTTCCCCGGGCAACCCATCATGCCTGGAGTTCTTATCATAGAAGCTTTAGCCCAGGTGGCTGGTGTCTTGGGTTTTAAGAGTCAAGAGAAAAAACCAAAGGATGGGTATCTTTATTACTTTGTTGGTGCCGATGAGGTCAGACTGCGCAGACCCGTGGTGCCCGGCGATCAATTAATCTTGAAAGCTAACGTAATAACCAATCGAAGAGGTATATATAAATTCTCAGCTGAAGCCTTGGTGGGCGAAGAGCTAGTAGGGAGGATGAATATCCTGTGTGCTGAAAGGAATATGGATGTCGACTGACCTAATTGATCAACATTCTCAGATTCATGAAACAGCTCAAATTGGAAAGAATGTTAGAGTTGGCCCCTGGTGCTCGATTGGTGCAAACGTCACTATTGGAGATGGAACGGTTTTAGAGTCGCACATAGTAATTCGCTCAAACACGAAGATAGGTAAAAACAATCGGATATTTCAATTTAGCTCTATCGGAGAGGATCCGGCAGATAAAAAATTTCAAGGAGAAGAGACTTGGCTGGAAATCGGCGACAATAATATTTTCAGGGAAGGGGTGACTGCTCACAGAGGGACAGAGGCTGGTGGCAGTAGGACAAAGATAGGATGTAACAATTTGCTTATGCCATACGTGCATATAGCACATGATTGTGCGGTTGGTAACAACATAGTGTTTGCTAATAATGTCGGCATTTCAGGACATGTCGAGGTGGGGGACTGGGCAATACTTGGTGGTTACGCTGGCGTGAACCAGTTTTTAAAAATTGGGGCCCATGCTATGGTGGGAGGTATGACCCATATTACCAACGATATACCAGCATTTATGATTGTGAGTGGCCGACCCGCCTCGGTGCGTTCGATTAATGCCATTGGACTTGAAAGAAGAGGTTTTGATAAAGACACAATCGGTGATCTTAGAGAAGCCTTCAAAGTTATCTATAAACGAAAATATAGTTTGCAAGAAGCTATAGATCAATTGAAGGCGATGAGGGAAGGTTGCGAGTCTCTTCAAATACTAATTGACTCTCTCGAGTCGTCAGAAAAAGGCATACATAGATAAATTGTAATCTACCAAGCTGTCATAATAATACATGAGTGGCGTAAAAAAATTTGGCATAGTGGCGGGTGAGCAGTCAGGCGACATTCTTGGTGCTTCGCTTATGATCTCAATGAGAGAGCGTTTTCCAAATGCCGAGTTCATAGGTGTCGGTGGGTCAGAGATGGTTTCACTCGGGTGTGAGTCTCTAACTTCTATCGACCGCTTATCTGTTATGGGCTTCGTTGAACCTCTTAGTCGATTGCCGGAATTATTGTCTTTAAAGAAAAGATTGCAAAAGAGATTTTTTGATGAAGGTATAGATACTTTTATCGGTATTGACTCTCCAGATTTTAATCTAAGACTTGCCAAAGCACTTCGTGGCAAAGGTTTAAAGACCGTACACTTTGTGAGTCCAAGTGTATGGGCGTATAGAGAAAAGAGAATTTTTAGTATTAAAAATTCTATTGATTTAATGCTGACACTCTTCCCGTTTGAGCAAAAAATCTATAAAAGTCATGATGTGCCGTCAGTTTGTGTTGGCCATCCGCTTGCCGACCAATTGTCTGGACGAGATAATCGATTAAGTAACCGTGAAAGTTTGGGTATTTCAGAAAAATCAACGGTAATAGCGTTGTTGCCGGGAAGTAGAGTGGGAGAAATAAATCGTCTGGCCCCGATATTTATCGATGCCGCAATTGAGTCTCTGCAAAGATATCCAGGTTTAAAATTTGTAATTCCATTCAGTAGCCCACAGTCCGAGTTGCTAGTTAAATTTTATTTAGAGCAGGCGAATATAATTGCGGGTGAGCAATTCATGGTGGTGAGTGATTCACACATGGCACTTAATGCTTCTGATTTCGTTATCACTGCTTCTGGAACCGCCACGCTTGAAGCTTTGTTTTTGAGAAAACCGATGGTAATTTGCTACAAGATGGCGCCAATTTCATTTGCTATCGGGTCAAGAATGTTGAAAGTCCCTTATATTGGATTACCAAATCTTCTAGCAGGAGAGTTATTGGTGCCCGAGTATTTGCAAGGTGCTGTGAATACACAAGCGCTTTTTTCTGAGATAGACAACTTTATGAGCTCGTTTCAATCTTTTTCTTACTCAATGAAACAGTTTGATCGAATTCATGAAACACTTCGAGGCGGCGCTTCAGACAAAGCTGCTGAAGCGATTCAAAGATTGGTTGTCGAGAGTTGAACGAGGCAGTTTCTCAAGGTAATGAGAAGCATTGCTCTGCTTTGACGGCAGGTGTCGACGAGGTTGGCAGGGGGGCGTTAGCTGGAGATGTTTTTGCTGCGGCGGTTATACTCGATAAGGAAAAGTCTATCGATGGGTTAAAGGATTCCAAGCAGTTATCTGAAAAACAACGCGTTAATCTGTATTATGAGATTAAAGAAGAAGCACTTTGTTTTTCTATTGGGAGGGCGAACGTTCTAGAAATAGACTCTCTTAATATTCTTCAAGCAAGTTTATTAGCTATGTCTAGAGCTGTTAAAGCCCTTTCTGTTCAGCCTAAATTTGTATTAGTTGATGGTCTGCATGTGCCTGAGTGGAATTATTCGGCAAAAGCGATTGTAAGGGGCGATTCAAAGGTAATGGCGATAGCGGCAGCGTCAATCGTGGCAAAAGTTACTAGAGATAAGGAAATGGCACTGATGGGCCAGCTTTATCCTGGGTACGACTTTGCTAAAAATAAAGGGTATCCAACACAGGCACATTTGACGGGTTTGAAAAAAGTTGGTCCATGCATAGTTCATAGACGATCCTTTGCGCCAGTTTCAAAGCTACTAGGGTGATAACTTGTGAGGAAAATTTGAGTAAAATTATGTATATTTGAGTTGGCAGGACTGTAGCGGTATTCAATAAATTTAAAATCATAGTTTGCATCCAATGGCTGAGAAAGCTCCTATCCAAAAATTTTTTCATCTTCGTTTACATACTGAGTTTTCTATTAATGATGGGCTGGTAACGGTCCCTCAACTGATTGCAAAATTAAAGCATTTTGGAATGCCATCTGTTGCGGTTACTGATTTTTCTAACTTTTTTTCTTTGATTAAGTTTTACAGTTCGGCAGTCAAAGCGGGTATTAAGCCCATTTGTGGTTGCGATGTTTTTATAGAAAATGATGATGGTGTTCGCTCTAGAATGGTGCTTTTAGCTTCAAATCATGTGGGTTATTTAAACTTAACTTCAATGATATCAGCTATTTATACTGAAGGTGAGCCTAAGCAAGACATTGTCCTTCATCAAAGTAGATTAGAAGATCATACTGATGGTTTGCTTGCCTTGTCGGGCGCGCAGCAGAGTGATATCGGGAGTTGCCTCATAGATGGCGACTCCGAAGCAGCAAATAAATGTTTGCAACGCTGGAAAAGTATATTTCCTACTTCATTCTATCTTGAGGTGCAACGGTTAGGAAAGCCAGATGAAGANCATTACATTGATTCTGTAGTCGAACTTGCTATCGAAACTGAGACTCCTGTTGTTGCGACGAATGATGTGCGCTTTTTATCTGAGGAGGATTTTGAGGCTCATGAAGTTAGAGTTTGCATCAATGAACGCAGAAATCTCGATGATCCGAGGCGGAGCCGAAACTACTCAGACCAACAGTATTTAAAAAGTTCTCAAGAGATGTGCGATCTTTTTCGTGACATCCCTGGGGCTATCTCCAATTCCTTAGAAATCGTAAAGCGCTGTAATCTGCAGCTTAAATTAGGGAAACCCCATTTACCGCAGTATCCCGTTCCAAGCGGAGAAACGCTTGAAAACTTTCTCTCGAATTTAAGCGAGGGAGGTCTAAGAAAGAGATTAAAGAGTTTACATGGCGAAAATTTCGATGATGAAAACCAGGCAGAGCCNTACTGGAGCCGTCTGAATCAAGAATTAGAAATTATTAATCGTATGGGGTTTGCAGGTTACTTCTTAATTGTCATGGAATTTATCCAGTGGGCAAAGGATTCTGAGATCCCAGTTGGGCCAGGCAGGGGCTCCGGTGCTGGCTCCTTAGTGGCTTTCGCTCTAGGGATCACAGACCTCGATCCTTTAAAGTACGACTTGTTATTTGAACGGTTTCTCAACCCGGAACGTGTTTCGATGCCTGATTTTGATGTCGATTTTTGTATGGATGGAAGAGATCGGGTTATTCAACACGTTGCAGAGCTTTATGGAAAAGAAGCGGTTTCACAGATCGTAACCTTTGGAACGATGGCTGCTAAGGCAGTAGTGCGGGATGTGGCTCGTGTGCAAGGGAAACCTTATGCTTTGGCAGATAAGCTTTCGAAACTAATCCCACCTGAGCCCGGTATGACACTAGAGAGAGCCTTTCAACAAGAAAAACTACTTGGGACCTTCGTTGATAATGATGAGGATGCTCAAGAAATAATGGAGATGGCATACAAGCTAGAAGGTATTACTCGCAATGTTGGCAAGCATGCAGGCGGCGTTGTCATAGCACCGACGAAACTCACCGATTTTACTCCGCTATATGCTGAAGAATCTGGTCATGGGCTCGTTACTCAGTTTGATAAAAATGATGTGGAAACTGCCGGCTTGGTTAAGTTCGATTTTCTAGGCTTAAGAACCCTTACAATTATTGATTGGGCTGTGAAGATGATCAATGAACAAAAGGAGCAGGAGCAATCGCAAATAGATATAAACTCAATACCTTTAGATGATGATTCGGTTTATGAGCTATTGCAATCAGGAAAAACCACAGCGGTTTTTCAGCTTGAATCATTTGGTATGAAAGAGCTCATTAAACGCCTTATGCCTAGTAGCTTTGAGGATATCATAGCCTTAGTAGCATTGTTTCGACCAGGCCCGCTAAGGACTGGTATGGATAAAGAGTTCATAGATAGAAAACACGGAAGAGCCAAAGTTGAGTATTTGCATTCAGATTTAAAGTCAGTCCTTTCCGACACCTATGGTGTGATTTTATATCAAGAACAGGTTATGCAGATTGCACAAGTCCTTGCTAATTATACTTTAGGGGGGGCAGATATCCTTCGTAAGGCTATGGGCAAAAAAGATGAAAAAGAAATGGCGAAGCAGCGGCAGACTTTCATCAAAGGAGCGGAGCAGAACGGGATTAGCGAAAAGTTGTCTGGTTCAATCTTTAATCTAATGGAGACTTTCGCTGAATATGGATTTAACAAATCACATTCGGCAGCTTACGCATTAGTTTCATATCAAACTGCTTGGCTTAAAGCTCATTTTCCAGCGCATTTTATGGCGGCGGTTTTGTCTGCTGATATGCAAAATACAGATAAGATTGTTACTCTCATTGATGAATGCAGAACCATTAATCTTTCCATAGTACCTCCCGACGTAAACATCGGACAGTTTAACTTTACCGTAAATGATTCTGGCGCAATTGTTTATGGTTTGGGTGCAATCAAAGGTCTNGGAGAAGGNCCGGTTCAGAAAATTATGGCAGCTCGCGCNGAAGGATCATTTCAAAATATATTGGATTTGTGTCAAAGGCTTGATCCAAAGACTGTAAACAAAAGAACTTTAGAGGCACTGGTGCGATCGGGCGCTTTAGATGATTTGATTGAAGGTAATCTCGACCAGTCAAGAGCGCAACTATCTTTTATGCTGCCAAGTGCCATGCGTGCAGCGGATCAGAGTAATCAGAACTTGGCTAGCGGAGCTCAAGATCTATTCGGGACGATTGAGCCAGTAGAGATTCATAAAGGAAATAAGACTTCTAGTAGGGGGCGAGATTTATCATGGGGAGTGCAAGAGAGGTTGTCTGCAGAAAAGGATACATTGGGTTTGTATTTCTCAGGACATCCAATAGATGAGTGTCTTCAGGAGCTGTCAAAGATAACTAAGAATAGATTAGTTGATTTGAGACCGGAAAGAGGTGCTCAATTAGTCGCTGGACTATTGCACGGATTAAGGACTATTAGAAGTACAAAGTCTGGAGAAACAATTGCATTTCTTACGCTTGACGATCGGAGTGCGCGTTTTGAAATTGGAGTATTCGGAAAAGATTATGAAAAATACAGAGAGTTGTTAGAGCTTGATTCAATACTAATTATTGAATGTAGTATTAGTATAAAAGACTCGAGCGGTGAGGTGCAGGGGCGAGCAAAGAAAATAATGACCCTACCTCAAGTGCGCAAAAAGTTTGGCCAAAAGCTTTCTCTTAATTTGTCTGAGAATATGTTNNAGGCAGGGTTTTGTGAACGTCTAGNAGAAATTTTATTGCCTTATCGCAGCCGTTTCTCAAAAGAAAATTCATTTAAGCAANATTCTGATAAGCACAAAGACGATGAATCGAATCTGTTGGAAGATAGATGTCAGGTTGTGATAAATTACCACCGATCAGATTCTCGAGGTTGCATATTTCTTGGAAAAGATTGGTCAGTTTCTCCTGAGGATGAACTTTTACGTAATCTTCGGTTCGAGTATGGCGATGACCACGTAGAGTTAGACTATAAGAAAACAACTTCGTTGACTTAAACGGTTAAGACTAAAATTTAGGAAGGTGCTCTAGAGCCCGAGTTATTATGTTTCACGATTATCTTTCATTTGAACAACCAATTGCGGAATTGGAAGCAAAAATTGACGAATTGAGGTTGGTGAACTCCGATAATCGCATTAGCATAAATGAGGAAATAGATAATTTACTAATCAAGAGTGAGAGATTGACTGAAAAAGTATATTCAAATCTAAGTCCATGGCAGGTTTCTCAAGTAGCGAGACACCCCCTTCGACCCTATACCTTAGATTATATAAGACACATATTTACGGATTTTGAAGAGTTGCATGGGGATCGAGCCTTTGGTGATGATCAATCTTTGATTGGNGGCCTTGCTAATCTAGAGTCCACTCCTGTTATGTTAATCGGCCATCAGAAGGGTAGAGGTACTAAAGAAAAATTAAAACATAATTTTGGAATGCCACGCCCCGAGGGCTATAGAAAAGCGCGTCGGTTGATTAAGCTAGCAGAGAAATTCAAGTTACCAATACTTACTTTTATTGATACGCCAGGAGCATATCCTGGTATGGATTCCGANGAACGGGGCATCAATGAGGCGATTGCTAAAAATATGGCAGTCATGTCCAAGATNAAGACACCAGTAATCNCTACGGTGACGGGTGAAGCAAATTCTGGTGGTGCAATAGCTATAGCAGTAGCTGACCAACTAAATATGCTTCAATACTCAACTTATACAGTGATTACGCCCGAGGGCTGCGCGACTATATTGTGGAAATCTGCGACTCGAGCAGCTCAAGCCGCCGAAGCAATGGGGGTCACCTCAGGTCGTCTNAAAGAGCTAGGCATAGTTGATCGAATTATTCAGGAGCCTCTGGGGGGTGCCCATCGTGATATAGTTGCTGCATCGGAAAAAATTAAGACAGCATTGCTCGAGCAAATAGACCAGTTTTCAAAAATGAGTACTGATGATCTTCTGAATCGCAGATATGCGAGGCTGATGNCGTACGGCCTTAACTCATGAACTATTCTGTGGTTACAGGTTTTGGGTTATCGATTCAGNGGTCCGGTGCTAGTAATTATGAGAATTAGATGAAATTTAGTCTTAATGCGCTGAATGAATCGCTCGCCAACGCAAGGAAATATAAAAATCTTATTGTCGGATTTAGCGGCGGTCTAGATTCTAGTGTTCTGTTACACGGAGTTCTTGCTTTAGCAAAAAAAGGTCTGCTTCAATCGCAGATTAAAGCAATACATGTCAATCACAGGCAGAATTCAGCTTGCAACGATTGGGAATTATTCTGTAATCAAGTCTGCGCTAAATATGGTGTTCATCTAGATGTTAAAGCTATTGAAGATTTTAATCATCAGTCAAGAAATATTAATGAAAATTTACTAAGGCAGGCTAGATATCAAGCTTTTAGTTCTGCCATAGATTCTGAGAATGGTTTGTTATTGGCACACCATAAAGATGATCAACTGGAAACCTTATTGCTTCGTTTGAATCGCGGCGCTGGCATAAAAGGACTGTCAGCTATGCAAAAAAGCCGCACTATCGGTGCGGGACATATCTATAGACCTTTGTTGGGTTTTGGCCGAAAGTCTCTTGAAGAGTTTGCAAAAAGTGAGGGGTTAGATTGGATCGAAGACAGCTCCAATGAGGATACTTCCGTGGATAGAAACTTTCTACGCCATGAAATTTTGCCGCGTATTGAAAGTCGATGGCCTAATTATCGAGAGAGCTGGTCTAAGTCCCTAGCTTTACTCTCCGAAGCTTATTTGACCNNAGAGAGTTTAGCACAAGATGATATAGGAGCNTTGCTTGAAGAGCNGTCTCAAGCCCTAGATATATCGGAGTTGATTAGGTTACCTTCAGGACGACAGCGGGCTGTAATCAAGCATTGGTTGCTTGAACTTAAAGGTATAGAAATCGGTTGGAACCAACTATTTCAGATAGTTGATGAGTTTTTGCCAGCAGCAGTTGCTTCACCAACGAACTTTGCGCTCGGAGACTATCAAGTTTCAAGCTTTCGAGGTCTTCTTTATCTGGTATCCACAGCGAGCCCGCCGTTGGATGACTGCCCATGGAATATCAACGAAAAGCAAGAATTAGCCCTAGTTAATAATGGTTTATTACGTGCTACTGAAACCTTGGGAGAAGGGATTTCCTCCGGATTGGTTGGTAATCTTGAAGTAAAATTTAGGACAGGTGGAGAAAACTTTAAGATTGCCGGAGGTAGATCAAAAAGCTTGAAACAAGTCCTCCAAGAGGCGCACGTTGAGCCTTGGATGAGAGCTCGCACCCCGCTATTATTTCGAAATGACGAGCTAGTTTGTGTCGTCGGTATTGGAGTGAGTGACTCAGTGCGTGTAGAGAGTGGTCGTAAAGGCTACTCTATTTCTTGGAGGAAGCCGCAACCCTAAATTTAAGGTGCAGTAAATGTTAATTCATAGTCTAAAATCGGTTCGGATTGAGGTTGCTCCACCGATCTGGTAGGCTGTAAATCCATCTGCTTGCGCCGGAAGTAGCCGGCAATTATTCACGAGATGGGTTGAATGACGCGTTTTATATTCATTACAGGTGGTGTGGTTTCGTCTCTTGGGAAGGGCATAACTTCAGCATCCCTAGCCGCGATTTTGGAAGCTCGTGGGCTCAGTATCACGATGCTTAAGCTAGATCCGTACATCAACGTGGATCCGGGGACTATGAGTCCTTTCCAGCATGGCGAGGTCTTCGTTACGGAGGATGGTGCCGAAACGGATTTAGATCTTGGGCACTACGAGCGATTTAGCAAAACCATAATGAGCCGTAAAAACAATTTTACGACTGGTCGCGTTTATGAAGAGGTTCTCAAGCGAGAACGGCGCGGCGATTATTTGGGTGCGACTATCCAAGTAATACCACACATAACTGATGAAATTAAACTTAGAATTGAAAATGGCGCTGGAGACGCTGACGTAGCTCTTGTAGAAATTGGCGGAACCGTTGGTGATATCGAATCTCAGCCGTTTTTAGAAGCTGTCCGTCAATTGCGCGTAGAGNTAGGNGCTGAAAAAGCTTTATTCGTTCACTTAACACTGGTTCCTTTTATTTCGACGGCCGGTGAGACTAAAACTAAGCCAACTCAACATTCTGTCAAAGAGCTCAGGTCAATNGGTATACAGCCGGATATTTTAGTGTGTCGTTCAGAAAAAGAGATTGATCAGTCTGCTAGAAGGAAAATTGCCTTGTTCACGAACGTTGAGCTTCCAGCTGTGATTTCATTACCGGATACAGATTCTATCTATCGAATTCCATCTACGCTTGGTGCAGCAGGTTTAGACGAAATTGTAGTGAATAANCTGCGCTTAAAATGCCCAACAGCCAATTTTACAGAGTGGGATCAGGTGGTTGAGTCACATTTGAATCCAGAGCAGGAGATCAGGTTGGCAATGGTTGGCAAGTACACAGACTTGCTGGATGCGTATAAGTCTTTAAATGAAGCTATCATACACGCTGGAATCCAGACTCGAACTCGTGTGGAGATAGANTACATAGATTCGACCGATATCATGGATAATGGCGCCAAGTCACTATTGGGTCATAATGCCATCTTGGTTCCTGGAGGTTTTGGTGAGCGAGGTTTTGAAGGGAAAATACTAGCTACTCAGTTTGCAAGAGAGAACAAAATTCCCTTTCTAGGAATTTGCTTAGGATTACAAGCAGCNGTCATTGATTATGCTCGCAATGTTGCTGGACTGCACGGCGCAAACAGCACAGAGTTTGAGGGTGAATGTGCGCATCCTGTCATCGCACTAATTCACGAATGGACAACGGCTAGCGGGTATAAAGAGTTTAGAAGTAAAAATTCTGACTTAGGAGGCACTATGCGCCTAGGAGCGCAGAAATGTTTGCTTGAACAAGGNTCTACTACCCANAGGTGCTATGGTTCGCATGAGGTATTTGANCGACATAGGCACAGATATGAATTTAACAATAATTATATTGACTTANTNTCCGAGGCTGGTCTTAACTTTGTTGGTAAGTCNTCAGATGGAATGCTTGTGGAGGTNGTAGAAATAGCAAAGCATCCTTGGTTTGTTGGTTGCCAGTTTCACCCCGAATTCACCTCTACTCCAAGAGAGGGACATCCTCTGTTTACCGGATTCATTANGGCAGCGATAGCACACAAAGAAAGAAATTCTAAGAGGGGGGTGACGTCGAATTAATTGGCGATAGTTTTCCCGAGTCTAATTTGGCGTCAAAAATCAAGAATCATGAAAGGTAAGCAGATTGAATTCGCGAACGTACAATTATCCAACGATAATCCTTTCGTTTTGTTTGGTGGGTTGAACGTTCTTGAGAACCGGGAGTTAAGCCTGCGCGTTGCAGAGACCTTCAAGGTCGTTTGCGAGGATTTAGATATTCCATTAGTCTTCAAAGCCTCCTTTGATAAGGCAAATCGTTCTTCGATAGAGTCATTCAGGGGGCCGGGGCTCGAAGATGGAGTCCGGTGGTTAGAAGATATAAAGGAACAATTAAGCTTACCCATAATTACTGATGTCCATGAGGTTGTTCAGGTAAAGCCAGTAGCTGAGGTTGCGGATGTAATTCAGCTGCCTGCGTTTCTTTCACGTCAAACAGACTTGATTGCCGCTATGGCTGCTACTAACAGGCCTATCAATATCAAGAAAGCACAATTTTTGGCGCCTGAGGAGATGATTTATATTCTTCGGAAATTTGAAAGCTTAGGAAATAGCAAGTTGATCATTTGTGAGAGGGGAAGCATTTACGGATACAAAAACTTAATTGTTGATATGTTGGGATTATCGGTTATGAAGAATTTTGAATATCCTTTAATTTTTGATGTTACGCATTCCTTGCAGCAGCCTGGTGGGTTAGCTGGNGCGGCAGGCGGTCGTCGAATGTATGTTGCCCAATTAGCGAAAGCAGGCTTATCCCAGGGCCTAGCTGGCCTTTTTTTGGAAGCCCACCCAAACCCAAGCGAGGCACTTTGTGATGGTCCTAGTGCTCTTAAAATAGATCGTCTAAGGCCATTTTTAGAGCAGATGAAAGAATTGGACTATTTAATCAAGTCTCAGCTCCCCATCGATACCGCATGATCGTTATCAATAAAATCAACCTTTAAGCAGGTGCTTAGATGTCCCAAATTAAGTCAATTGTTGCAAGAGAGATAATAGATTCACGAGGGAATCCGACTATTGAGGCCGAGGCGGTTTTAAGAGATGGTTCCCGAGGATNTGCTGGCGTTCCTTCAGGCGCNTCGACAGGCTCAAGGGAAGCATTAGAGCTGCGAGATAANGACGAAAACCGCTACTGTGGTAAGGGCGTTTTATCGGCTGTAAAAAATGTGAATACTAGTATCCAGCAAAGCCTAATAGGCCATTCGGCATTAGAGCAAGAGGCGATAGACGATATTATGTTAAAGCTTGATGGGACTGAAAATAAAGCGANTTTAGGAGCCAACGCCATTCTTGCAGTTTCACTTGCTATCAGCAAAGCAGCGGCTATTCACCGTGGGATGCCTCTGTTCTCACATATCGCGCAATTGAGCAATAATAAAGACTCACTAACGTTACCTGTGCCGATGATGAACATTATTAACGGTGGTGAGCACGCAGACAATAATGTTGATATTCAGGAATTCATGATCCAACCTACAGGCGCATCCTCATTTGCTGAAGCATTGCGTTATGGCGTAGAGGTATTTCACGCTTTGAAAAGTGTTCTGAAAAGCGATGGTTTGAGCACCGCGGTAGGGGATGAGGGAGGGTTTGCACCTAATTTACGTTCCAATTCAGCAGCGCTCGATGCGATCATGAATGCTATTGAGAAAGCTGGATTGAAACCCGGGATGGACATGCATTTAGCCTTGGATTGCGCCGCCTCGGAGTTTTATAGCGATGGACAATATAGGTTGGCCGGAGAAAATAGAACCTTTAACTCTTCTCAATTTGCGGATTATTTAGAAGAGCTTACAAAGAACTATCCAATACTATCTATCGAGGATGGCATGGATGAAGCAGATTGGGAAGGTTGGGCTAAATTATCTGGCCAAATTGGCGATAAAGTTCAATTAGTTGGTGATGATTTATTTGTCACGAATACAGATATTTTATCGAGAGGGATAAGAGAATGTATTGCGAATTCAATTTTGATTAAGTTTAACCAAATCGGAACACTCTCAGAAACCTTGGCCGCTGTCAATTTGGCCAAAGAATCTGGATATACCTCTGTAATCTCTCATCGGTCAGGGGAAACAGAAGACACTACGATTGCTGACCTTGCAGTCGGAACTTCTGCTGGCCAAATTAAAACTGGTTCCCTTTGTCGGTCAGATAGAGTCGCGAAATATAACCGGCTCCTCAGAATAGAGGAAGATTTAGGTGTTGACTCTGTTTACAATGGGATTTCTGAATTTGCCAGATTGAAGAATTAACTTTTTGATGAATCAATTATATCTAATCTTTTGTTTTATGATCGCAGTGTTGCAATTCCAGCTATGGATTGGTGACGATAGCGTGCGTTCTCTGAACCTATTAGAGGACCAGGTTGCTGAGCAAAAAAGTATTAATATGAGCTTAGAAGATAGAAATAAAAAGCTGGAAATTGAGATTGTCGATCTAAAAACTGGTGTTGAGGCTATCGAGGAGAGGGCTAGATCAGAGTTAGGAATGATTGAACAAGGTGAAACGTTTTTTCTCATTGTGGAGTAACGATTAACCCTGGGCTTATGAGCTTCCTTAAGCCTTTTCTTTTTTGAATTGCGAAAATTTATATGCGTATTTGGGCTATTGTGCCGGCTGCAGGAATAGGTCATAGGTATGGTTCTGCAATCCCCAAGCAGTATTTATCCTTGTGTGGGACCCCTGTTTTGTTGCACTCAATTAAACGACTTCTAGAAATAAAAGAGGTAGAGCAAATTTTCGTTCCTCTTGGTTCAGACGATACGCTTTGGAAGAATCTAGAATTTTCGCACCCTAAAGTTAAAACTATTGCTGGCGGTTGTGATAGAAGCCAATCCGTACTCAATGCATTGGAAGGTTTATCAAATTTAGCAAAAGAAGAAGATTGGGTACTGGTGCACGATGCTGTTCGGCCATGTGTTACTGAGTTTGATATAAAGAAAATAATAAGGGAGGTGCGCAATGATGATGTTGGAGGATTGCTGGCTTATCAAGTTGTGGACACTATCAAAGAGTTAGATGACAGTGATGGGGTGATAAAAACTATCGATCGTGAAAAACTCTGGTTTGCATTGACTCCACAAATGTTCAGGTATGAACTCATAAAAANAGCGCTACGAGCCGCTGTTTTGTCTGATCAGCCGGTCACTGATGAAGCGAGCGCNATAGAATTTCTTGGTCTTTCACCTAAAATTATTCCTGGTGAAAAATCTAACATCAAAATAACCAGTGCTGAAGATATGCTCTTAGCAGAGCTGATCATTATGTCCTGGTCGAGGAAGTAAAGTGATAGATGGCTACAGAATAGGTCATGGTATAGATGTTCACAAGTTTGCTGAAAACGTTGANAAACATAAACCACTCAAACTCGCTGGTATTACCGTCTCAGATAAATATAGTTTATTGGCACATTCAGACGGTGATGTAGTCTTGCATGCGATCTGTGACGCAATTCTAGGTGCCTGCTCAAAAGGAGACATTGGTGAGCATTTTCCAGATTCTGACTCTGAGTTTAACAACATTGATAGTGCGCAATTATTAGAGAGAGTTTTATCTATAGCCTCTGAAACGAAATTGGGCATAATAAATATAGACGTTACTGTAATTGCTGAGGTTCCGAAACTGTCCCCGTTGCGAGAAAAGATGATAAAAAGTCTTTGTGATTTGCTTAGCTTGAATTCAAGTAGGTGTAACTTAAAAGCCACCACCACAGAAGGTTTAGGCTATCTGGGTCGAAAGGAGGGAATAGCTTGCCATTGTATCGTTCTTATGAAAAAGAATGTATGAAAGGCAAAAACTTTCCGTTGATCAATGAAGCAAATCGAAGAATTAAGTTATGTTGACACCAAGCCTGACACCTCTGGAGAGATAAAAAGAAAGTTCTCCGATTTTAAGGTAGACGAGTATTTAAGTTTTGATCCTACGGGTTGTGGAGATCATTTATTTATAAAGATTAAGAAAACGGGCTTAACTACTGTTGATGTGGCAAAAAAGATCTCTGAGGTGACAGGCTCTAAGCTTTCCACGATTGGTTATTCCGGCATGAAGGATAAATACGGTGAATGCACACAATGGTTTAGTGCTCCTCTTTCAGAAAGTGTTAGTAGATCCCTTGGCTCTATTGAAAATGCAAATCTGAATGTGGTTAAAAGTTTACGTAATCAGAGAAAACTTAGAATAGGCAGTCATAGAAAGAATCAATTCGACATAACACTTCGCAATTGTATTGGTAGTCGAGATAAATTTGAAACACGTTTGAAACTAGTACAAGAGCGCGGTTTGCCCAACTATTATGGGACGCAACGTTTTGGTAAGAATATGCAAAATATAACGGCAGTAAGTAAATTAATGGCTGCTGAAACAGAAGCGCCATCTTGCGCTAATAAAAGAAGCTTTAATAAACGGAATTCGATTGAAAGAGGTATGTTGATCTCGGCGGCGAGGGCCTACCTTTTTAATCAAGTATTGTCTGCCAGGTTGAAGATGAAAAACTGGACAACCTATCTACCAGGTGATGTCTTGAATCTAAATGGAACGGATTCCTACTTCTTGCCAGGAAAAGATGATCAAGAGGATATAGTACAGCAACGCCTTAATTTGTTTGATATTCATATATCAGGACCTTTAGCAGGGGCTTCTTGTTCGAAAGATAAATATATAACAAGTGCGAAAGCAGCCGATATTGAGACTAAGTCGCTTCGAAGCTATGAAACTCTATTGGATGGACTGCGGAAATTGAATATTTCAGCTTCGCGCCGGCCGTTGCGCACGAAGCCTGAAAATTTGAAGTGGTCCTGGATTGATGAGACTACGCTGAATATTCATTTTTCCTTACGCAAAGGCTGCTATGCAACAAGCTTGCTGCGAGAAATTTGCTTATTTAATTAATGGAGGAACGTTTGAGTAGTCGAATTAACTTAAATGGAATTGGTATGACTTCACAGCGGACAAGAGAGCGTTTGCTGGGGCGATTAATGGAGCAGGGCATAACCAGTATGGAGGTGCTTGACATAATGCGCTCCACGCCACGCCATATATTTTTAGATGAGGCTTTGGCGCACCGGGCTTATGAGGATGTAGCGCTCCCAATCGGTTATAGTCAAACAATTTCGCAGCCCTATATTGTTGCGAGAATGTCAGAAATTGTCGCGAACTCTGAGTCATTGGAGAGTGTTCTAGAGATCGGGACTGGTTGTGGATATCAGACGGCAATTATCTCAAAAATCGCGAAAAAAGTTTACACTATCGAGCGTATTAAGCCTTTGCTTGACAGGGCTAGGAGAAATCTTAAGTTATTGGGTATACGAAATGTGGAATTTAGGCATGGAGACGGAAGTCTAGGGTGGAGTGAAAATGCGCCCTTTGATGCGATCATAACCACTGCTGCACCTCAGACGATTCCTGATGAACTTTATCAACAGTTAAGCCCGAAAGATGGAAGACTTGTTATTCCTGTGGGCGGTGATGATCAGCAAGACTTAAAACATATAGTGAAGTCGGGTGATCAAATTCAAATAGACAATTTGGAGTCCGTGCGTTTTGTTCCTCTGCTAACAGGACAAGTATATAACTAATTTTGGGTAATGTTGATGTCCGACAATTCAATACGTCAAAATTCAAACGAAGGCTTGAACAATGCGGATGACGTAATTGAGAATCAGTCATTCAAACAGATTTACTTAAAAGGTTTAGTAATGGGTCTGAGCGATTCTGTGCCGGGAGTGTCGGGCGCAACGATAGCATTGATAACAAACATATACGAACGGTTGATTGCTGCGATCGCTTCAGTGAACCTTTTCACTCTCTGCTACTTACTCACTCAACGCCGAGGTCACGTCTGGCGGAATATAGATGGAAACTTCTTATTGATTTTGGGTTTAGGAGTTCTGTCTGGGATTCTTATCTCTGCAAGAACAATTTTGTTTTTGTATAGCGCTTATCCAGAGCCGCTTTATGCTTTCTTTATGGGCTTGGTTTTGACTTCGGCGTGGGTTCTTAGAAAAAAATTCAGGGTGCACAAATTTGAAAACTGGTTAGTGTGGAGCCTTGGAGTCATCTTCTCGTTGATTCTTTCGAATGTAGAGGCTTTGGTTGCTGAGATAGGTTACGTTTATATATTTTTTTGTGGCATGATCGCAATTTGCGCAATGATTCTTCCTGGGCTTTCTGGCGCTTTAATTCTTATTCTTTTGGGTGCTTATGAGTTTGTCTTGACCGCTCTTGTTGCGCTCCAATTTAATGTCATTCTTGTTTTTTCTTTGGGATA
>NHGO01000022.1 GCA_002172295.1 Gammaproteobacteria bacterium TMED139 | reverse complement strand
GACACAAAATTGATCCAGAGAAAATTTTAAGGGAATTTACCTACTCGCATCCAGTCTACTCATATCAAGCTATTAATTCGCAATCGCGGCGGTCTGAGATCTGCGGATCTGATCGGATTCACTACTGCGGCGCATATTGGTATAGTGGATTCCATGAGGATGGAGTAAAGAGTGCCCTAGATGTGGCTAGTCGGTTCGGAAAAGAACTATGAGCAATGACCCCAAAGACGTCTTCCAAAGTGCAATTTATGCGGGCACGGTTCGCCATCGCCGCCTCAGTCCTCGCAAACATGACTTTAATTACCCGCTTTTTATGTTCCTACTTAAAGTCGACGAAATTCCTAGCGTTGTTAAAACATTCTGGCAATTAAGTTTCAACGCTTTTTGTTGGGCGAGATTCAAGCGCAGTGACTATATCGTTAGTGAGCATGAGAGTATTACTGATGCCGTCCGATCAAAAATTGCGGAGGAACTAAATTTTCCGGTCAAAGAGCTCGGGAAGGACGTATTTTTTCTAGGTCACCTCAGATACCTTGGTTTTTACTTTAGCCCGTTGAATGTTTACTTTGTGAAGACAGCTGACAAGTTTACACACATGTTAGCAGAGGTCAGTAATACCCCTTGGAATGAGAAGCACTATTACGCTCTCGATCTAGAAAATCTTGAAAAGCATCCTAAAGAGTTTCATGTGTCTCCTTTTAATTCTATGGATCAAACTTATCAATGGAAAATCAGTCCGCCAGAAGATTCGCCAAAACCTTGTATCATCCACATAGAAAGTTTTGATCAAAAAGCGAACATGAAAGTTTTTGACGCCACACTAAACTTGCATAGAAGACCATTAGATAAACCAGAACTAGCTCGGGTCCTTATAAGAACTCCCATTCAGACAGCGAGCGTGGTGTTCGGAATCTACTGGCAAGCACTGAAATTATTTTTAAAGCGAGCGCCTTTTTACAAACATCCGTTTAAATCAGGAACGAAAGGAAAAACGACACAGCATGAGCCAGAAAAATTTAGCCATTGATAACGAGGGTACACGAGCATATAAAGGCTCGAAAAAGATAGCACTTCTTCGCTCTCTGCTTTTGAAAGTGCTTAGCAAGGCATCTGAAGGGCACTTCGTGCTCAAAGAAAATGGAAACATTATTGCAGAAGTTGGGAGCCCCAGCGCTGACTTGCAAGCTGAAGCGGATGTTCTGGATCAGCGTGCATACGAGAGAGCACTCCTGGGTGGGAACACCGCCGCTGGAGAAGCATTTGTCGACGGTTGGTGGACCTCTCCCGACATTACTCAAGTGACTCGCTTCTTCTCAAGAAACCTCTCAATGATGGACTATTGGGATAGTCGCTTTGGTTGGTTGTTAAAGCCTTTTAAGACTATGAGGTATCTGCGCCGTTCGAATTCAAAGAGGCAAGCAAAGAAGAATATTCTAGCTCACTACGATCTCGGCGATGAACTTTACCAGACCTTCCTAGACTCAAAAATGCAGTACAGCAGCGCAATCTTTGACGTGGAGAGTAACTCGCTTGAAGAAGCGCAGGTAAATAAGCTAACCCGAATCTGCGACCAACTAAAATTAAGAGAAGACGACCACCTGCTGGAAGTAGGTTCCGGCTGGGGCGGCCTTGCAATCTTTGCTGCGGAGAATTATGGCTGTCAGGTTACCACAACAACAATCTCCGACAATCAATACAGGTACGCAAAAAATAAGATCGATGCGGCAGGTCTCTCAAATAAAATAAATTTACTTTCCGACGACTATCGGTTGCTGCAGGGCAAATTTGAAAAAGTAGTTTCGGTAGAAATGATTGAGGCCGTCGGTAAGAAGTATCTATCGGGGTACTTTCAAAAGTTAAATAACCTGCTCAAGCCAGGAGGCCTACTGATGCTGCAGGCCATTACCATAGCCGACCAACGTCTAAAGTCGTACAGCAGCAATGANGACTTTATACAGAAGCACATCTTCCCGGGCGGTTTTTTACCCTCTGTATANTTNATCTCAAAGATACTTGCTGNTTCGACAGAGCTAGTTATGCGTGATTTTANAGANATAGGNCTCGATTATTCTAAGACCCTNTCCCATTGGCANAAAAATCTGNTGGAAAAGAAAGACGCNCTCANCCAANTGGGCTACGACGATCAGTTCTATAATTTGTGGACNTATTATCTCGGTTATTGCGAGGGTGGCTTTCTGGAGCGTCGCATCAGCGCCTCTCAAATGCTTATGAGCAAAGCACCTCACACTTAAAATTACGTGCAAAAACTTAAGACAGTCGCAGCATCTAAACCTCTCAATCTGNTCATCTTTAATTTTCTATGGTTCGGGTTAGTCGTTGGAAGGAATGAAATGATCCTCCTCACCCTGCCTGTGTTAACAGCGTATGTGGGGCTCTTACGATACGCCGGTAAAATTAATATCTACCAGATAATAATCCCGGCTAGCATCGGAATTACGATTGACTGTGTCCTTACACTTCTTGGGNTATTTAATTTTTCTGAGGCCACTTNCCTGATTCCCATCTGGCTGATCGCCCTTTGGGTCAACTTCAGCACCACCTTGACGATGTCTCTTTCATTTATAGGTAGAAGTAAGCTCTTAGCGGCTGGGCTCGGTGGCCTTGCTCTGCCTTTTAACTATGCGATTGGCGAACGTTTAGGCGCTGTCACATTCGGCGANCCTTACCTGACTACCGTAGTGGTGCTAGCACTTATCTGGTCTATCAGCTTCCCAATTTTATTCATGGTATCGAATGANAATTTTACTAANAAACTTTATCCGCGCTAGCTTGTTGCTTCCAATANTGGCTTATCCCTCTATTGGTTTAGCCGGCCCTCTCGAGAATCTCCAACTCGTCGGTGAAGCTCGCCTAAGAGTTTTNTTNTGGCGAATTTATGACAGCTCTNTTTACTCTGCAACNGGCACTTTTGANGGTATCNAACCAGAAATTGCACTCAAAATTGAATATCGACGGAATATTAAACTTGAAGAGCTTATTAAGAGNACAAAAGAAGAGTGGGAAGCCATGGACAGGTTTNCCGCCGAGAACGAGGTNTGGCTTGAACANCTTCAGACTTTTCTCCCGAGCATAAGCAGGGGAGACACGATTACTCTGAGGGTCGATGNAAATCTAGGGAGCACTTTTTACTACAATTCGGAACCTATCGGCCAGATAGACGANGATCAATTCACAAAAGAATTTCTNTCGATTTGGTTATCCGAGGANAGCGGCTACCCAAATCTTCAAAGACAACTTATCGGCCGATNANAANNCCCTAAACTATTAGACCAGGCACCAAGATAGCACTNCGNCTCTATCTNCANNNTTTATTGGCTAACGATAAAGAATTTACGTAATCAAATANGGTTTCAGGGCGTTGAATCGGTATTCTATTTCGGCAATTTGCATCGNGGANAAACTGTATTCGCCACGCCGCGATTTTGTCGTTTTAAAAACTCCTCGTTTTTGCAACACCCAAAGACGAACTCCGGGTATCAGGTTGTCTAGATTTTGAATCAATAGCAGCTTTGAATAACAGTCACTTAAAGAAGCTTCATCACCGCTCTGATAGAAATCCCATAATTTGGCGTAGACATCTGCATACATTGCACCGCCAGTCATGACCCCGTCGGTTCCTATTCGCATTTCGTAAAGCCACCCGCGGCCCAGTGTCGCCCCAAAAATACTACGGATTGGCTCAGGTTGGTGGTTTTGNAGCGCCAGCATCCTCTCATGCACTCGCCCATATTCTTCCTTTATATACCCACATTGTGGAAGTTCAGTAGCCAAATCAACGAGAAAATCAATGGTCAGCTCGATGTCCGGACCACCGCTGGTTTGAACGAATATCGGTTTATCAGTGACCTCACACAACGCCCTGTAGTAATCCCTGATCTCACCCAGCGAATTCGCCGTGGTCGGTGGTATGGCTATCATTCCATCGGGATTCAGGGATTCCGCAACCTTTGCGTAACCGAGCATACCTTCAGTGTCATCCGCCTGCACACCAAAAACCGTGGCCATACCAGTCCCTTCNCTTGCTTTTGCAATCACTTCAAAACCTTTTATTCTCTCCTCCTGACTCAAGTATCTTTGCTCACTCGAATTCTGAGGCCACACTACCCCCTCGATGCCGCACTGTGCACAAAAAGCAACTTCTTTTGCTAGGTCCTCATAGTCAACCTCATCGTCATGTGTGTAGGGAGTGCTAAGAATCATGAGAGCACCCCGCATCTTATTCTCAGCCGCGGAGAGAAACTTGGCATAGGGTAGGAATGCCGAGGCGGTCATACTGGCTAGCAATTTTCGTCGTGTCATCGAGTTTGATTTAATCATCAAGCCTCCCTCTCAATCCAATAGGAGTAAATCCGTTCAGAGTCGCATCAAGTAATTGAAATTTCGAAGTTCTTTTCAATCAGTATACATAGTTTTTCCCCAATTTTAATGTAGAATCTGACCACTGAGTTTTCAAAATTCTAACTTTGCCAACTATAGTGATAATAAAAATGAAACTACGTCGTATCCTCGATCGAAAAACCTGCCTACTTGCTATTTGCCTTTTTGTGGCCGGCTGTGACAGTCAAGAACAGAGCTCTCAACAAGCTCCAGATCCGGCATCGATGAATGACTCCACTGAATCGGCCATCGCTGACAGTACTCAATATCCGCAAGCTGGTAAGGGCACAACAGCAGGTGACTGGGATGCATATGGAGCTGACATCGGCAGCACGAAATATACGCCATTAGACCAAATCGATGCCAACAACATTGATGATCTAGAAATCGTTTGGCGTCGCCCGGCTCTCGATGAATATTATGTAAACATTAATCCTCAGCAACGTTATTCGAACACATGGACGGCAGCACCAATTGTCAAAAACGGCGTCGCCTATGTGACTAATGGAGTAGGTCTGGTTGAGGCCTTCGATCCCGGTACCGGCGAGACAATTTGGGTACAAGAGCCCCCGGGAGGCTCAGAGGGGCTNCCTGGCGCGCCAACCCGAGGTGTGGCGTACTGGACCGATGGTGGTGAAGAGAGAATCATCGTTCAGCGGGGCACGTATTTGTATGCTATCAACGCGTCAACTGGTGAGTTATATGCGGATTTTGGCATCGATGGCCGTGTGGATCTGCAGTTCATGCCACCAGAATTTGCTCGCTACCGATGGGGTGGGGTTCCTATGGTGGTTCGCGACGTCATAGTCTTGGGTCAATCTATGTCCGACACATTCGACGCCAAGGAAGCTTATCGAGGAGACGTTCACGCCTTTGATGTCAGAACTGGCGAAGAACTTTGGACGTTCAATACAATACCCCAACAAGGCCAATTCGGAACGGAAACTTGGCAGGATCGTTCTTGGTCTTATACCGGCCACGCACCAGTTTGGGCGTTGTTCAGCGCTGATGCTGAGCTGGGCATGGTGTACATGCCAATTTCCTCTTCAACCAACGATATGTATGGCGGTCATAGGATTGGAGATAATTTATTTAGTCAAAGCATTGTTGCAGTAGACGTAGAGACTGGAGATCGAATTTGGCATTTCCAAACTGTTCATCATGGCCTTTGGGACTATGACCCTCCTGCAGCTCCGATACTCATGGACATAACGGTTGATGGTCAAGAAATCAAAGCAATTACCCAGCTCACCAAACAAGCTTTTGCTTTTGTTTTCGATAGGGAGACTGGTGAACCTGTCTGGGAAATCGAGGAAAGACCGGTACCACAGTCAACAGTCCCAGGAGAAGTAACATCACCCACCCAACCTTTCCCAACAAAGCCAGCGCCTTTCGACAGACAAGGCGCCACTGAGGAAAATCTCATCGATTTCACGCCTGAATTAAAAGCAGAAGCACTGGAGATTTTTGAAAATTATGTGACAGGGCCAGTTTTTACTCCACCATCAGTTGCTACAGAGGATGGCACGCAGGGGACTATCCAACTACCGGGCTCTCAAGGTGGAGCTGACGTGCAAGGTGCGGCCTTCGATCCAGAAACTGGTTACTTATACATCCCCTCAATCACCTCCCCATTCGTAGCAGACATTCTGCCTGGCGAGCCGGATGATACAAATCTAGCCTACACAAAAGGCTCCCGTCGCTGGATTGCTGGCCCGAGGGGTCTGCCTCTATTTAAGCCTCCCTATGGGCGCATTACCGCGATTGATATGAATACCGGCGAACATGTCTGGATGGTACCCAATGGAGATGGTCCGACAGATAACCCAGAGATCGCTCATTTGGACCTCGGTAAACTGGGTGTTCCGGGTCGACCCGCACCACTGCTTACCGGATCTCTCCTTTTTCTCGGTGAAGGTCTTACCAATATGCGCCCAGGCGGTCGAATCCCTTTCGATATGCCTGTAGAGATAGCCACTAATAGCGGCGGACCTTGGTTTCGCGCCTACGACAAGCAAACGGGTGAAACCGTTTGGGAAGTCGAACTGGAGGCAGGCACGACAAGTCCCCCCGTCAGCTATATGCATGAAGGGGAACAATACATTTTGGTAGCAATCGGCGACAGAAGCCACAGTCCAGAAATGGTAGCTTTTAAGTTAAATAGCAATTGATATCGCCTTTGGTTGACAGAACTATTAAGGAGCTCAAATTTTGAACAAATATTTACTGAGTCTATGTTTCGCAATATCAATTGGCATCTCGTCTTATGTCACTTTTGTTTTTGCTCAAACACCACCCCCTCCTTTTCCGCCGATAGCGACCGACGTGACTTCAGAGGATATCACCAAATTTATTGACAATTTGCCTAGGGATAGAGTGAGTGATCGACCCATAAGAAGCGTCGAAGTCACCGGCGATTATAGAATCGGAGTCTATGGAGTATTTCGACCTAAAGAATTTCCGGGCGGCTCGAATTTGCACCAAGTGAACACGACCGAGATTTACTATATGTTAAGTGGCTACGCGACTTTGGTGACGGGTGGAACAATGACTGAAGCCAAGCAGGAAAACGA
This sequence comes from Gammaproteobacteria bacterium TMED139, assembly GCA_002172295.1. Lineage (GTDB taxonomy): Bacteria > Pseudomonadota > Gammaproteobacteria > Pseudomonadales > Pseudohongiellaceae > UBA9145. The sequence goes on along the minus strand of NHGO01000022.1, from coordinate 32,278 downwards.
AAATTGGGTCCGAGGAACTGCGATTGAGAATGGCGTAAGCAGAAGAGTCGTGCCGGGTGATGTGATTGTGATTCCGGGGCATACCCCTCACTGGTTCAGCGAACTTGAGACTGACCTTTCGTACTTGATTTTAAGACCAGACCCAGATAACCGGATCCCATTAGTAAATTAATCTGTAGGACTTAAAAAGGCCGACGATATACCGGCCTTTTTTTACGTGTCTTATTATTAACTAAGTGACTAATCAGAGGGTTGTTTTACAGTTCGCAAGTACGGTTTGATGGTGTTCCAGCCCTCCGGAAACATTTCTTTTGCTTCTTCATCCGAAACCGCAGGGACGATTATCACGTCTTCCCCTTGACGCCAGTTTACCGGCGTAGCAACTTTGTGCTTCGCTGTTAGTTGCATAGAGTCAAGCGCCCTTAATATCTCATCAAAATTCCTTCCAGTTGTCATCGGGTAGGTCAACATCATTTTAATGGTTTTATCTGGGCCAATAACAAAAACAGACCGCACAGTAGCGTTAGTTGCGGCCGTCCGCCCTTCCGAGGTTCCTGGTTCTTCAGCTGGCAGCATGTTGTAAAGCTTCGCCACAGCCAAATCACTATCGCCGATCATTGGATAATTTACCGCATGACCTTGAGTCTCTTCGATGTCCTTTGCCCACTCATTGTGATTATCTACAGCATCAATGCTTAGCCCTATGATCTTACAATTACGCTTAGAAAATTCATTCTCCAGACCAGCCATATATCCAAGTTCTGTAGTACAAACTGGAGTGAAATCTTTTGGGTGAGAGAAAAGAACGCCCCATTGCCCACCCAGCCACTCATGAAAATCAATTTCACCAACGGTGGTCTGAGCTTTAAAATTCGGTGCAATATCATTAATTCTTAGTGACATAAATAGTCTCCAAATTGCTTATTTTTCGTAATTTTAGTTAGACGAGCAAGTTTACGCTCAGAGGACTCCCCGAGCAATAAGAATCAAATCAACTATTTTAGGCAATCATAAACAAATGCTGGAGGCATATTTCGAAGTGTAAACTTGAGCTTAATATCACTAAAAAATGGTTTGATATCTCCGTAATTTGCCAAGGAGTACTGATACTGAAGAAAGCGCCCTCCTTCTTTCAGGTTCGACTTAGCGCTGGATAATATATTTTCTATCAGGGCATCATCTATCATGGCAAGAGGTAAGCTTGATACAATATGGTCAACCTCCAAGATCTCTAACTCATTGAGTATTCCTTGGATCGAAGAAGCACATGAATTGTAAACTCTCAGTCTCGGGTCAGCGATGGTTCGAAGCTCACTCGCAAAGTCATCATTAACCTCGAAACATATTAGTACACTATCTTTATTCATGCGTTGCAAAATAGTACGCGTAATACAGCCATTTCCTGGACCAAGTTCCGCAATGACGAGTGTTTCGGAAAAATCAATTGAGCCTAGAAGCCGCTCTGCCAGTCTGTTAGAGCTGGGTGTTATTGTCCCAGTAGTTTTGAAGTTTTTAATTAACTTTACAGAATCTCGCAATTTTAATCTTGTTGTCATAGTCTTAACCATTCACCGATTTCCGCTCCCAAAAATATATAAGCAGTTACGATGGGTAATTCTCCAATCAATAATGGCAACAGCATTTTTCTAAACGGGTACTTTGCTATTCCTGAAACATAACAAACAGCATCCGTAGGAACGGCTGGAAAAAATGCCCAGCCGGCAATAATCCAAAACGCGTATCTACCCAATAGTTTGCGCTTAAGATAATCAACGGCTTTTGGATAGTTTTCCTCTAGAAACTTATCGTAGCCCCCCAAGGACGGGAAACTGTATACTATGAACGCACCAACAACAACTCCCAAAGTTGAAATTACCCAAAGAATGACAGGCATATCGGGAAATGTTATCGCCCCAGCAATAATGAAAGGAGTAATCGGTAAAAATAAAAGTGCCCGAGCCAGAGACACAAAGATATACGTAACGAGAGCTAACGCTCCAAGACCCTCTAGGAAACCGCTAATCGATTCTCTGCTAAACCAATCAGGCAGAAAAGCCAGCAACATCAAATTTACGGCAACGATACTTAGCCAAATCTTGTTAAAATTCNTTAGTAGATTCTGATTCATTTTTTACTTAGAGGATAATAAGAGTTAATTTGGTTTACTCTTGTGTGCAAGCTTATGCGCATTCGCTTCCCAGTTGAGGCCATCAAAATTTACGATTCGCATTTTGGCGGGCGCTTCCTCTAAGCAATTAACGTTGACGTCTATCCCGTCAGGATTGGAGCGCGGAATGTAAAACGGTTTAATTCCGCAAGTTTTACAAAAATAATGTTTGGCAATTCCGCTGTTAAAAGTATAAGTTTTTAATTCTGTTTTACCGGCCAAAAGAGAAAACTTATTTTTGGGCACAATCAAATGTAAATATCCGGACATGGTGCAAATTGAGCAGTTACACTTCTCTATTTCGACGTCTTCCTCCGCTTCCACCTCAAAGATAACTGCTCGGCAATGACAACTCCCTTTGTATTTCATGGCGNCTCCAATATTTTCTAACGCGAATTTGGAATAGTTCAGGCGATTTGATTTTTTTCAATTAATCAAGTGACACGCAACTTGACGGTCAGTGTCTTTCAACGTGATGAGTTCGGGGGTGACTCGCCTACAATCCTCTTCAGCCTTTGGACATCGGTTAGCGAACCTGCAACCCGCTTGAACATTTACAGGTGACGGGATCTCTCCTTGGATAGTAGTAGAAGCTCTTTTGCGTTCCACTTCGGGATCCGGTTCAGGATTGGATCCCACCAAGATTTCTGTATACGGGTGTTTAGGGTCGAAATACACTTCATCAGCAGCACCGACCTCGACTATAGAACCGAGGTACATAACAGCCATGCGATCACTGACATAACGCACCATGGAAAGGTCGTGCGCAATAAAAATTAATGTTAGCCCCAACTTATCTTTCAGGTCACCCAACAAATTAATTACCTGCGCCTGCACTGAAACATCAAGAGCAGATATCGGCTCATCACACACCACAAATTCTGGCTCAAGAATTAGCGCCCTAGCGATCCCAATTCTCTGGCGTTGTCCTCCTGAAAATTCATGGGGGTAACGTGACATATGGTCGGTTTGCAAGCCGACCTTTAATAACCATTCAGCGACTTTNTCTTTTATCTGGCTCTTCGTGTGACTTGCATTGAGGCGAAGCCCCTCTCCTACTATTTCACCTACCGTCATCCTTGGATTCAACGAAGAGTATGGGTCTTGAAAAATCATTTGCATCTTCCCAGACCATTTTTGAAAATCCTTTGACTTATATTTTTGNGGTAATAATTCTCCCCGATACTTCACAAAGCCGGAGGTTTTTGGTTCTAATCCAAGAATGACTTTCCCTAAAGTCGATTTACCAGATCCGCTCTCCCCGACGAGTCCCAGAATTTCCTTTTCAGAAACTGAGAGATTTATNCCGTCNACCGCATGCACGAGTTGCTTTCGACCGATATCAAAGTAACGAGTAAGGCCTTCGGCCTCTAGAATCGGTTCTTCTGCTAATTTATCCATTGAATTATTGGTCAAAATATAACTCTTCAGGTTTTGAGGGTGACTGTTTGTGATGCATCCAGCACTTACTGTAATGCCCTTGATTTAGGTTATAGCTTCCCGGATGTTCATTTTCACATATTGTCATCGCCCAGGGACAACGTGCGCAATATCCGCAGCCGCGAGGCGGGGAAAATAAATCAGGCGGGCTCCCCGGAATGGGGCTCAAAACGCTTTGCGATTCTGGATCATTCGTGGGCATCGCCCCGCGCAATCCGAGAGTATATGGATGCGCTGAACGATAGAAAACATCCTCTACTGACCCATGCTCCACAATTTTTCCAGCATACATCACGGTTACTTCATCAGCCAATCGCGCAACGACTCCGAGGTCATGAGTAATGAGAACAATAGCCATTCCCGTCTCTTTTTGAAGCTCTTGTAATAGATCCAAAATTTGCGCTTGAATTGTCACATCAAGTGCGGTCGTTGGTTCATCAGCAATCAGTATGGATGGTTTACAAGAAATCGCCATGGCAATCATAGCTCTCTGCAGCATGCCGCCGGAAAATTCAAAAGGATATTGCTTTGCTCGTTTAGAGGCTTCGGGAATTTTTGTTAAATCGAGAAGCTCAACCGCCTCAGCCTGGGCCTTTCGGTAATCATATCCGCGATGTATCTGAAGCGGTTCTGCTATTTGATCACCAATCGTCATTGTCGGATTCAAGGAGGTCATGGGATCCTGAAATATCATTCCTATCTCAGAACCCCTGATATCTTTTCCTTGAATCATTGGCGCTCCCAAAACCTCTTGCCCTCGTAACAATACCGATCCGCTTGTTATTCGACCAGGAGGCATTGGGGTCAAGCCCATGATGCTTTGAACCGTAACTGATTTACCGCACCCAGACTCTCCAACAATCGCCAATGTCTTTCCCTTGCCTACCGAAAAGCTCACATCCCGAACAGCATGAACGACTCCTCCATAAGTGTCGAATTCCACTGCCAAGTTGTTCACTTCGAGAAGACGTTGCATTGAGTCTGACGTACTCGCTTCGTTCTTCATTCCTGATTCCTTAAGCGCGCATCGAACGCGTCCCGCAACCCATCGCCCAGCAGATTGAAGGCTAAAACAGTAATACTTATAAGAATCGCTGGAAGAATCAGTTCGTGTGGCGAAGTTAGCATGTTCTTGATCCCTTCGTTCGACATGGCTCCCCAAGAAGGAGTTGGTGGTGCCACACCCATTCCAATGAATGAAAGAAATGCTTCAATGAAAATTGCGCTTGGAATTGCAAAAGTAATAGTAACCAAAACAACTCCAAGAGTGTTTGGCAACATATGTCGGAATATTAAATAATTTGTCTTTGCACCTAAAAGTTGAGAAGCACCAATATAACCTTGTTCTCTAATTTGAAGAATTTGGCCTCTAACCAACCTTGCCGTAGCCGGCCACATTAAGACCACCAGTGCCACAAGCATTGGAAAGACACCGCTCTCGCCTGGACCTATCCCAAATGCGATTTTGAAAAGGATCATGAATAGCAAGAAAGGTAAAGCAACCACAAAGTCAGCAAAGCGCATTAGTATTTGGTCAACTCTTCCTCCTATAAATCCTGCAACCGAACCGTAGACTATGCCAAAAAGTATGAAGAAACATGGCGCACCAATTCCTATAAATAAAGAGACTCTTGCCCCTTGCATTAATCTCGCCAACATATCTCTTCCAAGATAGTCGGTGCCGAGAGGATGGAGNCTCAGATTGATAGTCTCTCCGACTCTTAATTCCGAATTGATTCCTACCAGACCTTTAACCTGAGCCTCGCTAATNGTTGTAACCCTCTGGGGGTCCACTGGAATAGACTGGTATTCTTCTAAAAGTTCACCATTTTCACCCAAAGACACNACTGAGTAATAATANCGTCGCGGCTTCAGATCTAGGCGATCTTCAAAGAACAGAGTGGAATTATCGAAATATTCCGCTAAAGGGATTCCATAGGCCCGTTCGGCACCGACCGGAAAGATATTTCGATAGACTCGGTGTCCATTTGAGTTCGGTAACGCATCCCAAACTAAGCGTACGGCCATCGTGGTCGCATCTTCCGCAAGATGAAGCCCCTCTTCCTGTGAACTTGACTGGCCGGCCCATGGCTCATAGTCATCAATAATGACAGCTATTCGGCTTGAACCAGGAGCTTGACTAATCTGATCAAGATCTTGAAAAGCGGGGTTAACCTTCCAAATCAAAGGACCTACGACGGTGAATAACAGCAGAGTTATGATTAAATATAATGAAAAAAGCGCTCTTTTGTTGGCTTTAAGGCGTAGCCAAGCATCCGCCCAATAAGAAAGCGATGGCCTAGAGATGCTCTCTTTTTCATTATGATCCGTGATTCGCTCGAAATCTGATGGAGACAAAGAGGGCACTATTCAAGCCTTACTCTTGGGTCAATGAACCCATAGAGAATATCAACCAAAATCACCATAAAAACTAGAAAAGCACCGTAAAAAACAGTTGTCCCCATAATCACGGTATAATCAAGTTGTTGAACGGCTTGTACAAAATATCGGCCCAACCCAGGTATGGCAAAAACAAGTTCCACCACGAACCCGCCAGTTGTAATCGATGCTATGGATGGTCCCAATACGGTGACGACAGGCATGATTGCATTACGAATTTGATGCTTAGCAAATATCCTGCCTGCTGGAACACCCTTTGACTTCGCCGTCCTGATATAGTCGGAACCAACTACTTCTAACATCGACGACCTCATTAATCGAGTAAGGTAAGCCATCGTCCCAAGACCAAGCACTAAAGCCGGTGTGAGCATATGAAAGATTGTCCCCCATCCNGCCACGGGTATGATTGTAGCTCCAAAGAGATCGTTAACTGAAACAAGTGCCAGTTGACTCATAGCGGCGATTACGAAACTTGGAACAGAAATACCGAGAATTACTAAAATCATTATAATGAAATCTGGCAACCTGTTGCGGTAGATAGCAGTTAAAGCCCCGAGCAAAATCCCTCCTGTAGCTGCGAAAACCACAGCTAAAATTCCCAGAATTGCTGACACAGGAAAGTGCTCTCGGATTATGTCGTTAACTTGCCGATTCTCCTGAGTGAAAGAAATACCAAAGTCACCTTGACTCAGGTTCTTCAGATAAATCAGATACTGGACTCCTAATGGTTGGTCTAGTCCATATTTAGATTCTAAATTCGCTCTAATCGCCTCACTCACGGCACGATCATTTAGTAGCGGATCACCTGGGACATTATGCATTGCGAAAAAAGTAGCTGTAGCAATAAACCAGACTGTCAGTAGACCTTGAAGAAAACGCTTTACAATGAATGAAGCCATAAACTTTTAATTTGNCACTTTCCAGAAAATTTAGCTCGACTAATAATTACAGACTATCAATATACGCATAATTATAGTCAACTTGAGGGCCGACAGACCTTCTTTTAAAGCCTTTTAATCGGGGGTTAACGACGAAAGAGACGCCCCGTTCATACATCGGAACAATCACTACATCTTCATGGATCAATTCCTGTATTTCGCCGAAAGCGTCCATACGTTTTTTGGGATCAAGCTCAGATTGGGCGATGCGAATAAGATCGTCCATTTTATCACTCTGGTATCTGCCCCTATTATTTAGATTCCACGACGCAAACAAGTCGCCAAAAGTAAGCGCATCGAAATAATCTGGACCCCAACCTGCCATCACAATATCAAAATCTCCTGAAGTCATTTTCGCCAATCGCTGTTTGAATATTTGTGCATCAATTCGCATTTCCAGCCCAAGGTTCTTCTTGTAAAGTTCTTGATAATATTCGGCGGCTAGCAGCGATAAAGAAGAGTCCCCGGTTAACAGGACTATGGGCGGGAAGTCTTCTATCCCCAATTCAGCTTTAGCTAATTCCAGATGCTCTTGCGCCTTTTCAACGTCAATCCTATGCTGTGGCGCTGGATACTCTTTTCGGAATGCTCCATTAAGACCTTGAATCCATACTGGGAACAAGCTCTCTGCTGGCAAATAACTCGCCTCTTTAAGGACTTTATAAACTAACTCGTTAGGGTCTTGCGCAAGCAGCAAAGCCTTTCGAAAGTTTAGATTTTCCGTCATTCTGCCGGAGCGATGATTGAATTCGAGGAAGAACAATGAACCATCCATGAATCTGTCGATTTGCCATCTTTGCTCCATAGCTGTCGGCAACATTGGAGCACTCAGTGAGGTCTGAACAATTTGCCCGTCTTTAAAAAGGTTTAGATTTGCGTTGACGTCATTGGTTATATAAGCGGTCACTATTTCGTCTAAGAACCCTTTCTGATCATTCCAATAGAAAGGATTTTTTCTCCATCTCATTGAAGCCCCGTGCACCCACTCCTCCAGAACATAGGGGCCGTTATAGAGAAGCATGTCTGCGTCGGCACCATATCGACCGTTGGTGCCTTCAAAAAAATCCTCCCGAACAGGAAAATAAGTATTAAACGCAGCTAACTTATCGAAATAAGGGGTGGGTCGCTCGAATTCGACCTCTAAAATAGAATCAGAAACTGCTCTAACACCAAGTGTTTCTTTTGGAAGATCTCCCTGATTGACAGCCTCAGCATTTTTAATTGGATACAGTATAAAGGCATACTCAGCCGCTGTTTCAGGATCCAAAACCCTTTTCCAAGCAAATTCAAAATCATGAGCAGTAACCGGTTCACCATCACTCCACTTTGCTTCCTCTCTTATCCAAAAAGTTGCTCCGTTATCTCTGATTTCCCACCGCTCAGCAACACCAGGTATCAATTGGTCATTATCATCATAGGAAATGAGCCCCTCCATCGTATGAGCAAGAACGATAAAACTAGAAGCGTCAGTTGACCTAGTCGAGTCAAGTTGCGGCGGCTCTTCAGACAATGCAATGGTTATACTATTTCTCTCAACATTTATGGCATTTCCGTTTACGCTAGAGCCAGCGGTTCCAGCAAAAAAGGCTAACGCATAGATAAGAACAAACAATCCGANCAGGATGCCCGCCGCATATAGCGCGAGATGTCGAGTGACCTGACCCGCATAACTTTTATCTGTATCCATTGCCATTACTCGTTAATTTTCTTAATTTGGAATCCATAGTGACTATGAATCCTGCGAGGATAACCCACTCAAACTGCCACAACAAGGAAATTGCCTGTCAAAAACTCACTTAAAAATAATTCCTCAACGCNCACTGACAGCGTCAAATCTAGTTGTTTTTTAAAGCTTAAACCGGCTTTTAATACATATTTTAAAAGTGACTTAGCTTATAATACAAAACAACGCCTCTGTATTCTATCGAGACTCAATTTTAAGGTGTTCGAATATGACCAAGAAAGATGATAAGGAATTTAATTTTGAGAAAGCGCTAGAAAATCTCGAGGAATTAGTTTCTTCCATGGAAAATGGCGAATTAAGTTTAGAAGATTCCCTAAAAGCTTTTGAAAGAGGTATCAAGCTGACCAGGGAATGTCAGACCGCTCTCAAAGACGCAGAGCAAAAAGTGCAGGTTCTGATCAATGAGGAAGGCGACACGGAAGACATGGAATCTGAAGGTGAAAGCTGAGCTAACCGATGAAAGTTAATGCGTCTGGCGCTTTAAAAGGACTCATTGATTCAACAATAGAAAGGGTCAACTCAAATCTTAATGAGATTCTTTCTTTAACCAGCCCCCATCCAAAACTTATTGAGGCGATGCGCTATGCGACACTGGATGGAGGGAAACTGATTCGCCCCCTNTTAGTCTATGCTAGCGCCAGTGCAGTTGGTGCCAGATCTGAAGANGCTGATGCCGCCGCCTGCGCGGTTGAGTTAATTCACAGTTTTTCTCTTGTGCATGACGACTTGCCTGCGATGGACGACGATGATCTGAGAAGGGGAAAACCCAGTGTCCACAAAGCTTATGGCGAGGCTACTGCGGTGCTTGTTGGCGACGCATTGCAATCATTGGCTTTTCAGTGCTTAAGCTCCCAAAAATCTGAACTAAGCGACGCGACTAAGCTATCCATGATAAGAATTCTCAGCGAAGCAACCGGCGCGGAAGGCATGACCGGCGGTCAGGCTATGGATCTTGAGGCGGATTATGATTCGAAGGACCCCAGCGCATTAGAAACCATGCATCAACTAAAAACAGGGGCACTAATTAGGGCTAGCGTTAAACTTGGTGCTATTTGCAACCCAACCGTTTCATCCGCTCATTTAGCGATTTTAGAAGAATTCGCCGGTGTTATTGGACTAGCCTTTCAAGTGCAAGACGACATTCTTGATGAAATTAGCGAAACATCGACTCTGGGCAAACCAACAGGATCCGATAGGGCCCAAAAGAAAGCGACGTATGTCAGTCTCATGGGGGTTGAAGNCGCAAGAATCAAAGCTGCTGAACTTTCTCAAAAAGCGTTACTCACGATAGAGGATTTACCACCATCCGCTGATGAATTGCGAGAACTCGCAAACTTTATAGTTTCGAGAGTTTACTGATAATAGGTTTTCCCGATTAAGGTTCGAATTGCTATACTAAAAGTCCGAACGTGAAACCCATGAAACTTGAGAATGTTTGATAAAATTCCTTCAAAGCGACCAGAAACTCCACTGCTAGACCAAATCGATAGCCCAGAAGACCTCAAGAAGTTAGAAATTGAGCAACTATCTGAATTAGCNGATCAACTGCGCCTTTATCTTCTCTATGCGGTAGGGCAAACGGGGGGGCATTTTGGAGCAGGACTGGGCGTGGTTGAGCTTACGATTGCNTTACACTATGTGTTTAACACACCAGCAGATCGTTTGGTTTGGGACGTCGGTCATCAGGCTTATCCCCACAAAATATTAACCGGTCGTCGAGAAGAGATTTTAACAATTCGTCAAGCTGGGGGGTTAGCTGCATTCCCATCTCGAGAAGAAAGTGAATTCGATCATTTCGGCGTAGGACATTCAAGCACTTCGATTAGTGCTATTTTAGGAATGATGACTGCTGCTACGTTGAAAGAAGAAAAAAAACACCATGTCGCAGTCATTGGCGACGGAGCCATGACTGCAGGTATTGCATTTGAGGCACTTAACCATGCCGGACATTTAGATGACAATGTCTTAGTAATTCTCAACGATAACAATATGTCGATTTCAAATAATGTCGGCGGATTGTCTAGCTATTTCGCGAGGATGTGGGCCAGTAAACCGTATAATTTTATTCGCACCGGAAGTAAGCGCGTTTTTTCGAAAATACCTCCCGCCTTGAAGGCAATCCATCGAGCTGAAGAATACATGAAAGGTATGGTGTCACCCGGCACTTTATTTGAGGAAATAGGCTTTAACTATATTGGTCTTATAGACGGGCATGACGTTACCGGTTTAGTCGAAATCCTGCAAAACATTAAACCCTTGCGCGGCCCTCAATTGCTTCACATAGTCACTCAGAAAGGTAAGGGGTATATAGAATCGGAAAACGATCCTTTCGGCATGCATGCCATGAGCAAAATCGAAGCCAATAGCGAAACAAAAAAGAGTGCTAAACCAAGAACGTCAGAACTCTCTTATTCTGAAGTCTTTGGTGACTGGCTATGTGACCTGGCAGCAAAAGACGATTTGGCNGTGGGAATTACCCCAGCAATGGGAGATGGCTCAGGTATGCAGAAGTTTGCTGAAAAATATCCCGATAGATTTCATGACGTCGCCATCGCTGAGCAGCATGCAGTCACGTTTGCTGCCGGCTTAGCTTGCGAGGGCGCGAAACCGATAGTTGCAATCTACTCTACTTTCCTTCAACGCGCCTATGATCAGGTAATCCATGATATAGCACTCCAAAACTTAGACGTGTTGTTTGCAATCGACCGAGCAGGTCTGGTTGGCGAAGATGGCCCAACTCATGCTGGTAGCTTTGATATCTCTTTCTTGCGATGTATCCCGAACCTTCTTCTCATGACACCAAGCAATGAAAATGAAACATACAGTCTGCTGTCCACAGGATACAACTATAACGGCCCCGCAGCGGTCAGATATCCGCGCGGCAAAGGACTTGGCATAGAGATTAAGAGAGAAATAAAATCCATTGAAATCGGCAAAGCCCTTGTCAGAAGAGCAGGGCATTCCGCAGCGATATTAGCCTTTGGTAGTATGGTTAAGCCTGCACTTGAAGCAAGTGAAACACTTGATGCGACAGTAGTTGATATGCGCTTTGTGAAGCCAATTGATGAACAACTTATTAGGGAGTTGGCCGTATCACATCAACTTATCGTCACCATTGAAGAAAATGTAACCATGGGCGGCGCTGGTTCAGCGGTCAACGAATTTCTGACTAAAGCCAATATTAAGGTTGCTACATTAAACCTAGGACTCCCAGATAAGTTTTTAGACCATGGGAAAGCGTCTGACATGCTTGCTAGCGTGAGTCTAGACTGCAAAGGCGTCATCCAGTCGGTACANAATAAACTANATGAATGCAAGTCGCTTGACAATAANGTGTGATTATTTTTTTTATTACTTTACTTATNGCAAGCACAGCACTTANACTTGCGTCGCTTGTAAAAGTCAACGTGGTTTAGATGGTGATCTTTCCCCATCTGATTAAATGGGAAGTTGGTGAAAATCCAACGCTGCCCCCGCAACGGTAATTTGAGTCGCTTCAATTGGGTTCANAAAGTCCGATACCAGCCAACTAGACAGCCAATCTTGATGCAGCGGCGGGCTCATCTGACGCAGAGTGTTTTTGCTCATTCTGACCCGTATCCGCTAATTTAAATCATTGGCTCTCAAAGAATTAACCAAGGAGAGTTCTGTGAAATTAATGGATACAAAAAGCTTTTTTTTAATTTGCCTTACCTTAAACGCTCCCCACGCATTCGCCCAAGGAAATGTTCAACCCTTAGAGGAAATAGTCGTGGTCGCTAACAGGATTGGTGTGCCTACCAGGCAAGTGGCCTCGTCAGTTTCCTCCTTGACGGAAGAAGAGATTTTGGAATACGGAAATCTGTCGATTAAAGACATACTTCGCCAAACGCCCGGCGTCGCTTCGACTGCTAATGGAGGNATGGGGGCCACCTCATCGGTACGAATACGCGGCGAAGAGGGATTTCGTACACTTGTCTTNTTTGACGGCCTTAGATTATCTGACCCAAGTGCGACTCAAGTGGCAACGCCAGTTGAGCACATATTAAGCGATGGGATAGGTAGAGTAGAAATTCTGCGCGGACCCCAAGGATTAAATTTTGGAGCAGACGCTGGAGGAGTGATCGCTATCAGCTCAAAGAAAGACGAAGAAGGCTTAAATGCTAATTTGTCGGCTCAAAGTGGGAGATATGGTACTAATCAAGGAAATTTGAGCTTAATTGGTTCAAATAAAAAAGCGGATTTTTCCATTTTTGCAAATCAAGTTGAAACTGACGGGTACAATGCCCAAACAGCGGACAGCCTTTTAAAGGATAGTGATGGCTATGAGAACGATACCATTCATGCTCGAGTTGGCGCAAAGTTAACTGATGAGATTCAATTACAGGCNGTCCACAGGAACGTCAAGGGTGACTCTGAGTACGATGGCTGTTTTTTGCAAACTACAATTCATGATTGCCAATCGAGCTATCGGCTGAAAGCCAGCCGACTGTCTCTAGATTACAATTCCGAAACGGCTACACACTCGCTTGCATATAACAAAACCGACACAGATCGAGATTATTTCTCTGCAGAGACGCTGGCTTTTGACTCAGTTGGCGAAATAAACAGGTTGGAGTACTTNGGAAGTCTAACTGGCTTTAACGACTTCACTTTGATATTTGGCGTTGATCTAGAGGAAGAAGTTAACGGTCAACTGGAAAGAGATAATCAAGGCTATTACGTCGAGTATTTAAGCGACTTCTCGAATAATTTTTTGATAACGGCAGGTGTTCGTAGAGATGACAATGATGATTTTGGCAGCCACACGAGTCACAGAATTTCAAGCGCCTATCTTTTTGACTGGCAAAGCTCATCGGTAAGACTCAAGGCAAGCTATGGTTCAGGCTTTAGGGCTCCTAGCCTTTATGAAGTGGACTACAATGCCGGCCCATATTCATTTCCTCCCGCCTCGGATGTGTCATTAACAGAAGAAACAAGCAGTGGTTTCGAATATGGAATAGAGTTTCTGAGAAATAGCGGCTCACGAGCCGAATTGACCTTCTTTGATCAAAAAATTGATGACGCTATTTACTTCGACTTATCAGGATATAGCGGCTATCTACAGGAAAGAGGTACAAGCAGATCATCAGGTGTCGAATTCAACACTTCGATTATTTTATCCGACTCTATCGGTTTCCAAGCTAACTACACGTACAATGATACCGAGCGCCCCAACGGTTTGCAGAGACTTCGTCGTCCCGAACAACTAAGCAATTTCGGCATTAATTATGAAAACGATTCTGGTAAATTACGCGTAAACACGTTCTATCGAATATCAAAGAATTCAGTCGATGAACGGTTTGGCACCTTGATAGATCTAGAGGACTTTGAAGTGTTAGATGTATCAATTGCCTATGCAATCACGCCTCAAATTGAGGTTTTTGCGAGAATAGAAAATGTCCTTGACGAAAAGTACCAAGAAATCAGCGGCTACTTAACTCCAAGGCGGGGTTCATACGCCGGTTTCCGTATAAATTTTTGAAGGAATAGGGTGAGGATCAACAAGTGAGCGATAATGAGGATCGGAGTCAACGGCACAAGCGCGCAATGCAACGCAAGAAGGCACATGTCGATCAGCGAATTGCGCAGGCGACAATGGATAAGAACCTGCTTATTGTTCTGACAGGCGACGGTAAGGGGAAAAGTTCCTCGGCCTTCGGCATGCTAGCCAGGAGCGTCGGGCATGGACTGAAATGTGCCGTCGTTCAATTTATTAAAGGTCAATGGAAGTGCGGGGAGCAAGAAAACTTTGCCAACCACCCATTAGTCGATTTTCATGTCATGAAAACTGGATTTACTTGGGAAACACAAGACCGAGAGAAGGACATAACTGCCGCCAAAAGGACTTGGCGACAGGCCGAAGAATGTTTAGGGGACGAACGTTATGACTTAGTTATTTTAGATGAACTTACTTACATGTTGACGTATGGTTATTTAGAAAAAAGCATCGTTTTAGAAACACTCAAGAACAGGCCGAAAAACCAGCATGTGGTTGTCACTGGCCGCAATGCCTCNAAAGAACTTATCTCCCTTGCTGANACAGTGAGTGAAATTCGTAATACTAAGCACGCTTTCGATTCTGGNATTAAAGTTCAGAAAGGAATAGATTATTGAAACTCGATTCTTTAATGACTCGCTTGGTCTTCCTCATAGTTGCGCTCTTTTCCGGGACTTGCGGCTCTATTGAAATTATCGATGACGACGGTCATCTCATAAAACTCGAAAATCCAGCCGAACGTATCATAAGCCTTGCGCCCTCTTTAACCGAATTAATGTTTGCGATCGGAGCTGGCGACAAATTAAAAGGGGTAATTGAGTATAGCGACTTCCCGCTCGAGGCAAAATCTCTGCCCGTAATTGGAAGGTTTGATCTTCTGGATGTGGAAAAGATTTTAGAACTCAGGCCTGACTTGGTTATCGCATGGAAAGGTGGAAGCCCAAAATCGTCTGTTGAGCAACTCAAAAAATTAGGCTTAACGGTTTATATCGCTGAGCTAAATGATCTAACTTCAATTTCTATTCAGATGGATAAGCTGAGCAAACTAGCCGGAACTGCGAATGAAGCGAGGAAGTCTATCCGGGAGTTCAACCAAACCTATGAATCTCTTGTGGCCGAGTACAGTCATCGTGCCTCCGTTAAGACATTTTATCAAGTATGGAACAATCCGCTCATAACTGTCGGTGGCAATGAATTGATAAACGATATCATTGAATTATGCGGGGGCAATAATGTTTTTAGAAACATTAAACAGATTGCCCCTAAGGTGAGTATTGAATCGGTCCTTGTTGCTGATCCAGAGNTTATTATAAGCAGCGGTGTCAGNACAGTCAGGCCAGATTGGCTAGATAATTGGAATCATTGGCCGAGCTTAACGGCGGTCTCTAAACAAAGTTTATTCTTTATTCCGCCTGACTTGGTCCAACGTCAAACTCCTCGAGCATTAGTAGGTGCAAAAGAAATGTGTGGCTATATTGATAAAGCTAGAGAAAATTAACCATCACCCAATCTTATCGAGCGACTCTCCTTTATTGTGAAAAATGAGAAACTTGTTTGTTTTAGAATTCGCTAAAGAAATTTTAACCCGGCTATAACAAGCAAAGGGAATGTGCAGCGGCCCACTTTTATTTAATGGCATGCCAAGTACATGTGGAATTAAAACCCTTAAAACTCCTCCGTGGGTTACCACTAAAATATGGCTCTCGTCTGGAAATTCAGAAAACTTTTCAAATGCCTCAAGTATTCGTCCTTTAAAAGATAGGTAGTCCTCACCATTTGGAGGTCTTAATGCAGACAGGTCTTTTGAAAAAGCATTGAATTGCTCGGCCGCTTCTTTTTTCCATTCCTTAATAGGCATCCCATCCCAGTCACCATAATCAATTTCTTGCCAATCTTGGTCAATTGTAATTGGCACGTCTAAGTTTTTTGCAAGACGATCCGCAAATTCGTTACACCTCTTTAAGGGCGACGTCAGAATTTCTGTCCACCCTGGCGTAGAGGCTGTCCGCTCACATTCTGAAGTCAAATTTGCCGACATTTTCATCTGAGCCCAACCCAATTCGGTAAGCTTTGGGTTCACACGCCCCCTCAATATGTCACCACCCTCAGGCTCACCGTGGCGGATAAAATCTACATAAATAGTTTTTTTTAAGGAAGTCAAAATCATACACTCAAGACGATTAATGCATGAATGCAGACCGCGCCCATTACACCCGCTAGTAAATCATCGAGCATGATGCCCAATCCCCCGCCGACTTGTCGATCAACTACGCTAATGGGCCAAGGTTTAAAAATATCTAATATTCTAAATAGAACAAATCCAAAGCTTACCCAAAGCCAGTTTGAAGGCACCAAAAACATCATAAGCCAATAACCCACCAACTCATCCCAGACTATCCCTTCATGATCGTGGACACCCAAATACTCCGCGGTTCTGCCGCAGATCCAAATCCCGATAAAAAATGCGGCAAAAATAATAGTTCCATGTATCCAGGGAGGAAGGTTCACTAAAATCAAATGAATGAGAACTGCCAACAGCGTCCCCGCCGTCCCCGGAGCCTTCGGAGCAAATCCAGAACCAAAACCAAACGCCAGTAAGAAAATTGGATTGCATAAAATTTCTTTTTTCGAAATCGTCATCAGCTTTGTAAATCTGAAAAATGACGGTAAGACTCTCCGTCAATCGGTTTTGCATCTTGCGCGGGCGAGATCAATTCTACACCCTCACCTTCGACTATCTCTCCTATGCAAGTCACTTTAGTCTTTGACTGGCCTGCCGCTGCAACAAATTCCGCACATCGATCCTTAGAAACCGTGATACAAAGCTCATAGTCATCTCCACCAAACAATGCAGCTTTATATAAATTCTCCAAATTTAAGCAACGCTTCGCAAACTCAGATACAGGTATGCTCTCAACATCTAAGCGGGCACCAACGCCACTCGCTTTGACCATATGCTGTAAGTCACCCCTTAATCCATCTGATATGTCTATAGCGCTGGTTATGTAGTCTCGACAATGAATTGAAAAATCAATCCTTGGAGTGGGTTGATAGTATGCTTTTTCAAAGTAGTCCAAGCACGGTCTTGACGGGTTCGAGGCTAGCTGAAATGAAGAGTCTAAATGAGATTTCCCTTCTAGACACAGCAGACCAATAGCCCCATCTCCTAGCGAGCCAGTGACAAAAACTTGGTCTCCAATTTTAGCTCCGTCCCGACGCAGAGCAGCACCAATCGGATTGATCCCATGCACTTGGATGGCTATTGTCATAGGCCCCTCGCTTAAATCTCCTCCGACTAGCCTAATCTGGAACTTTCGCGCTATCTCCCCAAGCCCTGCACTGAATTTACTCAACCAAGCCTCTGTAGGCTCGGGTAATACTAATCCTAGAGTAAAACAGAATGGTTTCGCAGCCATTGCCGCCAAATCACTCAAATTTACAGACAGNGCNCTTTTTGCGATTTGATCCGCTTNCGCATCTATTGGGAAATGACGCCCTTCAACTAGAATATCTGTTGAAATCGATAAGTTATGACCGTCNGGGACTCTTATCAGCGCCGCATCGTCCCCGATACCCAAATCCACACCCTTCTGCTCAAAGTCTAAGTCAGAAGTAGCAAAAAAGTTCTCTATTATCTCAAACTCGGTTTTTAACATGACTGGAGTATTCTTTGAGTTATTAACTAAGAATTAGGCGCCTTCTCCCACTTCAATNGGTCGAATCCCCTTTGCTAATTTATCTAGAACACCATTTACGTACTTATGACTGTCGGTCGCGCCAAAAGTCTTTGCCAACTGAACGCATTCATTAATGACTACCTTGTAGGGAATCTCCGCTCTATTCATTAGTTCAAATGCACCGATATACAACAAAGCTTTTTCTATCAAACCTAGCGCATCGACCTCTCTATCGACAACTGGTTCNATTTGCTCTTCGATAGACTTTTGACATGCAGGTATGCTGAGAAAAACTTCATCNAAATACTCCCAGTCCACTTTTTCAGAATTCGCCTCCCGAAATTGAGCGGCTATTTCAAAGGGCTCAGCGTTGGTCATCAGCCACTGATATAACGCCTGCATCAAAATACGCCGCGCTTTCCTGCGCTGTGCAAGCGGAGCTTTTCTCTGATTATGGTCAACTTGCTTTATTATTTCTCAGTCCTTCTGCTGATACTAAGTCCGGAGTTGACGCACTAAACTAAGCATCTCCATAGCCGTTAGAGCCGCTTCTTCTCCTTTATTCCCTGCTTTGGTACCCGCTCTCTCTATCGCTTGTTCAATTGTATCAACCGTCAGCACACCGAAAGCTAGCGGTAATCCCGCAGTCAGTGCTACTTGGCCCAAGCCTTTCACGCACTCCCCGGCGACGTATTCAAAATGCGGAGTACCCCCTCTAATTACTGCCCCCAGCGCAATTATCGCGTCATACTTTCCTGATTCCGCCATCACCTTAGCCGTCAGAGGTAACTCATAAGCACCCGGCACTTTGACAATCGAAATATCCCGGTCTTGCACACCGTGTTTTCGAAAAGCCTCCAATGCACCTTCTAACAGGCGGTCAACAATGAAGCTATTAAATTTTGAGATTACTATTCCATAACTAGAGGACCCAAGGGCATAATTCCCCTCGATTGTCTTAATTGTACTCATCTTACCCTCCTAGCTGCGCGGACTTGCTTTCGGCAAAATTCCACTTAGCGAAATTCTACGAATTCGATCACTTCTAAATCAAAGCCAGAAATCGCGTTAAATCGTGCTGGATATCCCAACAGCCTCATTTTACCAACTCCGATATCTCTCAAGATCTGCGAACCGGTGCCTATAGTAAGATCGTTTCCCGATCTATTGGTTGATGTTGATTCGGACTCTTGCGCGAAAGCTGATGAAATGTTCTGCTCTAAAGTTTGGCCATAGTCATCACCAGAAAGCAATACGGCAACACCCTTGCCAGCATTAGCTATCTGTTCTAGCGCACCATTGAATGACCAGCTTGTTCTTGCCTTATTGTATGTTTCGCAAACGTCTCTGAGTGTATTTGGGATATGCACGCGAACTAAAACGGGTTCATCACTATTAAAGTTTCCCTTCACAAAAGCCAAATGAAGACTCCCACTTATTGAGTCTTGATAAGTATGAACCATAAATTCACCATGCGCCGTTTCGAGCGTTTTTGAGGCTTTGCGAGACACTGTTCTCTCGTTAGCAATTCTATAGTGAATCAGGTCAACAATAGTCCCAATTTTTATACCATGCTTCTGTGCGAACAATTCCAAATCTGCGCGTCTAGCCATAGAGCCATCTTCATTCATAATTTCTACGATAGCCGCAGCCGACTGATAGCCAGCTAAACGAGCAAGATCACACCCTGCCTCAGTATGACCCGCTCTTCGCAGAACACCGCCAGGTTGAGCCATAATCGGGAAAATGTGNCCTGGTTGAACTATATCTTCGGAAGCACTTTCCCGATCAACAGCAACTTGAATGGTTCGAGCGCGATCGGCNGCTGAAATACCAGTCGTTACCCCACTCGCCGCCTCTATCGATACCGTAAAATTTGTATTGTAGGGGGTATTATTCTCGTTAACCATTAGAGGCAGCTTTAGATGCTCGCATCGCTCTCGAGTTAAGGTCAAACAAATAAGACCTCTAGCATTTGTCGCCATAAAATTTATATCTTCTGTCCGCACGCGCTCAGCAGCGATAATGAGATCACCTTCGTTTTCTCTATCCTCATCGTCCATCAGTATTACCATCTTACCCTGACGGATGTCATCGATGATTTCTTGTGTCGAATTTAAGTCCATAATTCAAAATCTATTCTGGTCAGTCAAAACCTTTATCTTTAAGATATTCTTCATTTATCTTTTGTAGCGGACTATCACCTGGTTCTCTCATTCGCTCTAAATAACGAGCGATTATGTCTACTTCTAGGTTTACTTTATGTCCGACTTTATAGTCCTTCATTGTCGTCTCAGCTTGCGTATGCGGTATAACATTTACAGTAAATAAATCATTTTCAACTTCATTGACAGTTAAACTTGTTCCGTCAATGCAAATAGACCCCTTAGCTGCAACATATTTACTCAAAGCCGAAGGTGCTTNAAATGTCATCCTGATACTTTGCCCCTCATGCTCATATTTTACCATTTGCCCCACACCATCCACGTGCCCGGATACAATGTGCCCTCCAAAACGATCGGTCGCAAGCATTGCTTTCTCCAGATTCACGCGTGAACCAAGTTTAAGCTCTCCCAAAGCTGTGCATCGCATCGTTTCATTTGAAACATCCGCAGTAAACGCTGATTTGAGTTTTTCAACCACAGTCAAACAACATCCGCTAACGGAGATACTGTCCCCGATAGCTACGTCGCTCATATCTAAATTTCCAACAGCTATCCGCAGTTTCCATTCCCCGTATTCTTGACTACGACTGTCTATCTTTCCAACTGCTTCGATAATTCCTGTAAACATATTTTTAGTTCGGTATAAAAGTTGTTTTGATATCTGAGCCCACTTCGGTAACTTCTTTTATTGAAAAATTTATAGCCTCATCCAAACTTGAAAGACCCGTGAGACTGATCAACGGCCTGGAATCACTCCCAAGAATTTTAGGAGCACTGTATACAATGAACTCGTCAACTAATTTCCGTTTGATAAATTCTGCACTCAAAGTTGGGCCTGCCTCCACTAACACCTCATTACACTTCGTTTGGGAGGCCAAGAATACTAACACAGAACGAAGATTAACCCTCTCTTGATCCGAGTCTACCGGAATTACTTCCACATTATTTGCATATTTNACTTCANCCGCATTGCNTCTTGAAGTAAAGAGTTTTACAGATCCCGGAGTGGCGATGATCTTTGCAGTATCAGGTATCTTTNTATGGTCTCCAACCACTACTCGAATAGGGCCTTCAGAGAGAGAGATCTTATTTTTTTNCAATTGCTCCTCGTCCAAGCCCAATTCTTTAGTGCGGACTGTTAATGCCGGATTATCGAGAAGCACGGTACCCATACCTGTAACAATAGCGCAGCTTTTAGCTCGTAATTTTTGAACATCTCTCCTGGCTTCTGCGCTAGTAATCCATTTGCTCTCACCATTTGATAAGGCTGTCCGCCCATCAATGCTCATCGCTAATTTCAGACGAACAAAGGGAACGCCTAATTCATGTCGCTTGAAAAAGCCAGGATTGATCGCTCGTGCTTTTTCATCAAAGTCCTTTAATTGAAATACTTCNATATTGGCACTCTCAAGCGCTGCAATGCCTCGACCTGAAACTCTTTCATCAGGGTCNACACTTGCGATAACGACTTGTCCAATCCCCGCGCTAATGAGCGCTTTAGTACAAGGCGGCGTTCGACCGGTATGCGCACACGGCTCTAGGCTAACAAATGCCGTTGATGAATTCGCCAGCTCCCCTGCTCGCTCTAGTGCAACGATCTCCGCATGCTTCTGGCCGGCCGCCGAATGCCAGCCTTCGCCGACAATTTGTCCATCCTTAACTATCACGCAGCCGACACGAGGGTTTGGGGTCGTATTGAAGACAGTAGCCGCCAGCTCTATCGACCTTTGCATATGCGAAGGCCAGTCAGCAAAGGANCCGATGAGCTGTTGCGATGTAAGAATTTTCATTTTAAGAAATCTCGATCAGCTATAATTCATGCGCCTTAGGCAAGCAATGATCTAGAGTTATCCTGTGTTGTTCAAGCTTAAGGGGGAGAATTCTATCAGAAATGGTGGGNAACGTAGAGACAGCTCAACTATCTTTGGACAATTTATCAATCTCTTCTCGAAATTCATTTAGGTCTTTAAAGCTTCGATAAACAGAGGCAAATCTGACAAAAGCTACCTCGTCTAACTCTCTNAGCTCTTTCATTACCTGCTCTCCTAGGTCNCGAGAGTGTATTTCTCTTTCACCACCCGAACGAATATGNGCTTTAATTCTGCTCATGGCTTCCTCTACTTTTTCAATACTAACTGGCCGTTTTTCTAAGGCTTTATTCAGCCCCGCTAACAACTTATCCTCGTTAAAAGGCTCTCGAATCCCATCCTGTTTTATGATGCGCGGCATCACAAGCTCAGATGATTCGTAGGTTGTCCATCTCTCAAAACAGGCAGTGCATTGACGTCTCCTGCGCACNTGATTACCTTCGGAGACCAATCTAGAATCAATAACTTTTGTATCTATAGCCCCGCAAAACGGACAGTGCATAGTAATCCTTCAATTTATAAAACGTTTTCTTAGTTTAGTTATACACCGGAAATCTAGAGCATAATTCTAAAACTTTTGACTTAACCTCACCTACCCTCGCGTCATCGTTTAAATCGTCAAGCACATCNCACATCCATGTTGTCAGCTCTGTAACTTCTTCCTGTTTGAACCCTCGAGTTGTGATCGCAGGCGATCCTATTCTCAATCCGCTCGTCACGAAAGGTGGGTTTGGGTCATTAGGTACCGCATTTTTATTTACTGTAATGTTTGCACGCCCCAATACTGCATCTGCTTCTTTTCCTGTTAGTCCTTGTTTAATGAGACTTAATAAGAACAAATGATCATCAGTGCCATTAGAAATCACATGGAATCCTCGTTTCATGAAACCAGAGGCCATGGCCTGCGCATTCTTTATAGTTTGTTCCTGATAAGCTTTGAAAGTCTCATCCATTGCCTCTTTAAAACATATAGCCTTAGCTGCAATCACATGCATTAGTGGCCCACCCTGACTTTCTGGAAACACTGAAAAATTTAGCCTTTTTTCTAGCTCTGGGTTGGACCTCGCTAAGATTATCCCGCCACGCGGCCCACGGAGAGTCTTATGTGTGGTCGAAGTAGTTACGTCTGCTATATTTATCGGGCTTGGATAAACTCCTGCAGCTACCAAGCCGGAAACGTGTGCCATGTCGACTAAAAAATATGCGTCTATGCTATCCGCAATATCTCTAAATTTTTGCCAATCCACCACTTTCGAATAAGCTGAAAAACCTGCAACAATCAATTTCGGTCTATGTTCTTGCGCAAGACGATCAACCTCATCGTAATCGATCTCACCTGTATCGGCATTTAAACCATACTGCACCGCATTATATATCCGGCCGGAAAAGCTAACCGTTGCCCCATGAGTTAAGTGACCACCGTCCGCAAGACTCATTCCGAGCAGGGTATCCCCCGGCTTCATTAATGCCATATAGGCTGAAGCGTTTGCTTGTGAGCCAGAATGAGGCTGGACATTTGCATAATCAGCATTAAATAATTCTTTAGCTCGCTTGATAGCCAACTCTTCCACAACATCCACATTCTCGCATCCTCCATAGTATCTTTTCGAAGGATACCCTT
Organism: Gammaproteobacteria bacterium TMED139; assembly: GCA_002172295.1. Lineage (GTDB taxonomy): Bacteria > Pseudomonadota > Gammaproteobacteria > Pseudomonadales > Pseudohongiellaceae > UBA9145. Next base: position 8,740 of record NHGO01000022.1, on the reverse strand, counting down.
CAGCATACTTGTTCGTGAGAACCGATCCTTGCGCCTCCATCACAAATGGACTTGTGTGATTTTCAGATGCAATCAACTCAATGTGTTCCTCTTGACGAGTTTTCTCCGCCTCTATAGCTGCACTGATTTCCGGATCGAATTCTGACAGGCTGACACTACTTTTGAACATTAACTACCCCACCCTTTGCTTAAATGTTTCATAGAGGTATTCTACCCGATGACCAAACATTGAGCACCAATATATTGAAGATCTACTGTCGTTTTTTTGAAAACGCCATATCTCGTATACCATAGTGTTTGAAAAGAAATTTCAAAATGAACAGGAAATTAGATGTCACAGTTTGTTTATACAATGCATGCAGTCGGGAAGGTAGTTCCTCCTAAAAGAGAGATCCTTAAAGATATTTCACTTTCTTTTTTCCCAGGTGCAAAGATTGGGGTGCTAGGACTAAACGGATCTGGAAAGTCTACTCTTCTGAGGATAATGGCTGGAAAAGATACGGAAATTAACGGTGAAGCCAGAGCCCAGCCAGGCATAAATATAGGCTACCTTCCACAAGAGCCTATCCTAGATGAATCGAAAGATGTCAGGGGAAATGTCGAGGATGGCATAAAAGCTATCATGGATCTTCTCTCAGAATTCAACGCAATAAGCGAAAAATTTGCGGAGCCACTCAGTGAGGAAGAGATGAATGACTTGCTCGAGAGGCAAGGAACTCTCCAAAATGAGATTGACGCTGTCGACGGGTGGCAAATAGAGAGAACATTAGAGATAGCAGCTGACGCACTTCGTTTACCAGCATGGAATACTGCCGTGAAGCACCTATCTGGTGGGGAAAAAAGACGGGTGGCATTATGTAGGCTATTGTTATCCAAGCCAGACATGCTCTTGCTCGACGAGCCGACCAATCACCTTGATGCCGAGAGTGTTGCGTGGCTAGAAAGATACCTCCAAGATTATCCAGGAACGGTAGTCGCCATCACTCACGATCGTTATTTCCTCGATAACGCCGCTGGATGGATTCTGGAACTTGATCGCGGTCATGGTATTCCTTATGAGGGTAATTACAGTGCCTGGCTAGAAACCAAGGAAAAAAGACTAGCGATCGAAGAAAAACAACAGGCTGCTCATGAGAGAACGATCAAATCAGAACTNGATTGGATTCGAGCCAACCCAAAAGGTCGCCAATCTAAGAGTAAAGCCAGAATTGCCCGCTTCGAAGANTTAAACTCTCAAAGCTTTCAGGCTCGCAATGAAACCTCNGAACTTTATATACCCCCTGGGNTTCGACTTGGAGACAAAGTTCTAGAGGTAAAAAATTTGACTAAAGGGTTTGGTGAAAAAACCTTAATTGATGATCTAACTTTTTCACTTCCGAAAGGAAGCATTCTGGGCATTATAGGTGGTAATGGCGCTGGCAAGACCACTTTTCTCAGAATGCTAGTTGATTCAGAAAAACCTGACGCCGGTTCGATTGAATTGGGTGAAACCGTTGATCTCGCTTACGTTGACCAAAGTCGCGATGAATTGAAGGGCGAAAATACAGTATGGCAAGAAATCTCAGATGAGCAAGAAAATCTGCAAATCGGGAAATATGAAATTTCATCTCGCGCCTATGCCAGTCGGTTCAACTTCAGAGGTGGGGATCAGCAGAAATTTGTAAAAGATCTCTCGGGTGGCGAGAGGAATCGTTTACACATGGCAAAACTTCTCAAGAGAGGAGGCAATGTTCTGCTGCTAGATGAGCCGACAAACGATCTGGACGTAGAAACATTAAGAGCACTCGAGGAAGGTCTGTTAGCGTTTCCCGGGAACGTGATTGTCGTTTCGCATGATCGTTGGTTTCTTGATCGAATATGCACTCATATCCTAGCATTCGAGGGAGATAGTCAAGTAATTTTCCATGAAGGAAACTACTCAGAATATGAGTTCGAATTAAAAAAGCGTCGCGGTGAGTCTCTTCAACCAACCAGAATGAAATACAAGAAATTGAACTAAAAACTTAAATCTTTTTTTAACTGTGCGATCGCAGCTTTAGCGTCTTTTTTAGACATAGGTCGGGTAATTTTTTCCGTCAATGCTGGCGGCTGGTTTATGATGAGTTTCTCTCCCCGCATGACACGTTTTGCTAATAAAGTGTAGTTGTATTCGAAAACAGGGAAACTGACTGCTTCGGACTCATTAGCTAAAAGAAACCACCCTGAGGCTTTGCCCGCAAAATAAACCGCCTCATGACTCCATCGATAAGCCAACTTTGGGGAAGGAGCGTAACAAGCTTCCTTAAACGCTAATGGCGTGCGAGGTAATCCGAAAAGTTCGAACCCATCTTCGCATGCTTTCAAAAACGCGGCGATTGAGGGTAAATACTCCTGGTTCTTAATTATCTTTTTTGCTGCAGCAACAATTTGGGATGGTGAGTACTCTTCCAAGTTGCTGAGCCAATACTTTTTAGCGATTGTTAAAGATTCAAGATCATCAAATGCTTTGTGAAATTGGTTATGGTAGGCAAACTCAAATTCAGCGAAAACAGTGTTTATCGCATCTATACGATCAAGGGGTATATCGTTCGACCTAGAATCATCGATTTTCGAATCATTAAAATTCGCTGAAGCGAAATTACTCGGCCCAACTTCTGTCAGAGAATTGCTGGAATCTTTCTTTAATTCTTTGTTCGCTTGATCTAATAATGTGTTGATTTTCTGCATAAGGTTTTTTTGATAGTTGTGTTTGTTTAAGCTGCCGCGCCCAACTTTGTTTTATGTACTGAAGAAAAACAGTGTTCCAGGAAGACTTCACTTGTTGGCTATCTTTCCAGTACATCACGAATTCAGGAATACGGCTACGAGCAAATTTTTCGTCTATTTCCGCTAACTGTAATATTTCATAGCAGTCCGCGCTTGGCTCCCAGCTATCAGAAATTACTCTAGGAGTATCATCTAGATTAAAAGATGCCGAAAATTTAGCCCACTGCCTTCGAATATGCTCCACGAATTTCGTATTCCATGCGCCATGATTCACCCCTCGCTCTCGCCAATAAAGAACGAACTCGGGGATTGCATCTTCGATAAAACTAGGACCAATATCAGCTCTTTCTAAAATTTCTGTCGCTTCTGGGCTCGGCCTCCATTCGGCTGACATAGCTGTTGCTAATTCGTGGGCTCCGCGACGCGTTTCCTCCTCGCGCCACTCTCGAATTACATGCTTNTAAAATGCATTACCCCAAGAGAANCGGGACTGNCCTCTTTCCAACCAGTAATTTACAAACTCTGGTATCAGACCACGAACAAACTTCTCTGGAATAGCGTGTTGTTTGCAGAGACGAATCCAATTTTCATCTGGCTGCCAATCCTCTGGAATTACCGAGGAAATGGGCGAACTTCTACTTTTCTTTTTCTGCACTGTNGCAGATGGCACTCTAGGAGAGTCAANNTCATTGATTTCAACCGTCAGTTCAGTTTTAAACTGCCCCTCAACNATCTTGATCACTCCCATGGCAATGAGACTTTCCTTGATGCGTCTGATTTCATCTTCCTTCCAGAACGGAAAGGCTGCCTGAATCTGTTTTCTGGTAATTGTAAATCTGTTAGGTCGTTCTTTGTCCGAGTTATTCTGGGCAGAGTTATAGGCCGAAATTTCTGAGAAGACGTGCAGCATGACTGCTTCCTCTAAGCCTATCGTAGATGCTAAGGTTGGCGAAATTAATAGCGGCCTTTCTGTGATCAGTGAAGATTTTATAGGCATATTTTTACTTTATACATTAAACCTTCACAATTAAAGGCAATTCAGTAGGCATCCTATCACACCGCGAAATTCGAGCGCACGCAGTATTTGAATGAATCAGTATACTCAATGTAATATGCAATTTTTCCATAGTATATCCATCAATAATCCACAATGTATTCACAGACAATCAGAAAGTTTATAGAGAAAGAACACCTTCCCGAAACGTATTTTACTGACGCTAACAAATATTTTGTTCCCTTACTTAAGNTAATAATTACAAAAGCTAGCGAGTCAGACACTCCCCTCGTTGTCGGAGTGAGCGGCGCCCAGGGAACCGGAAAGACTTCTTTGAGTGAATTGTTAAACGAGATATTAGCTATCGAAGGTTTCAATGTCGCTAGATTTTCCATCGACGATTTCTATTTAACAAGGAAAGAGAGAGCCAGATTGGCCGAAAGATATCATCCACTACTAAGAACACGCGGAGTTCCTGGCACCCACGACACCAATCTACTTTCAACCACACTAGGCGAATTGACTANTCAACAAAGAAACACGCTAATTGAGATCCCCAGCTTTGACAAAGCTTCGGACGATCGCTTNCCGCNAGAAGTATGGCAAAAAATAAATGCTCCAGTCGATTTAGTCTTATTCGAGGGGTGGTTCGTTGGTGCAACGCCCATGGATAGTGGATCACTGCAACAACCGATCAATGAACTTGAAACCACTGAGGATAAAGACGGGAGCTGGCGTACGTTTGTAACTAATCAACTGAAACAAAACTATCAAAATATCTTCGATCAAATCGATATCTTAATATTCCTGCGNGCACCATCTTTCGAGCAAGTTTTTGACTGGCGAGGTCTTCAAGAAAAAAAACTACGAAGAAAAGTAAACAATTCTGAAGACGTCATGGATGACATACAACTAATACGGTTTATTCAACACTACGAACGCTTAACCCGACATTGCCTTAAAACTTTACCAAACAAGGCGAACATAGTTTACGGGTTAAACCATGAGCATCGGATCATTTCCTGTTCTGGTCTTCGCTAAACTTGCTCAACTGAATTCGTGAGAGTTTTTTTGGCTGCCAAAATTGGTTGTATCCAAACCCGTGCGATTAAGCAGATTAAGATAACACCCAGTAGCTCACGCCAAACGGGAAACCCCTCTCTNTCACCTATAGACAACTGAAGCGGCCACTCGAAAATGTTATACAGCTCGTTAAGAACGAGACCGCAAATAACCGCGGTACCGATTACTCCAACTAAGTATGCTATCAAAGACCGCAGTCCTAGCTGCTCCTTTATCACCCCCATAGTAGCGATGTTGGTTGCGGGACCCGTGAGCATAAAAACCAAAGCCGCCCCTGGCGAGAGACCAGCAAACAATAAACCAGCGGCTACTGGAGTAGAAGCTGTAGCACAAATGTACATTGGCAAACCTACTATNACCATAACCAGCATAACTATTAAACCATCACCCCATTGCAGAAAGAACGATTGAGGAACCAATGCTGTAATTACTGCCGCGGCAGTTAGGCCTATAACAAGCCACTTAGCAGTATCAGCTATCATTTTTCCATAGCCATATTTCACGGCATTTTTGCAACGCTCAATTATCTTTAGTTGAGGCTCTTCCTCAGCACTACTGCAACAATTGCCGCAAGTGGCGCCATCTTCTTCCGCATCATACTCCCCTTCATCCAATCTATTCACCAGAACTCCAGCAACGATAGCGCTGATAAGAGCGCCGATCGGTCTTGCAATCGCAAAAATTGGACCTAGGACCGCATAAGAGAATGAAATCGAGTCTACTCCTGTCTCTGGCGTCGCAACCAAGAAAGATGAAGTGGCTCCTTTGGATGCGCCTGCTTTTCGAATAGCCAAGGCAGTTGGAATTACCCCNCAGGAGCAGAGTGGCAGAGGAGCACCAATGAGTGCACCTTTAGCGATTGATAAAAATCCTTTTTGCGCTAGCTGCTTCTCTACCCAGCTACTCGGTATCACCTGACGGATTATGCCTGCAAGTAAATATCCCGCCAAAAGCCACGGGGCACTCTCTACAACCAGATCCCAGAAAATTAGAAGTAAATTTTGCATAAAATATACCGCATACTAACTAAAGCGTCTTACCGAATCTCTTTTCAACCATGTCAGTATAATCCGGAAGTAAGTAACTACGCCAACCATTTTATCAGGATTTNAAGACTCTCGAGATCCAATTGCCGATATCTTCGATCTCTTGAGGGCAAACTGAATGCTCTATAGGATAGCTATGGTACTCTGGATCAAAACCAAGTTTCTCTAAACTCGCCCGACTTCTTTTACCAAGTGACTCTGACACGACCGGGTCATGCTCTCCGTGACAGATCAAGATGGGTATNGATTGTTGAATTGCATTAATTTTAATCGTGCCCACAGTCGCGAAATAAGTTGATAACGCCATAATCCCCGCCAAGGGTTGCTCATATGACAAAGCCGCCTCGAACGATACGGCACCGCCTTGAGAAAAACCAGCAACTATGATTCGTGTACTCTGAATACCCCTCTCTATTTCTCTGTCGATCAAATCATGGATCCGAGAAGCCGATTCTTGAAGCTGCTCATTATCAACATGGCGGTCTACATCAACCTGCTTGATATCGTACCAAGCCGGCATAACGTATCCAGAATTGATAGTAACCGGAATAGCTGGCGCGTGTGGAAAGATAAAACGAACACCAAAGTCCAATGACAAATTTAATTGAGGCACTATCGGCGCAAAATCGTTTCCATCAGCCCCAAGGCCATGCAGCCAAATGACAGAGGCCTTCACATCTCTATCTGCTAAGTAATTTTTCTCCAACGTTGGAAGTATTTCCATCAATATTTTCTCTATTCAAAANTCAGGTTATATTCAATAGTTTTAATGAGGTGCGGGTAAATTCTAGCTAAAGCTTTGGNCCAAATATCAATTTCCCCGCGAATTCAGGATTGCTTCATACTGCAATGGTGATTTAACATCAGTATATGTCTAAGCGTTTAAATTTTTTGCTTTTGAGTCTGGCGATTGTATCAAACTTAGCGGCCTCTCAGGAAATGCCCGAACATCCTTCTCTTGTTGGCTCCTGGGAAGGGCCTTTGGTTATTGGAAGAGACAGCACAAACCTCGCCTTTACCTTCTCGATCCAAGAAGGCGAATACGCAGCAGCACTGATAAGCGGCGGCATGGGCATCTACGGAATGCCAGCAGATACCGTTCGAGTTGACGGTCGCAACATCACGATTAGAATTCCAAGACTTGATTTGGAATTTACTGGGACGATCCGTTTAAACGAGTCTGGAGACGAAATCATAAGAATCGATGGTGACTGGTTTCAATACAGTGAGATGGTTCCTGTAGTCCTGTTGCCTGTTGATCAACCAACTTTCTGACCAGAATTAAGCGAAAAGAAAAATGCAGCCTCTTAAATCTGTCATTCAGGCCCGAAAATTAAAACGGGATTATTTGACAAGATATTTATCAATAGTATCTGCCATGTTTGCTCTTCTCTCGTCTCCTCNTGGATTGTCGACCACTTTGAAGAAGCTAGATATCGATGAAGTTATCAACGAAGCGGAATTAGTTTTTGAGGGAGAGGTGCTAATTCATGAAACGCGACAAGACTTGAACACCGGACTTATAAATACATATGTCACATTTTCAATCTTCGATGTCGTCAAAGGTTCATATGCACAAAACACGATAGAATTGAAATTTGCAGGCGGCACTTTCAACGGAGAAACCGTCAAAGTAAATGGCTCAAGAATCCCAGAGCAAGGTGAACAAGGCATCTATTTCGTCGAATCTACGGATCAAAACCTCATTAACCCTTTAGTCGGATGGTCACAAGGTCACTTCATAATTAAAGAAGTTGATGGCGAGAGGATTATTTTTACCACAGNGCAAAAGCCAGTGGTCGGTATTCAATCTGTATCGTCAATCCCCCCTTCCATAAAAAGACCGAACACTATCATNGAGGAAAGTGGCGATACTGCNGCCGGAGTCTCAGTTGATAGGCTTGGCGAAATGAGACNGCGCTTGANTGTAAATGAAATTAAATCAGAAATTTTGGAAATGATTCGCTAGTTANCCCGAAAAANCTTTCAAATTAGCGGCAATGACGGTTCCGTGCCTATTCGAGCAGAATNGCCTTCCCAGCNACCGGTAGNNCGCTGCCAAAAACCCTCATGTATAGTTGTTTATTTTTAAAGGCTGTTCTCAAATCCTCGCTCATAAAAGACTCTCCTGACGCCTGCTCTGAAGCAGGGCCAATTAAGTTTAGAACTGCTGCACCCAAATCCCCCTCCCCGCTCATAATATGCAAAGTCGCTGCTGAAAATATTTGAAGGCTGCTTGGATCTACGAATATTTCATAACTCAATAAGTTCGCTACCACGTCAAAAGAGAAATCTACTGCTAGCCTAATCCCGTTTTCATTNATAATTAGCTCGACTAGCTCTGGCCCTGGCGGTTGCCCGTTAACTAGCGGTGGCGCGATTGATGGCGGTCGGCGATGATCATTTGAAGCAGCAAAGGCTTGAGCTATCGCGAGTAAATGCGGATCCTTAAAACGTTTCCCTAAAAACTCCATACCGACTGGAAGTCCCGCTTGACTGAATCCGGCCGGTATTGAAAGCGCCGGCAAACCTGAATTAGCTGCCATAGAGCAGTTATTACCGGGTTGTTGCTCGCCAATAAAAACAGGCGTTTGCGCTATGGTTGGGTAAACTAGGGCGTCTAGATTATGGGTTTCAAAAATTAAGTTGAGCGCTTGTCTCAAAGTTGTTCTAGCCTCCAGTGAAACAGCGTATTCAGCTTCATCTGGTCGCTCTTCTAAGATTTGAGACAAACGCCCTCCTATCGCGTCATGAAAGAGACTCAGTTCGAATATTTTGGATAAGCTATCGATATCCTCTGAACCAAAAGTCTCAAAATATTCATTTAAGTCCGACTCAAACTCATACCCAATAACACGAGACGAAGCGATTA
>NHGO01000021.1 GCA_002172295.1 Gammaproteobacteria bacterium TMED139 | reverse complement strand
TTGAAAGATATGCGACTTTGATAGAGCGACTAGGGCTGCGTCGGTAAGTTTTATTAATATCAATTACAGTGTTACTGGAAAGTTATGCCTGCTATAGGAGCACGGTGTAAATTTTTGGTTTTTAGGAAGAGAAAATATGTTTAATCCAGTAAGCAAGAGTTTTGAATTCGGCGGACAAGAAGTTAGGTTAGAGACTGGTAAAATTGCGAGGCAGGCGACCGGTGCGGTGCTAGTCAAAATGGGTGCAGTTCAGGTTTTAACTACCGTGGTTGGGAGAAAGCAAGCAAATCCAGGGCAAGCATTTTTCCCATTAACNGTAAATTATCAGGAAAAGACTTACGCGGTAGGAAAGATTCCTGGTGGGTTTTTTAAACGCGAAGGACGTCCAACAGAGAAAGAAACTTTAACTTCGCGGCTGATTGATCGGCCTATCCGCCCNTTGTTTCCTAAGGGCTTTATGAACGAAGTTCAAGTGATTTGTACTGTCTTATCGGGTGGAAAGGAAGAGGATCCAGATATACCAGCACTTATTGGTGCTTCAGCCGCTCTGGCTTTATCAGGAATTCCTTTCGCAGAACCTATCGGAGCAGCTCGGGTGGGATATGATCCAGAGGAAGGGTATCTGATAAACCCAAGCTATGATCAGTTGGAAAAGTCACAGTTGGATATGGTCGTTGCCGGCACTAAATCGGCCGTGTTAATGGTGGAATCAGAAGCAAAAGAGTTAACGGAAGACCAAATGCTTGGTGCGGTTCTTTATGCGCATCAAGAGATGCAAGTCGTAATTAATGCGATTAATGAGCTTAAGGCGGAAGCAGGCAAGGAGGCTTGGGATTGGGAACCGCCAGAAAAAAATACGTCACTTGAGTCTATTGTGTCTGATAAATTTGCCTCGAGTGTGGTTGAGGCTTATCAGATTTCGGAAAAGATGGAGCGGTACGAAACGGTTTCAGAATTGAAACAGAANGCAATCGGAGAGTTAGTGAATGAAGAGGATGGAATTTCGGAAGAAGAGGTGAGTGANATATTCAGTGCCTTGGAAAAGAGNACCGTACGAAATCGAATCCTTGATGGCGCCCCTCGTATAGATGGGCGTGATACTAAAACCGTTCGTAAAATTGAAGTAGAAACTGGAGTTTTAGAAAAGGCTCATGGATCGGCTCTTTTCACTCGCGGCGAGACACAAGCCCTTGTGGTTACTACTTTGGGGGCGGTTCGTGACTCTCAACTCATNGAAAATCTTAGTGGATCGATTAAAGACCCTTTCATGTTGCATTACAATTTCCCTCCATACTCTGTCGGTGAAGCAGGATTTATGAGTGGACCGAAACGNAGAGAAATTGGGCATGGGCGATTAGCGAGACGCGGCGTTGCAGCGGTCATGCCCGCTGAAGAGGAGTTCCCCTANGCTATTCGAGTTGTGTCTGAGATTACAGAATCCAATGGATCAAGTTCAATGGCAAGTGTATGCGGCAGTAGTCTCTCTATGATGGATGCTGGAGTGCCAATTTCTGCACCAGTTGCAGGTATTGCGATGGGCTTGATCAAGGAGGGGGAGCGGTTCGCTGTTCTCACCGATATTCTTGGTGACGAAGACCATCTTGGCGATATGGACTTTAAAGTCGCCGGAACTGCTCAGGGTGTCACGGCATTGCAGATGGATATAAAGATTCAAGGGATTACTGAAGAGATTATGGAAATCGCTCTCGAGCAAGCAAATGCTGCGCGTATTCATATACTGAACGAGATGAATCAAGTGATAGCCAGTCCGCGTGAAAATGTGTCTGAAAATGCTCCCGCAATGGCAATGATCAAAATTGATCCAGATAAAATCCGTGATGTCATTGGTAAGGGAGGAGCAGTTATTAGGGGTATTACAGAGGAGACCGGCGCGTCGGTTGACATAGATGATGATGGAAACGTGCGTATTTATGGGGAAGATGCCGAGTCAAGAGACGCAGCTGTAGAAATGGTTAATTCCATTACCGCGGAGGCTGAAGTCGGAAAGCTTTATGTGGGCAAAGTGGCGCGAATAGTTGATTTTGGCGCGTTTGTGACGATTTTGCCTGGGAAAGATGGTCTCGTTCATATTTCTCAAATTGCTAAGGAGAGAGTTGAAAACGTCTCAGAACATCTTAAAGAGGGTGAAGACGTAATTGTAAAATGCACTGATTTAGACGCCCGTGGGCGAATCAAGTTGAGCATTAAAGAGATAACTGAAGAGGAAAGGGCTAGTTTTTCCGATTCTGAAGTAACTTGATTGTGAAATCGTAAGCGGGAAAAGGTCGAAAGCGTAGGCCTTTTCCAGTGGTTTAAAAACGATTTCACTCATTTCAGATATTGGAAACCATTACTTGTCGTATTCAAGGAATTGCCAATATAATCAAGATGTTTNTCAAATNGGTTAGTGTTAGTANAATAATAAAGAAGGCTATTANTAAAAATTCTGCTGGGAGATAANGTAATGTCATTTNTACGAAGATTACTAGCAATTAAATTTGTGTNAGTCACGTTGTTGCTAGCNCTGGGAACTTCATCGCTGGCCGCCGCGCAGNCAGATGAAGTTACTTTCCATAAAGATATTGAACCCATCCTTCAACGAAGTTGTCAGAATTGTCACCGAGATGGTGGCGTGGGCCCAATGCCTTTAGTGACTTATGATCAGGTTGCTCCTTTTGCGGGCCTAATAGAATATAAAACGGGATTGAGAGACCGAGCGGGAGCTATGCCTCCCTGGTATATGGAAAAGAATATTGGTATTCAGGGTTATAAAAATGACCCTTCGTTAAGCGATACGGAAATTGCAGCGATTTCTGACTGGGCTCGAAATGGCGCGCCGAGGGGAGATTCGACAGATTCGCCTGAGCCACTTACTTTTGACGACAGCTTGAAGTGGACTGCAGGTCAGCCAGATCTAATCGTGAAAACTAACTCTGTGACTAAACTTTCAGGAACTGCAGACTGGTGGGGGGAAATCGACCGAGTGCCTGTCGGGTTGGATGAAGACCGTTATGTAAAATCGGTTGAGGTCGTTGAGGTAAACGATGTGGATAACCANGCTGGGACCGGCCGCGATACCGTGGGAGGCCGATATATCTTCCACCACATGATTTGGAGTACGGCAGATTTAGATGAAAATGGGAACAGAATCGAAGATTCGGTGACCGGTTGGCCCGTGCATGAAGTTGGGCGTAACCCCGACATATTTGACCCGGAAGGCGGCAGGCTTCTTCGCGCTGGCTCATACATTTATTCTGACTCGGTCCACCTGCACTCCAACGGGAAAGATACAACGGGTCATTTGGAAATAGGATTTCGCTTTCATCCTGCAGATTATGAACCGAAATATGAAAGGGTCCTGCTTGGGTTAGGGAATGGTGTCGACATAAGTATAGCCGGGAATCAAAGCAATCAAGAATTACATGCCTATACTGTGCTTGAAAATCACACCAAGATAATTACGTTTGAACCGCACCTTCATGCGCCTGGCGAGCGGATGTGCCTCGAAGCAATCTGGGGGTACACTGTTGAGACCCTTTCTTGCGTTGGCTACGATCATAACTGGGTTAGAGGCTACGCCTACGAAGACGACGCGACACCGCTTCTTCCTAAAGGGACGATTCTCCACATCGTTGGATATATGAACAATACGGAAACTAATCCTAATGTACCTGATCCGAGAAACTGGCAGGGTTCCGGTAACCGTTCAGTAACTAACATGTTCATTGATTTGGGCATGCGTGTAAAGATGAATGAAGAGCAGTTTTTTGAAGAAATGGAAAATCGCAGACAAGCTTTGAACCTTGGACCAAATGATCACATTATTGGCTGTCCGCTATGCGGTGCGCCACTGGTGGCACCGGTGCTTGAAAGCGTGACTGCTTCTGATTGAGTTTAATTTAGGTATTAGTCTTGTTTTGGGGGATATAGATAGGTATGAAGACTAGAAATATGTTAAGTGCAAGAGTGTTACAGTTTATATTCGTTACGTTTATAGCTGGTCCCGTGTTTTCAGGAATGGTTGCTGCGCAGACTTATACTGATGATCAGCATGTTGAGCCCGCTTTCGAAGGGTGGCGACCAAACCCAGACGGTAGCTTTAACATGATGTTTGGGTATATGAATGAAAATTGGGAAGAGACCCCAAATGCAGCGATAGGGGAGGAAAACTTCTTTGCTCCAGGTGACGCTGATAGGGGACAACCAACTCATTTTCTGCCACGGCGTAACCGATTCACGTTTGAAGTCACCGTTCCCTCGGATTGGGGTGATCGCGAGTTAGTTTGGACTCTTAAAGTTAATGGTGTTGAACGAAAAGCATATGCGACTCTGAAGGATGACTACTTAGTNGATAATATGGTTATTGCATCAGAGACGGGCTCTTTGGGCGCTGGAACGAGTTCCCCTGAGTCGCGAGCGAATGTTCCGCCGGTAGTATCAGTAATGGGTGATAATATTCGTGTCGCTCGAGTATCCGAGCCCCTTAGTCTAGACACTCTGGTTACAGATGACGGGTTGCCGAAACCTTCAGACCCGGTAGAGGACGCGCGAGCTTTTGCGGAATTTGCAGGAGGGGCTTTGGCCGCGGCATTCATTACAGAGGAAAATGTAATGCAGCGCCGCATGATGTCACCTCCCATCAAACCGACAGTCGATAAAACTAATGGCCTTTATTATTCTTGGAACAAATGGCGTGGNCCAGGTGAGGTGACCTTTGACCCTCCTCAAGTGAAAGTTTGGGAAGATACTCGCACGAGTGCTAATTCGCCGTGGGGTGCTCTCTTCTTGCCGCCACCCATTCCGGAGGATGGTATTTANAAAGCNAATGCAACGTTTACCGAACCTGGAGAATATATCCTTTGGGGACGTGCTGATGATGGAGGTCTGTATCATGATGCTTGGGTTACGGTAAATGTCTCACAATAATCTTTGANCCTATAGNTATTTTGATTTCGTGCTTGACAGTTAGTGATGGGAATAACAAGTGAAATGAATATACGCAATTTAGTTTTTTTGTTTATCCTTGTAATTGCCTCATTTTCAGTTCGGAGTCAGCCAGAAGGATTTACTTTTCATTCAGATTTGGCGGAGAATTGGTTTGAAGGCGGTAATTATTTTGAGTGGACTTCAACCACAAAAAATAATAACGAAGCTAAGATTAACGTTTTTTATCGCACTTGGGGCGATCCTCAAAAGCCGCAGTTATTGCTCGTTCATGGTTTCCCTAATTCATCTTTCGATTTTCATGCGCTGATACCTCTTTTGTCTGATGACTTCTACGTTGCTGCGTTAGATTTTCCAGGGTCGGGGTTTTCTGACAAACCTTTAAACGATTTTTCATACATGCTGGCAGAAAATGCGCAAATATTAGATTACTTCGTGACTGACGTTGTTCAGTTTGATGATTTTGCAATGTTTACCCATGATAGAGGCGTCAGTATAGGGCTAGCGTTTTTGGGCAACTATATTGATGATCCAGACCCGGGGTANACACTTAACTATCATTTTTTATCCAATAGTGGAATGTTTTTACCACTAGCAAATTTGGGTGCATTTCAAACTGCCATACTAGATCCAGTGCGCGGGCCCCAAATGATAGAGTTACGTAAATCGCGCCCGCGTGTGACCGAAGGTGATCCAGCAGAGGTGGCCCGCGCAGATATATTTGCGTTCAATGATGGGGTCGGTGCGCTTTTGCATGTAGGTAAATATCTACTGGAAAGAGCAGAAAATGAATTTGATTGGTTAGAAAATTTACCAAGGAGTCCGGTNCCGGTCGCGTATCTCTGGGGTCTAACAGACACCGTGAATCCCATTCGCATTCCGAANTATGTATGGTTGACCTACTTAAATGAGAGAGACGTTGAAAGCTCTTTTTGGGTGCTTCCTACCGCTGGACATTATCCTCAAAGGGAGAAGCCCGAGCAGGTTGAGAGAATTATCCGCCTCGCGCTNNATGGTGAAGTGCCCTCGCGAGANGAAGAAAATCAATGGATGNTTGAATATAGTGCTAACAGGGCNGAGGAAGACGCGATTTATGTCGGGCATTCCAATGTTCGCAAGATGGAATTCCCTGGTGCTATCGAGTATAGCCCAGACGGTTATTCTCAATAAGGTGAATTTTNANAGAGAATCGGGCAGTTACTATTTAGATAGCATGCTTTTGGAGGAACTCTATCATAGCCGCTGCAACCTCTTCCGGTTTTTCAAGTCCCACAGCATGACCAGCTTTTTCTACGGATATCAAAGTTAACCGATCTNCGTNTTCCGCTTTCATCCGATANCCATTTTCGATTGGTGCGGTTAGGTCATCTTCCCCCATTATCATTAATACGGGCCCATTGCCCCCAGCNACCCANTCTTNGAGGGGTGTGTTTTGATTTGCTTCGCGTTGTCCTTTACGTGCCTCTGGCCAATAAGTAAGTCCTTGAACGTATTCACGAACAATATTTCTGTCTGTTGCAGGTGAAAACATGGTGCGCCGAGCATAATGGATTTTTTCTTCCTCGCTTAGAGCTTGGTTATCGAGCAGTGTCGCTAACTCTCCGGGCTGAGTCAAAGCAGGTACAAGGCCCCCCGCGGCTATGAGAATTAGAGAAGCCAGTCTCTCTGGATAGATGGTTGCGAGCATCCGAGAAGTTCGATTGCCAAACGCCCAACCTGCCATGTGGAATTTGTTAATTCCCAATTTGTCGGCGATAGTTACGACATCCCTAGCCAAATCCCGTAAGGTTATATCTTCCAAATTTCCACTCGATCCCAATATTCCTCGCTGATTAATAGCTACTAGTTTATAGCCAGCCTTTGCTAATAAGGGACCAATATACTTGTAGCGAGAGACATCGGCACCTGAACCTGGCAGAGCAATGATCGTTTCCGCGTTTCCTGATTTAGGGGTCCATATGTGCGTCACAAATTCGGCATAATCGACGTCGACTAAAAGCTCCTGAAAATTTACCTCTTGTGTATTCCCAGATTTTAAGGGGATCATCAAAAATGCCAAGATATAGAAACTCAACCTGTTGATGTTTTCAGTAGTGTTCATTTTCGACCTCAATNTCTANTTAACTGCAGCNTAACACTCAAATATCCCGNGATCAAAACGGCAAGNTTGTTTTTTAAGTNCTAAGTTGTATATTGTAATTATGGAAGCTTGGGTCTTGTTTACGCTNTNNGCAGTCGTAATGCAATCGGTAAGGACAGCGGGTCAAAAAAAAATCACCGAAAAAATATCTATTCAAGCGGCTACGCTTGTAAGNTTTTTATTTGGGATTAAATTCGCCGCGATTTATTTTGCATATATTTATTGGTTTTATGAACCAATTATGTTCGAGGTAAAGACGAAATTTTTTCTATTTGGCGGNCTNGCNAGCGTGGCTCAAGTTCTAGCGACGGTTTGCNTAATTAATGTTNTCAGTATGAAAAATTTTGCGGTGGGCACGTCTCTGGCAAAAACNGAAGCGATNCTAACAGCAATCTTAGGTNCATTATTTTTCTCATCTACTTTAAGCTTTTTAGGATATATCTCTGTCTTTATTGGTTCGGCGGGTTTGATATTTGCTAGTCGGTGGGGAGTTGTGAGAGGAGGNACAAGGAATTTTCAGAGTTTGTTGTATGGTTTGTGTGCTGGCCTGGGCTTTGCTCTTGCTTCGTTATGGATCCGTGGTGCATCACTCTCACTTGAGGTTGGGCCAATACCAGGTGCCGCTGCCGTTCTCCTATACATGGTCGTTTTTCAGACCGTGATCTGTCTGTTGTGGGTTGCGCTNAAGGAACCTCAACAATTGAAGCTCATTAAGCAAAACTTTANTGCNTGTCTATTTATNGGATTTACCGGAGTGGCTGGATCAGTTGGTTGGTTTACCGCGATGAGTCTTCAAAATCCAGCATTAGTTAGGACTCTAGGACAAATTGAATTTATTATCAGTCTTTTAATTACCTATCTGTATTTTGATGAGCGCGTTTCAAGGCAGGAATACTTGGGTATTATCTTGATTGGTTTGAGCGTCTTTTTAGTAATACGTATTACCTAATTGAATCAGAGGCTAAACTCGAGCTTGTCAATTTAGGGTTTTAGGACCAATTCTTCGACAAGTTCAACTACTCTGCCCGCTTTCTCTGCTAGTTCAGCGTCTGAAGCGCTACTTACAGGATGATCGATAATCGCAAACTTGTAGTCTGATGCCCCTAAAACTTTCCCCATGAGTTCGGCAGCACTAACAAATTTATTGGTCATTACTCCTANCGCTGGAGTGCCAATGCGCTCGCTACTAATTGCATCATGCAGACTGCATGAGGAACAGCTGCCTCAATCTCCAAGGCCGGTAATCGCGAGATCCCAGGCTTGAGCTTGCTCAATTATTGCCGCTTCGGCAGGAGCGCTATAGTTCGCTTTCTGTAGCCAAATCACATCAGCAACTTTGAAATCTGAACGCAGTAAATTATCTAGGTGAGTAAAGAATCCAAGCGTACCTTCTTTACCNTTTGAAATGAAACCGACTTTTTTGCCGGATAAGGTGTTTAGTCGAGGTGCATGGTCAAACGGGGCTGCATCTTTTTCAAATGAGGGGTTGAGTACATTTATAGCCATAGTGCGATTCTAGCAAATATCTATTTAATTTAGGATTAAGTTTCGCAATCGACACAAACGCCAATCGGCAGGGTTACAGCTTGGCTCTTGTTCCCTAACCAGGGGGGAATTATGGCGCCGAACCCTCCAGCCGGTCCACCAGCAGCGACAATCAGGAGCTGCTCTGGCGANGATAATGCTGAGTANTCTTGTTGACCCTTACCTTTGATTACAGAGCTCTTGCCGACATCTGCCCATTCTGATCTNCTTATTCGAGCCTTTTCAAAAAGGTAGTGACTTATCTCTTTTCTACCCCAGCCTGCGCTCTGCAGATGATCCCGGTGCTGTTTTGGTATGACNATAGCGTAGTTGCCTGACCAGATCGAATAGCTCCGCATGTTGGACTTCATTTCTGACGCGTAGGTGTCGAGAATCTCCTCCGGATTTTTGGTCCATTCATTCATTATTTGTCTTGGAGAGCTAGCAGCAAATACAGTGACAGTAGATACTTCAGATGGAAAGCCTCGNGCCTCTGCTAGGGACCCAAGAGTGGTGCCCTCTTCGTCTTCGGCTATGCAATAGCTAATTTTTCCTGGATGACCAAGTGTTGACCTATCAATAGAGCCTGGACTAACATTTAAAATATTAATTAGACCTAGTCGTATAGCTCTTCCGATAACGGAGGTCGCCCTGTCGCTGCTCCCAAGTGCATTAAATTGATTATTGCAACCGATGGTTGCCCTAATTGGTCCGTTTAGCACGACAAAGATAGCGCAACCACCAGTACTAGCTGTGGCGCCATGCAGGAGAAACTCTTCCTTTAACATTGCATTCCAGGCCGTAACGATAACAGGGAAATGCATCGGCAGGCAGCCAGCCATTACCGCATTTATAGCTAACTTCTCTGCAGTGATGGGACGCTCCCTTACTGGCTCAACACCGATAAGCTCGTCTGGTCGCATGTATGCCCATTCTAAACAAGCTTGAACCGCTTCCGGTGTTGGAGGAACGATAGGAAATCCGTCCGTCCAACCTCGACTGTGGTAATACTCCTGAGCTTCCTCAAAAGATTGTAAAGCGATATTTTCAGAAAGTAAGGTCATTTGTAAGTTTGAAATTTCACTGGTCGACTCAAAGTGATTAACACTTTCAACACCCGATAAGTTAATGAGGTATCATATAGTAAGACAATCTTGAAAAGAAGTGAGCGGTAATTGATATGAGAGAAAAGTACGGTGATATAAATGTAAAGGGTCTTGGTAATTTCGTAGTTCAATGCGAGATAGATCGGCCACCAAATAATTTTTTCGATCTTAGTTTAATACGGGACATGGCAGATTGCTTCGATGATTTAGATGAAGACTCGAACTGTCGCGCCATTGTTTTGTGCTCCAACGGAAAGCATTTCTGTGCTGGTGCTAACTTTTCGACGCCAGACAATACTGCTGAAGGAGATGTGATGGCGGCGGAGTCAGCTGATCAAAGAAATCCAATTTATCAGGAAGCGGTTAGATTGTTTGGTAATAAAAAGCCTGTCATTGCAGCACTTCAAGGTGCCGCTGTTGGCGGTGGACTGGGCGTTGCAATGATGGCTGACTTTAGAGTGGTTTGTGAGAGTACACGCTTGACGGCGAACTTTGTAAAACTAGGATTCACGCCAGGTTTTGGGCTTACTCACACCCTACCTAGAGCGATTGGCACTCAGAAATCACATCTTATGTTTTATACGGGCCGGCGTATAGATGGCAAAACAGCATTGGAATGGGGAGCGGCCGATATCTTCACCGAAATCGGGAAAGTCCGAGATAGGGCAATCGAGTTGGCCGCCGAGATTGCGGTGAACGCCCCCCTTGCGCTGATTTCACTGCGGGAGCAACTTAGGTCAAACCTGCAGGAAGCTGTGCAGAATGCTACAGATATAGAAGGCCGTGAACAGTTTTGGTTAACTCGGACAGAAGACCATCAAGAAGGCTTGAAATCCGTGTCAGAAAGACGTATTGGCAACTTCAACGGTAGTTAGCTGAGTAAAAAAGTCATGCAGGAAACAAAGTTTCTCCGTGTTCTGAGTCGTAAAGAAGTCCTAGCCCTTGCATTTGGGGCGATGGTCGGCTGGAGTTGGGTAGTTTTATCTGCGGACTGGATTCAAGCAGCAGGTACTCTCGGTGCGGTACTGGCTTTTCTAGTGGGTGGTCTAATCATGCTCGTGATTGGGCTGACCTATGCTGAACTCGCCTCTGCATTACCCTTCGCGGGCGGAGAACACGTCTATAGTCAAAGGGCATTAGGTTCGTTAGCCTCATTTATTTGCACTTGGTCTATTATTCTTGGTTATGTGTCAGTTGTTACGTTCGAGGCAGTGGCCCTTCCTACCGTTTTAGGCTCCTTCATTCCAGGTTTAGATAAAGTTTATCTTTGGACCGTGGCTGGATGGGACGTTTATTTGACCTGGGTCTTAGTTGGGGTAGCTGGTTCCTTAGGGATGACTATTCTAAATATTCGGGGAGTACGTGCGGCCTCATTTGTGCAGATAGCTGTCGTAGGAATAATTCTTTGTGTCGGTTTGGCATTTGTCCTTGGGTCAGTATCACTTGGAGACACAGATAATCTCATACCGTTTTTCGAAGATGGTTTCTCCGGCATTACCCTTGTCTTGGTTATGGTTCCGTTTATGTTTGTTGGGTTTGATACTATTCCTCAGGCAGCTGAAGAAATTGACTTACCCTTTCGTGATATAGGGTCTGTACTTATGCTGTCAGTTTTTATGGCAGTGGCCTGGTACAGTTTAATTATCCTCGGTGTGGGTTTGATGCTCAACCCAGAAGATTACGACTCGACTGACTTGGCTGCCGCTGAGGCGAATTCAATTATCTTTGGCGAGTTTGGGCGATTAGCGATGCTGGCCGCTGGGCTTGCTGGGATTATGACGAGCTGGAATGCTTTCATAGTTGGGGGCAGCAGGGCTATCTATGCTTTAGCACGAGCTCGGCTGTTGCCTGCAGTTTTTGGCGAGCTACACCCACTGTACCGAACTCCAAAAAACGCAATACTACTGATCGGCCTTCTCTCAATGTTGGGACCTCTATTCGGTCGGCCAGTATTAGTTTGGTTAGTTGATGCAGGTGGTTTCGGGATAGTAATCTCTTATGCCATGGTTGCCTTATCTTTTCTTGTCCTTCGAAAAAGAGAGCCCGACTTGCCGAGGCCGTTTCGGGTTAGATTTGGTAAATTAATTGGATCGGCAGCGCTATTGTTATCGATTGGCCTTGGTATTCTGTATCTCCCTGGAAGTCCTTCAGCTTTGCTATGGCCGAACGAATGGGCGATTTTTATAGGTTGGTGTGCGTTTGGTGCTGCCATGTATTTCATGGCACCAAAAAACAAAGCAGATTGTTAAGGTTAATTGATCATCCGATTAGGAGATTTGAGTGGATTCTATTGATACTGGAACGGAAGAGTTGCTTTGCTACATAGAAGAGCGTGTCGCGACGATTACTCTCAACAAGCCTCACAAGAAAAATGCTTTGGGCGATACGTTAACTCCAGCCTTGAGAGAAACTATTGCTTTGCTGGAACACGATAATCGAGTTGGAAGTGTCCTAATTACTGGTAAGGGTGATGCTTTCTGCGCGGGAGGCGATGTTTCGGGTATGGGTGGTAATCGCACTAGCTCAGGGCGAAATTCTCGCGAAGTTACGAAAAACGAGAGGATTGAAAGTCTATTTGTAAAGCAAAGAACACTAACCCAGAGAATTCATGAGTTAGATAAAATTACAATTGCTGCACTGCCGGGCGCGGCGGCAGGCGCCGGGCTATCAATCGCTCTGGCATGCGATTTGCGAATCGCATCAAGTAATGCTTTCGTGACCACAGCGTTTGCAAATGTTGGTTTGTCTGGTGATTATGGGGCAAGTTGGTTTCTGCCGCGCATCGTAGGTTTATCTAAAGCAAAAGAAATGTTTTACACAAGTGATAGAATTAGCGCTGAGGAGTGTGAGCGTCTCGGCATATTCAATAAATTGTTTCCCACCGATACCTTTAGAGATGACGCTCAGGCCTATGCCGCGAAACTATCAAATGGGCCAATAAATGCCTTAGCTCGGATGAAAAAAAATCTGAATAGTGCCCTTGACCAGGAGCTCCAAGACAGCTTGCTTCTCGAGGCAAGACATCTTGTCGAAAGTGTGGACGATCCAGAGTCCAAAGAGGCCATTGCTGCTTTCATGGAAAAACGTAGGCCTAATTTTAANAATTAGNTTTAAGGTTGTTGTAAAGCGGCAATACGTTTTTCTAGTGNTGTATAACTCATAAACAATTCCGACCATGCGCGCTTGCTGGAGATTCCAAAAGCGGTTAACTGTCCATCTAATTGGCTATCGAGTTGATTCGCTTAGCTCAATTTTGATCAAAAACTCGGAGTGAAGATGTAAGGTTCAAATTCCATCTGGTCAAATTCTGAGTTGGTTTTTAGAATCAAGCTCTTTTCCAAGAGCTCGAATGAAATGATTCTATTTAAATTCATGATGTAACGATTAAACAGGGAGGGAGCAACACAGAGTTTGCGAGTAGTAACCAAGTCAGTAAGAGAGATCGAATTTCCAGAAAGCTTCCAGGTGGCACCTGCTTGATTACAATCAGCTTCAATTTGCAGGCGGTTATCTATTCTAAAACGAAGTAGGTAATCATCAGGGCTCTCTGGAATAAATCTTGAGTTGTTAAACCCATATATCGCCTTCAATTGCCAGCTGGTGTTTTCCAACTGATTCTCTTGAGCTAACGTCCCTGCTGAGAGCAGACTGCAAAAGGCAAGTAAAAAGAGGAGAGAGATTTTTCTGTTGATCATTCGGGTTTTCAGCCTTGGTTGATCGTTATTTAAATTTGTTGGGGGTTAGACTGCGCTGCGATTCTTTGAGGATTGAAAGCCAAGAATCACCGACACTTCTTGTGCTAAATCTCTAAACCTGTCAAACCCGCCTAACAGCCATTGATCAGAATTATATCACTTTTTCTTTATGAGAGGTCTGAAGTGTAATAATGGCTAATTGTCCCTTTGATAGTGGTCGAGACTTGAACACAGCGTGATTCGCGATCGAAGGGATTGGTTCCTTCCCTGCGGATGTCGTATTATTGGAAGTAGACGTTCTATGAGATCTGAATAAGTTTATGGCACTACTTGTTTCCGTTTTTGTTTCCCTAGTACTAATTAGCATAGGATTGGGTTACTACAAAAAAGCAAATCAAAATACGAATTATCTAAAAAAGATGGGCAGAATTGCATCTGAAAAAGGTGGCAAGTGTTTATCGCCAGCATATATTAATGCATCCACGAAGCTGCGCTGGGAGTGCAGTGAGGGTCATGTTTGGGAAGCGACACCAAATTCGATTATGCGCGGAAGATGGTGTCCACAATGTGCAGGGTTGAAGTCGNTAGATATAGGTAAGATGCAAGAGATTGCAGCCGAGAAAGGGGGATGGTGTTTATCAGAGGAATATATAGACTCTTCCACAAATCTTAGATGGGAGTGTAGAGAGCATCATGTCTGGGAAGCGACACCCAGAGAAATCTCGGAAGGAAGTTGGTGTCCAGAATGCGAAGGGCCTAGGCGATCATCCATCGAGGGAATGCATGAGCTTGCGGCGGAAAGAGGCGGCTTCTGCTTGTCTACTAAGTACGTGAATTCTTTGACCAAGTTAAAGTGGGAATGTGCTAAGAAACATACCTGGGAAGAGACGCCAGATGCAATAATACAAGGGGGTTGGTGTCCTGAATGTGCCAGATCCAAACGTCTTACCATCGAAGGGATGCATGAACTTGCAGCCGAGAGAGGCGGTCATTGCCTTTCTGATAAGTATGTTAATTCCACTACAAAACTTAGTTGGCAGTGCGGTCAGGGGCACGTTTGGGAGGCGACGCCACGCGCAATAAGACAAGGGAGTTGGTGTCAAGAGTGTTTGGGAACTAAGCGTTTAACAATCGAGGAGATGCGTAGTCTCGCCGAAGAAAGAGGCGGCAAATGCCTGTCAGATAAATACGTCAGTCTGTCGACTAAAGTTAAATGGCAGTGCAGTAAGGGCCATGTTTGGGAAGCAACAACGCAAGATATAAGAGGGGGCAACTGGTGCCCCGAATGCTTAAGGGAAGATTAGAAGTCATAAAACGTTCCATCAAAACGACAAGCAAAGTTCTTCAGAGTTAGGTCTTTTAAATGAAAGAAGTTTTAATAGATTATTTTAAGCTCGAAGCCAAGGAAACTTCTCTGAAGAGAGAGCTTCTGGCGGGAGCGACTACCTTCATAACAATGGTTTACATTATTTTCGTCAATCCAAGCATGATGGCTGAGGCAGGAATGGATTATGGCGCTAGTTTCGTCGGAACTTGTTTGGCGGCGGCGTTCGCTTGCTTTGCAATGGGTATTTTCGCTAACTGGCCAGTGGGACTTGCCCCTGGTATGGGGCTCAATGCGTTCTTTACTTACACGGTTGTTGGGGAGATGGGGTACAGCTGGCAGATTGCTTTAACAGCGGTCTTTATTGCCGGAGTAATATTCTTGCTAATTAGTGTCACACCGCTTCGTCGTTGGATATTAGAGAGCATACCGTTGAGCTTGCGCATTTCTATGGGTGCAGGAGTCGGATTATTTATTGGCTTTATTGGACTCAAGAGCAGCGGTATCATTATTTCTAACCCCGTAAACTATCTATCGCTAGGTGATCTGACAAAGCCCGAGCCCTATTTAGGGATATTCGGATTTTTAATAATCACAATACTTTCTATAAGAAAGATACCAGGCTCTATAATCTTGGGCATTTTAGCGATTACCCTAATTTCCATCTTAACTAATAGAGTGGAATTTTCTGGTTTTGTGTCTGTTCCCCCTAGTATCGCTCCGATTCTTTTTGAATTGGATTTTCATGGGGCATTTAACGTTGGCATTGTGAGTGTGGTCTTAACGTTTTTATTCGTAAATTTGTTTGACACGGCAGGCACATTGCTAGCTGTTGCGACTACCGCTAACCTTGTTGATGAACGAGGGAAAATTGAAAATCTTGATCGAGCCTTAAAAGCTGATAGTACGTCTAGCATTGTCGGCACATTCGTAGGGTGCGCGCCCGTCACCAGCTATGTTGAGAGTTCTGCGGGCGTTTCAGCCGGCGGTCGAACTGGGCTTACAGCCGTCTTCGTGGGAATGTTTTTCTGCCTAGCAATTTTTGTTTCGCCTCTCGCTGGCATTGTGCCACCATATGCTACCGCTGGGGCTCTAATCTATGTTGCAATGATTATGCTAAGTGGATTAGAGAAACTAGACTGGTCAGATCAGAGTGAACTAATCCCTGCGTTAATTACAGTCCTCATGATCCCATTATCATTTTCAATAGCGGATGGGATTGCACTTGGCTTTATGAGTTACGTTGTCATCAAAGTATGCACGGGGCAGAGGAAGCAAGTAACTAATGCTGCCTGGTTTGTAGCCTGCCTTTTCGCGCTTAGATTCGTCTTTATCTGACTTAAAAATAATCCAAATAAGCTGGTTGAGCTCACCTTGAGCCCATTAGCGTTGACTTATGCTGTTATTTTATCTGCAATTATAAATTATGTTTAAAAAGTATAGCTTACCCTTCCCATTATTTGGCGCGGTGGTATAAATTCTAATCCAGTAGCATTCACACCAAAGACATCGGTCATCGCCGAGTTGATGCCGTCCTCATCCGTTGCATTAAAAATCATTAAATCAAAGCCCCACGCGCCGTTTGCGAAGTCGATTCCTGCGGTTAAGTTAACCACATTGTAATCATCTACAGCATCTATCATCGGATGATTGATCACCCTCTGCTGGAATTCGCCACGGTGCACGTAATCAATGCTGCCGAATAGGGAATTACCGGACGACAGGTTGGTCTGGTATTGAAGGCTCGCGCTGGCAGTTAACTCTGGGCTTTTGGCTAATTCGTTTCCTTTTATATTCTCACGATTCTGGTAACGTAAATCTTCATAACAGAAGCCTAGGTAGCCGACGGGGCTGCACCAGGGTGGGGCTGGAATGGTCGAATTGGCCTTTACGTTATCGAGAGTGTCAAAATTCTTTGTTACCTCAGAATCCAAATGAGCTGCCTTTATGTCGAAAGTGATTGAATCCGTAATTATCCCAATTAGCTCTAGCTCTAGGCCCTTCATCTCCGCTTCTGGAATATTAGCGACGCCTCCTCTGAATACATCTGGGTCTGTGGCCTGGAATTGCAAGTCTTCATACTCATAGAAAAATGCGGCAACATTGGCTCTTAGTCGACCATCGATTAAATCCGTTTTTAAGCCAGCTTCATAAGCGGTAATAGACTCGCTGTCGAACACTGGAAGTACAAGAGGGGGCGCAATTGCATTGCCCATGGCAGCGTCTTCCGCTGTTGTGTATCCATACGTGAGATTGCTTCCTCCAGGTTTGAAGCCTCGAGTATAAGACGCGTAGATCATAGTATCGCCGTCTATGTCGTACTCGACCGCGACCCTGCCTGTTGTCTCGGTCGAAGTTTTTTCTAAATTACCTATCTGACCGCCAAAAAAGTTGTTGACGTAGCTGTCCACGGAGTCATCGGTGTATCGGGCGCCAGCTATAAATCTTAGGTTATCAGCGGCGTTGTATGTGGTCTGTCCGTAAACAGAGTAAGATTCCCGCGTCGGGTAATTGTCGGACATGAATCCCCAGTCTCCGCTGCCTCCGGGGATCGCTCCAGCNGTTAAGCCNGAGGGTAACATTGAGGCAGGAAACATATTTGCGTAGCTTGTATTAAAGTACGGGTCGGTAAATGTNCCGTCGTATACTCCATTAAAATTGTCATCCAAGAATTCTCGAATATGACCTTCGATCTCTTGATCTAAATAGAACGCCCCGACGATCCAATCGAAAGTCCCGAGCCATGCTTCGTTAGATATTAGGTTAACCTCAAAAGTTGTTGTTTCTTGTAGTTGACTTTCCGGGTTAAATTCAACGCCCACGTAAAAAGGGGCGTTACTTGAAACTGAGGAGGGATCATGGAAAAGGTTGTGTCGGTCATTGTCTCGGATGACATAGATGTCATCTTCCTGCCAACTGGCAAGGGCCTTTAAACTTGCAAACCCAAGGTCAGCCTCGCCAATGGCGCCAATGACCGTAGANTCAAGTTCATACTTCGATAACGTNTTTTGTGATAATTCTCTTTTGTCTGGAGTGGTATCGTAGAAACCTTTCATCGCAGCTCCGTTGTTGTCGGCATCAAAATATTGAGCAAACACACGTATACTNCTGGTATCACTAGTCTCAAATAACCAATCGGTCCTAAAACTTAAATGGTCGGCGTCGTCTAACTCTTGGCCATTAAAGATGTTGTCAGAAAAACCGTCTCGTTTGGTTACTGAAATTGACGTTCTCGTAGCGACAGAATCAGAGATGGGTAGATTAATTGAACCNCGAGTTTTGGTGAGTCCATAGTTTCCTACAGTTAAATCTGTTTTGCCTTCTAGCTCACTNGTTGAGGGCGCCTTACTAATGACATTAATGGCTCCTCCAGTGGAGTTTTGACCAAACAATGTGCCTTGCGGGCCTCGCAACACTTCTATTCGTTCTACATCTATGAAATCGGTTTGCAATGAGAATGGAGAAGCAATAAAAATACCATCCATATGGTAAGCCACCGACGGTGCAGCAATCGCGTTCTGATTGGTCTCGTTGCCGACACCGCGTATTGAAACTACCGTTTTAAAGCCTTCATTNTTGGCCACAGTTAGCCCCGGAGCAAGCGCACTTAGGTCGACAAAAGAATTAATGTTTTTTGTCTCGAGCTCGTCTGCGCTTATCGCGGTCACCGCTTGCGAGAGATCCTGAAGGCTCTCGTCGCGTTTTTCGGCAACCACCATTATTTCTTCGATCCTTGCTTCTTGCGAAGTAACATTTGCTGCAAAACCAACAGAAGCAAATAAAAGGGCATTCCGCCCAGCTCTTGAGCTTAATAATCTTGAGGTCATTTCTATTACCTTAGGAGGGTTATCTTCGATGAGTGGTTTGAAGTTTCGCACATATGAAATTTGGTATCTTTACTGCGCATTATTCTAGNCCACGTCANGCCGTATTTTGGTGCGTAAATTTTAAGTTATCTCTGCAATTTTTCAAAATTTTACTAACTCTGACGCGCTTAATAAAGCTNNTAATCATTGTTTTTTATAGAAATAGAGATAGCTGCCTCTATATGAAATTTTGGGAATTTCGACCCTTAACTTNATATTAATTAATTACTGAGCAATTTTCGTGCCCAAGCAAGTCCGCAATTTCTGTAATAATNGGTTNGGGACCCCTTGAAAAGTTCTAGCGACCTNCAAAAAGAATTCGCGCTGTCGCAGCAAGCGCGACGGTCGTGTAGACTCAGAGCTAAAAGNCACTGAATAGTTACAGAAATCTAGAAACGANGAGCCAGAACGNNACAAACATCAAACTAGTNGGCCTCGCATCTTCAGATNTAGAGCATATGATTTAGTTTTACCTAGCTGTTTTCCTGAGAGAAAAGTAGGTAACCTGATAGAACCACTATTATTTTAAGGAGNCATATGTGGGCTCGTCAATCACAGGCAGTTTTGAGTTAGGAAATTTTGCATTGCAGTCAAATACAATTTTAGAAAATGCGATCATTGGCTTTCGCAGTTATGGTTCACTTAACGAGGCGCGGGATAATGTCATAGTATTTCCAACCTGGTACACGGGAACTAACGACCAGGTCGAGCCCTATGTGGGCGCTGGTAAAGCGCTTGATCCTGAAAAATATTTCATTNTTGTNCCCGATATGTTCACNAATGGTTCGTCGAGTTCACCAAGNAATGCCCCCGNACCNCANCAAGGACTGAAATTTCCGTTAGTAACCCCATTCGATAATGTGATCGCTCAACGCCGGTTGCTTGAGGAGCACTTTGGTATTACTAGTGTTGAATTGATGGTGGGGTTTTCAATGAGTGGTCAGCAGGCNTACCATTGGGCCGCATTGCATTCNGATTTTGTAAAAAGAGCGTGCTCGATCTGTGGCACGGCAAAAACGTCACCNCATAATTGGTCGATGTTGCATGCGTATAAGACNGCAATGGAAACCTCCTCCAAGTGGGAGGAAAAAAATTTGGAAGACTGGGATCCAAAAGTTATGTCGGTCATTGCAAGTATCGGAGCCACGATGGCTATGTCTCAGGATTGGTACCGGGAAGGTTTACACCTTTCGGACGAGGTCAAGGGTGTGGTTGATGTGATAGGTAATATCAAGAATCTTTTCCAGCCCTGGGTTCCAGCAAATCTATANGCCCAAACTCTCACGTGGATGTCGGCAGATGTTTCTAATAACTCGACTTTCAATGGTGATTTNGAATCCGCACTAAGGGCCATTAACATTCCATTCTTGATGATGCCTTGCGAAACTGATTTGTATTTTCGTGTTGAGGATAATGAGGCTGAATTACCGTTCATTGCTGAAGGTCAGTTGAATGTTATACGCTCCAAAAGTGGACACATGGCGGGGCTGCCAGGGTTCAATTCAGAGGATGACGCGTTCATAAATAGGCAATTAACTGACTTTTTGTATGAATCTGATCGAAATTAATGATGTGTGCTAAGAAATTGGTGCTGATTGGTATAGGTTATGGGTTTAGTTATAGAATGAGAAAGGATTTGGGTCGTTGGATTTACAGGTTATGGCCCATCAGAGATTTTACTAAACTCCAGTCAGATATTTAATATCTTGTAAAGAAGAGAGTCAATTGACACATTATAATAATAAAAATATCTCCGAGGCTAATCAGCCGAGCTCTTTGGAGCCGTACAACTTATTCACAACAGATCCTGTGCTCTCAGAGGCGCTAAATTTAGAAGGTGCTGGCGGTGAAAGTGATAACCTGGAAAGTTTTGGCGCGAAAGTTGGTTCTGCCGAAACCTTTAATTGGGGATATTTATCGAACCGCCATTCTCCTGAGTTAGTAACGCATGATCGGTTTGGCGAGCGAGTTGATGAGGTCCACTACCATCCTTCCTATCACTCTCTGATGAATTTATCGATACAGTCCGGCCTCCACTGTTCTCATTATGGGAGTGTGCCCGGAGATGGCGGTTATGTGGCGCGAATGGCGCGAATGTTTATGATGGCCCAGGTCGAAGTCGGCCATGGTTGTTCGATCTCTATGACGGGCGCGGTGTTACCAGCGTTACGTGAGCAGCCGGAACTCGCTGCGGATTGGGAGCCTCGAATTAGGACGAATTCCTATGATTATCGATCGATTAATCCAGCGAAGAAGTCTGGCTGTTTATTAGGAATGGGCCTAACAGAACGACAGGGCGGGAGTGATGTGCGTGCTAACTCATCAACCGCTGTTCCCGCTTCTGAGGACGGAGAAGGATGTTATCATTTGAGCGGACACAAGTGGTTTACTTCGGCACCCATGTGCGATGCATTCCTGCTTCTGGCTAACTCACCNCGTGGCCTCTCGTGTTTTTTAGTTCCNAGAGTNCTTTNAGATGGANCTCGAAATTCANTAGCTTTGATGCGCCTAAAAGACAAACTNGGTAATAGNTCTAATGCTTCANGTGAGATCGAATACAATAATGCNAAGGGCTGGATAGTCGGAGAAGAGGGAAGAGGGGTCCCNACAATTATTAAGATGGTTAATGCCACGAGGATCGATTGCACCACTTGGGCAGTGGCCTTGATGCGCCAGGCAGTTGCGCAAGCTGGATGGCATGTTGCAAACCGCTCAGCATTTGGCAGAACTNTCATAGACCAACCGTTAATGGAAAATGTGATAGCTGACTTGGAAGTCGAGGTTGAGGCGGCTTCTCATTTGGTTTTTCGATTGGNGGGACTTTATGAGCGTTCGACCATGGGAGAGCAAGAAGCAGCTTTGGCGCGAATAGGTTCTGCTGTAGCNAAATATTGGTTGTCCAAAAGATCCATATCGGTTGTAGCTGAAGCTCTAGAGTGCGTCGGTGGGAATGGTTATGTCGAAGAATCAATTCTTCCTCGCCTTTATCGCGAGGCCCCACTAAATTCTATTTGGGAGGGAGCGGGTAACGTTATTGCGCTTGATGTTCTGCGCGCGTTAAAACGGTCACCGAACACCATGGAGGCTTTTATTGTTGAGGTCTCGGAGTTGGGAGATGGTCATCCAGTGATCAATAAAAAACTTGATGAACTCAAGAAGCTACTTTCCGCGCAAATAAAAGAATCGGACGCGCGAAGGTTGGTAGAACTGATGGCAAAGCTGTGGTCATCTTCATTGCTGGTGAATCGGGGTGAGGAAGTTGTGGCCGAGGCATACATAGCGAGTCGTCTCTGTAATGATTGGGGTAACCAATTCGGCACACTCTCAGCGAATTTCACGTTAAAAAATATTGCTCAGCGCGCCGTTCCTGCCAGAGCATGATTAGGGCCGCCAGCTTCCTATTTAAGGTTGATTAACACTGCGCCGGGGTTTTTTTGTTCTAAGTCGAAGCTCTTTATTTCGCCGCGATATTCTAGATCACGCAGAACAAACATGACCTCTTCACGAATCAGCCCTGAACCAACAATAATACGGATACGCATTGCCACTCCTCTTCGAGCCAGATCAACCTCGCGCTGCATTTTCCTTAGTGCCTCGCTTACTCTCTCCCCCTGGTGAGCAATGTCAACGGTGATCGTCGACCCATCGTGCTGGGTGCTCAGGTCGTTGTCGCACTTTGGGCAGTGTTGCATCGTCGCTGCCACTCTCATGCCACAGTCCAAGCAAGCTCGATCTACCACTTTTATGTCCTGTTCGCTTGCATGAGGTTAGCTAAATTAATAGTGATTCAGTAATAGGATGAAAA
>NHGO01000020.1 GCA_002172295.1 Gammaproteobacteria bacterium TMED139 | reverse complement strand
GGAAACGCATTGGCGGGCCTTGGTAAGCTGAGCGAAGGCTTGAGGCTAAGACAAAAATCTTTTGGGTTTATTTGCTTCGATGTTCTTAAAGGAGTCTCTATTGTAAGAGGCTAAATAACGATCAGCTAAATCTGCTCCAATAATTTGACGTTAAGCTCGATATTCAGTTGACACTTTAAAACATGCTGTGCGGCTTGATTCATAGCGTTATATAAATTATTATATAACGCTATGAATATTAGCTTTAAAAATTTCGTGTGTCGGACCTTACTCGTCTTTTCGATGAGCAGTGCGGGGATCGTAAGAGCAGAAACGGCAACGATAGCAATAGCCTCTAATTTTGGCGAGGTTGCTAGGCATCTGGTTGGTGAGTTTGAGTCAATTTCTGATCACGATATAACACTTGTAATGGGGGCTTCCGGCAGGTTCTATGCTCAAATTTCAAACGGAGCGCCCTTTGATGCTTTTCTATCTGCTGACTCGGACAAGCCTGCCGATTTAATCGAGTCTGGACTTGCCTTAAGCGATTCTGTTTTTACCTACGCGATTGGCAGGTTGGCTTTATGGTCTAAAGATGAAACATTAGTTCAAGACAGTGCCTCTGCATTATCAATGAATGGTTCGCACAAAATTGCTTACGCTAATCCGAGACTTGCACCATATGGTAAAGCCGCTTTAGAAGTCATCAAGGCTTTGTCTTTGNTTAATGTTCTGGAGGGTAANTTNGTGCAAGGNGAGAATATCGCCCAGACTTACCAATTTNTCTTCACAAGGAANGCTGACNTGGGATTCGTTGCGCTNTCGCAAATACTGCAGGNTGGAACCTTAGGTNCAGGNTCTGCGTGGGTGATCCCTAAGAGTTTACACTCTCCAATTAGACAANATGCGGTCTTGCTTGCAAGAGCGAGGGACAACTTGGCCGCGAACGAATTCATGCGCTTCCTTAAAATGCCGGCTAGTCGCTCAATTATCCGATCTTACGGNTACGANACAGGAGATTNGTAAAATGTATCTNAGTACTGAAGACATGACGGCATTGTATTTGACGATTAGATTAGCTTCTACAGTAACAATTATTCTAATCCTCGTCGGTGCGCCATTATCTTGGTGGTTGGCAAGAACTAAGTCTTTTTTCAAGGCGCCTGTAAGCGCTCTGGTAGCTTTACCACTAGTGCTGCCACCCACCGTTCTCGGGTTTTATTTGTTAATCGCTATGGGCCCCTCGGGACCTATAGGAAAAGTCACAGGATTTATTGGATTTGAAACTTTAGCGTTTAGTTATCCCGGGCTAGTATTCGCTTCAGTCCTATATTCACTACCTTTTGTCGTTCAGCCTTTACAGAATGCATTTGAATCAATCGGAGATAGACCATTGGAAGTTGCAGCGACCCTGGGTGCCGACGGTTTACAAAGTTTTTTCTTTGTTGCTATCCCAATGGCAAAGCCAGGATTCTTGACGGCGGCAATTCTGGGCTTCGCACATACTGTAGGTGAATTTGGTGTTGTCTTGATGATTGGTGGCAACATTCCCGGGCAAACACGTGTGGTCTCTGTGCAAATCTATGATCATGTAGAGGCACTGGCGTATGATCAGGCACACCAACTGGCATTGCTATTGGTTGTCTTTTCTTTCACTGTACTTTTATTAGTTTATGGGCTCCAACGTAAATTCAGTCGTTCCTTATTTAGTTTTAACTAATGAACCTTGCCGATAATCAAATTCACGTAAACCTTCATTACTCAGCGCGAGAGAATCAACACAGAAATTTCCGTCTGGATGTTGAGCTTGAATTACCGGGCCAAGGCATAACTGCAGTGTTTGGAGAGTCAGGGTCCGGGAAAACAACATTGTTGNGATGCTTAGCAGGTCTTGAGAAGAGCGCACAGGGAATCGTGAAGATGAAAACGGAAATTTGGCAAAATGAGGAGGCCTTTTTGCCGACGAATTTGAGACATGTGGGGTATGTCTTTCAAGAACCAAGTTTATTTCCACATTTGACGATCGAAAAAAATATAGGATTTGGCTTAAGGCGTCGAGGTAAGACGGTCGATATCACCGCCTTTAATACAATCGTGGAGCTCCTAGATCTCAGGAGCCTACTTGATGATTATCCGCATCAATTATCTGGTGGTGAAAGGCAGCGTGCTGCCATCGCTCGCGCAATATTGGCTGAACCACAATTACTTTTGATGGATGAACCTTTAGCTGCCTTAGACATAAATCGCAAGAAAGAATTTTTACCTTATCTTGAGGCTATCCATGAAAGACTCCAAATACCAGTAATTTATGTAACTCACTCGATGGAAGAGGTAGCTCGTTTAGCAGATTATTTAATTATTATGGAAGGTGGAAAGGCAGTGGCGGCAGGGGCTCTTGCAGATGTTCTCGCAGATGTCAATTTGCCGCCCGTTTTTGGAGAAGAAACAGGCGTTGTAATTGAGGGGAATGTTTCAGAACGCGACACGGACTGGCATTTAATCAGAGCAAACATTGATGGCGGGCAATTATGGGTCAAGGATACTGGAGAGGCGCTCGGGGAAAAAATAAGAATTCGAATTCTAGCCAGAGATGTTAGCCTCGCGCTGAAGAACTACTCTGATACAAGCATAATTAACCGGTTAAAAACAACGGTGGTCCATATGCAGGTAGATTCAGACGCAGCTATGGTGATAGTGACTCTTTCATGCGGAGGCGACAAGCTTATCTCAAGGATTTCAAAGCGCTCTGCAGATCTTCTAGGGATAAATGTGGGCAAAGAAGTCTGGGCTCAAATCAAAGGAGTCGCGATTTTACGTTAGTGTTTTAGTCGCTCATCAGTATCACGCTAGATGCTTTAAAGAGGGCATACGCGGTTTGTCGTTTTCTTAGCTTCAGAGAATTAACACTTTCATTTGTCAAGATGCAGGAGAGGCGTTTCTCAGCTCCCAAGTTTAGTTGGATTTCGCTGTTGACCTTCCCTTTGATTATTTTATTGACCGTTCCCTCTAACCTATTGCGGGCGCTGGTAGTGATATCTCTATCTGTGCTCAGAATAATCCAAGAAGACTTAATCAAGGCAATCGCATAAGCGCCTTTTTTCAGGCCCATTTGTTTTACGCTTTCATTGGTCACTGTTGCAATAATCTTTGAGGACTCGTTCAATCTCAATTCAACTTCAGTGTTGATGCCCCCTTTAAGAATCTTGGTTATTTGGCCCCTAAATTGATTTCGCGCACTTGTTCGCAAAGTTGTACTCCTTAGGAATTTCGAGAGGTCATCTACTGAACGAAGGCCTGTCCCCAGTCTTTCTATGATTGCGTGGTGCTCGTCTTGAAGCTCAGAAAATCCTCTAAGCAGTTCTTTCCCCAAACTGGTTAACGACGTTCCTCCTCCACCAGAACCGCCAACAGATCGGCGGACAATCGGCTCCTCGGATAAATTATTCATCATATTAATCCTATCCCAGGCTGTCTTGTAACTGATACCGACATGCTTAGCGGCTTGCGTAATTGACCCGCACTGGTTAACCGCATTGAGTAACAGAATCTGCTTGTCAGTGAATGATTGGTGGTCTTCATCTAGGAGAAATAGATCTGCTTTAAGTTTCCCGCGTCTTTTCTTTGGCATAATGAATTACAAGCGATATTAGTTTAATGATTGTACCCCAGTCATACTGCTAAGATGAATTTTGACAGAAAATTTGACGCTGGAGTTAACTGGTGGCATAACAGTGTTTGAAACCCGATGACGGGAGAGAAACAATGAAAAAAATAATAATTAAGGTTGGACTCTACNTAACGGTGATGCTGGGTCTGTTGTATTTCGGTTTTACTTCAGCACAGCAGCGCCCCGTATTCACTCCAGAGCAGTTGGAGATGCTTCGCATTAGACCAATACCNGGTAAAGAAGGGTTATATCTGATGCCTGGATTCGATGGNGGCATGTCTGGNGGCAACATTGCGATTCTTGTAACCGACGAGGGAGTCCTTATTGTCGACAATAAGTATTCCTATAGTTATGAAGATATTANTCGGCAGCTATCTACCGTAACNNCCCAGCCGATCCGTTACGTNTTAAACACACACCACCATTTTGATCATGCTGGAAGCAATGCGTCTTTTATGCCGAGTGCTCAGGTTGTAGGGCATGAAAATGTCCGGGTAAACATGCTACGCAATTTTGGTCCGAGTGCCTCCCCCGAAGGTGCGCCTAAAATTACCTATCGTGACCAGACCAGTATTCATATCGGTGAAGCTGAAGTGCAAGCTCATCATTTGGGTTGTGGACATACAAACGGAGATTCTGTGATTCTCTTTCCCGATCAAAGAACAATTCACACGGGAGACCTTTTTATTTGGGGGGATCGGATGGATGGGTCCACAATGGCGCCTTTCATAGACTATTACAACGGGGGTTGCGCGAAAGATTGGGTGGCAACTTTAGACCGTGTGCTGNCACTTGATTTTGATACAGTAATTCCAGGTCATGGCCCCTTGTTGAGAAAAGCTGAGGTAAGGATTTTTAGGGATAAGTTTGAAAAACTGGTTTCACGAGTTCTTGCACTCATAAGTAGCGGCACTGACCGCGATAATATTGCAGCAGAACTGGATATTGCGGATCTAAACTGGCCATTAGCTCCGGATCGTGTTCAAGCAATTTATGATGAGCTGTCCCCTTAGATAGATTGAAAGGAGAGAAACGCCATGCCTCCAATTAAGCGGAGAACATTCTTAAAAGGCACCGGTGCCGCTGCGGCTGCAGCGACGATGCCATCTATGCTTAGTACAAGCTCTAACGCTCAGGCTCGACCGAATGTGGTCTTTATACTTGCGGATGATATGGGTTATGGCGATGTGGGTTACTTGAACGAGAACTCAAAAATCTCGACACCAAATATTAATCGTATTGGTCAAGAAGGACGCTATTTTACCGATGCACATTCGCCCTCAGCCCTGTGTACACCGACGCGCTATGGAGTTCTGACTGGCAGATACTGCTGGCGCACCCGCATTACCCGAAGCGTTTGTTGGGGGTATAGTAAGCATCTAATCGAACCTGAACGTATTACCGTTGCCTCGTTACTGAAGCGGCAGGGTTACAGCACTGCTTGCATTGGCAAGTGGCATCTGGGTATGGATATGCAGACTCGAGAAGGTGGAGTTATCCAGGATTCTCATGCTTTGGTTGACACGCGAGCCTATAAAGCTGACATTGACTGGAATGCACGTATCTTGAATGGACCAACGGCTGTTGGATTTGATCACTTCTATGGAATTTCTGCTTCGCTGGATATGTATCCTTATATCTGGATCGAGGATGATCGGTTTGTCGGTGAATGCACGACCACTCAAGACCTGTTGTTTATTACGCGAGACTACAGGCCAGATCGTTATTCGGATAATACCGGGCCTGCACATGAAGATTTTGTTGCAGAGGAAGTAATGCCAATAATTACCCAGAAAACGGTGGACTGGATTGAACAGCAAGATAAAGACACGCCTTTTTTTATGTGCATGTCACTGACCGCTCCTCATATTCCTATTGTGCCATCTGCCCCTTATAGAGGAAGGAGTGATCTTGGGCCGTACGGAGACTTCTGTATGGAAGTAGACGATTCAGTTGGNAGAGTACTAGACGCGTTGGACGAGAATGGCTTTTCTGATAATACGCTTGTAATCTTCACTGCCGACAACGGCTGCGCGCCGTACATCGGCGTCGAGGAAATGAATGAGAAAGGCCACTTTCCGAGTTATGTCTTCCGTGGATACAAGTCTGATATTTTTGAAGGAGGGCACCGTATTCCCTTCCTTGCGCGTTGGCCTAATCGGATAGAGGCGGGCAGCAGTTCCGATGAAACAATTTGTCTGACTGATTTATTGAAGACTTGCGCTGCCATAAATGATGTGAACTTAACCAGCTTGGCCGGGGAAGACAGCTATAATATTTTGCCTGCGCTTGTTGGCGATAACTTAGATTCGCCCATTAGAGAAGCAACAATAGCTACTGCGGGTAACGGAGCGTTTTCCGTCCGTCAAGGCAGATGGAAGTTAGAACTTACTGGAAGCACCGGGGGATATGGCAACATCGCCGAAGAAGAAGTTATTGCGCAAGGCCTTCCCTCAGTCCAATTGTATGATTTAGAAAATGATATTGGCGAGACCAATAATTTGTACGCCGAATACCCAGATGTAATTAATCGATTGACTGCGTTACTCGAAGGATACAGGGCAAGCGGTCGGAGCACACCAATCTAGAAAGTTTGGTCAATCTAACTCATAAGTTTTAAGGTGGGAAAANGCGTATGAAGAATTTATTAGTTGGGAGAGCCAGCCTTCGTGGACTGCTTTTAATCACAGTGATACTTGTCGCATTCTATTTGAGTATAAGCGTGAGTGTGTCTTCAGCTCAGCAAGCTACGCAGCCGTTAGCTGTTAATTTGAACGAGTTGGACTGGGGGCCACCGGGAGGAGGCAATGGTACACCTTTAGGATTAAGAACTTCGCGGCAAGGCGTTGATCCTGTGACGGGAGGGCAAACTTATTATGCGATGTTTCCAGCCGGTACGCATTTTGACTTGCATTGGCATACTTATGATGAGCATGTCGTGGTCGTAAAAGGTGAAGTCACAATAGAGCTTGGCNACGAAGCTTATGACTTGAGCGCTGGGAGTTACATCGTTATCCCAGGCAAACTTAATCACTCCTGGGATGTGCCAGAGGGTGGCAGTGAGGCGATAATCCTGGTCAGGCGAGCGGGGCCGGCAGATTTCCATTTTGTCGNTAACTNATTTCAGGTTTCATCCATCAGTCTTCGNGNAATTACAATTTGTTGCAATGTATCAATGGTTTACGATGCTTTTGGTGTTAGGNGAATCGAATTGCAGTAGACTTTATAGTGAAGGGCTTTTATGATTTTATCTTTGAAAAATTCTAGTATCTTCGGGGTTTCGAGTGATGACGACCACTATTAAAATGATTACTAAATTTACGCTAGGGGCTTCCCTGAGCATTTTGATATCGAGTTATGCNAATAGTCAGTCAGGGGGCTTAATTGACGAATACCCTGAGTTGGCGAACTTGTATAACGCGTTCGATGTTACTCAAGCAGGAATTTATGATGCCATTGCAGCAATCGGACTAGATCCAGCGTCCCAGGATGGCCGAATGGAGTTAAAGATGCACCTCGATATGATGGCTGAAATGGATCATGGCGGCATGGTGGCCATGGTGGTGGCATGGTAATGGATATGGATGGGCACTTTGGTCAACTTGAAACTGACGCTAGAATCGAGCTCGGCGAAACTGTTCGGGGCATACATTCTGATAGTCAGTCACAGGAGGCATTCGCTAATTCATCGGCGNTGACCGCACTTGCATCTGGAGTTTTAGCTCAAGGTCGTTCTTTTGAGAGGGCTGTCTGGGATATTTTTGCAGATAATTCAACCAGTATTTATCAAAAGCAGATGGCAATCGATGAAGCTGTTCAGGATTATCAAAGTAGTAATCCAAGACTTGCTGTATCCTTGTCTCCAAAGACAGCGGATTTATACCTAGATCATATTTATGCGGATGCATTCCGAATGGGGTATCCCAAACTAAGCGGCCTGCTTTATTCTAATCAGTGGCTTCAACTCGCGTCTCTCGAAGCAATTATCATTGGACAAGTAGATCCCCAGTTCGGTGGACAGGTGCCACTGACTTTGGAAAGGTATTGGAATAAAGTTGGCTCAGATACAGGAATGACGATGTTTCCTGCTCCAACCGAAATGCCAAGTGCCCCCGCAATTTCNCCACAGCTCTACAGCCAGGCTCCGCAGGCCGCGATAATAATAGATAATTTGAACATGTTGGAGTCCGCACTGGCTGATGTCATTGCTTATCCAAACCTTCAGGACCGAGCCTCTGTTATTGATCAACTGGTAGCTCAATACACTTCTGATGATATGTATTTAGCCGACACAATGGACTATTTGCTTAACGCTTTGCGCGGTGGAATTTTCAATCAGGGTGGCCCGGCTATTGGAGATCTCTCTCGCTCAGAAAGAAACCGCTCTAGAGATGCTATGAGCATGAACCACACGATGATTATGTCGTCGCCAAATTAAGAAAGCTTGCTTTTGGTTTACTCAAAAGCCCGATATTCTCTCTGAATATCGGGCTTTTTATTTTCCGGCGCTTAACAATAGGTCCAACCTTAAATTACCTTTTCTTGCATAAGCTTGACCGCGTGGTCACAGGCTCGCGCTGTGAATGCCATATATGAAATAGAAGGGTTTTGGCATGCGGCAGAGGTCATGAAGGCTCCGTCAGTCAAGAAAAGGTTTGGGACATCATGTGCTTGGCACCATTTGTTTAACACAGAGTTGTTAGGGTCACTTCCCATTCTAGCGGAACCCATTTCATGGATTCTATTACCAGGGACAGTTAAATTCACGGGGTTCGAATTAATATCAGTGCAGCCAGCGGACTCTAGCATGGCAACAGCGTCTTTTCTGGCCTCTTCGAGCATGATGTGCTCATTTTTCCCGTAGTTAACATCGAACAAAGCGACCGGATTCCCCCATTTGTCAGTTTTATTAGGGTGTAGCGTTACCCGATTATTTGGGTTAGGTAANTGCTCTCCAAATGCTCCTATTGAAATCCTCCAGGGTCCCGGCGATTTATGGGCTTCCTTGAACTCACGCCCTATACCTGCTATCTGACCACCAGCGTTTCCTAAAGGTGATGCACTTCCCTGATAACCAAAACCTCGCGTGTACGGCTTGTCTTTCTCGGTAATGTTTGCATACCTTGGTATGTAAATTCCACCTGGGCGACGACCAAAAACCTTTTGGTTCTCAAACCCACTTATAAAACCATTTGCGCCGGCTCCGCTTACATGATCCATTAGGTTGCGACCAACTTGATCAGAGCTATTAGCAAGCCCATCTGGAAAAGTTTCTGATTTTGATTGGAGAAGAATCATCGCAGAAGCGATTGCTGAAGCGTTGAGAAAAACTAGTTTCGATGAATAAAACCTATGCTCATTTGTATCGGCGTCGACTATGCGNACACCGGTCACTTTTTTAGTCTCTGCGTCATATTCCAAAGTTTGAACGATTGCATTATGGACTATAGTCATATTGCCGGTCCGTTCAGCTGCCGGCAATGTTGCATGCAGCGAAGAGAAATAGGCTTTGAACGCACAACCAAAATGGCACCGGTTTCGTGCTTGGCAATTAGTCCGTCCGAGCTCACGTTGTTCATCTGTAGCATCTGTAAGGTGTGCTACCCGAGCTTG
Source organism: Gammaproteobacteria bacterium TMED139 (assembly GCA_002172295.1). GTDB lineage: Bacteria > Pseudomonadota > Gammaproteobacteria > Pseudomonadales > Pseudohongiellaceae > UBA9145. The sequence goes on along the minus strand of NHGO01000020.1, from coordinate 3,992 downwards.
AATGACATTTCGGCCGGAGAATTTTGACTCGACTTTGGCCTTAAAAAACTTCTCAGCATCAGTGAGCTCAAAACCAGGTTGATATACGCCATCTGGTAATTGTGGCAGCCCATCGCGGTTACCAGCGACACCAACGAATTGTTCGACATAGTCGTACCAGGGTTTAATTTCGTCGTAACGGACAGGCCAGTCTATTGCGATTCCTTCCTCTTTATTGGCAGTGAAGTCTTGCGGGCCCATTCTATAAGATTGTCGGCTCCACATAATCGATCTGCCCGCTGTGTGGTAACCTCGAAGCCAATCATAGGATGTACCCTTTACAGTTTCATAAGGATGCTCGTCGTCTTTGACCCAAAAGTGTTTATTCGATTCTTTAACCGCATAAGCGACTCCCGGATATTGTTTAAAATAGTGTTTATCGATTTCTTCCTGTGAAATCCTGTCGAGGTTTTTCTGCTCCCAAGGTGGGAGTTGGTCAACGTAATCTCTTTCTGGTTTTATTTCCGGGCCCCTTTCTAGGACCAGAACTTTCAGGCCTCGCTCGCATAATTCTTTTGCGCTCCAGCCTCCACTCATACCAGAGCCGACTACTATGGCGTCAAAATCAGTCAAATTTATTTCTCCCTAGTACCTTTACTAAAATTTTTGTCGTCAGATTTCTACTCTCGGGTCCCAACGTCCAGGAACAGCTACCCATTTTCGTTCAAGCAATGCTCCNTCTTCAGAGGCGAAATAAGCTTGTGTGATGAGGCTCTTNAGNGATCTGTATTCGCTGTACTCACTGGGGCGGCCTTCGAACGCACTTTTATCNAGATCTTCCAAGAGGTCTCTCGCGCCTTCTTCACTNAGAGTNAAATAACCTTTACCAAGTTGATTTTGGATTTTTTTAATCCCTCGGCGATGGTTTTCTTGNGTCTCGNAGTTTGCCCATTCAGCCATTAAACCATCGAGAAATCTCGGTACGTTCACATCCAGGGCGCCAGGTGTTTCTGTGCGAGGAATTATAAAATCGCTGATTCTTGCGACCCAAGCTGTTTCCTCTTCATTATAAAATTGAGCAGCGTCTTCACTGGGCAAGGCAACCTTCGCGATTCCNCCACAAGAATTGAGTAACGAGCCNCCACCGATGGATACGATCAGGCCCTGCAGGATTTCGCGACGAGTTTTCATAAGGATTCTCTCTAAAGTTTGGAGCAACTAGTGATTAAGCATAAAAAATATTTTGTAGGAATAACAGTTTTAACCTTGAAAAGTTGCTCAAAAAAAAGCCAGCTGGTTTACCCAGCTGGCTTTTCTATTGATTTAATAGTCTATTCCAAACTCTATCTTATCAATATTTAGGTTATCTAAAGTCCTAGTCCTGGCCAGCAAGAGATCTCGACTCTCTTTCTTCTCTTTCAGCAAGGAGTTTCTCATAACCCTCATCATCAAGGTGTGTTATTGCTAACCAAGCGTGTGTCATCTCATCGCCTGTTCGGCTGCCGCCCATAACCCACTGATCAGGATCTGGATTATTCGGGTTGTCAGCTGTGTTGTCGTACCACTGTTTGAGAACTAAGACAGCGCCTGCCGGAAGTAATGGGGCAACATCTGGCTCATAAATGTGGCTATGGTGCCAAGTTGCACTCCAATTTGAGATTTGGCTTATCTGCTCAGTGCGGCCTGTTTCAGGATAAAATATTTCGAGAGACGCGGCGTTCATTCGCAGGTGACCGTGTGGTTGAAAGCTGTCTAAGCGAATCGGGTGGTCAAAGGAGTGAAAACCTTGAGTCATCTGATAACCATTGGGCGGTATCACTAAATCATCTTGCTTTTCAATTCTGTATAGAGCTAGGTCTTGTTGATAGATGTTCTCGCTGTTTTCATAGCCTTCCTCATGGAACCAAAGGCCAATTTCAACAACGTTATCTTTAATCATTTCCCCTTGCGCTGTAGCTCCAACACCTCCCGGATACATATGTATGCTCCAAGCGATTTGCGCTCCTGCAGGTATTGTTCGACAGACTCCGTCGGGGACCATCTCACCCCACTTACCCATAGCATATTCTGTGAGCATACCCTGCCGATCTAGTTCACCTTCCTCATTTTCAAGCAAGACAGAGGAATTAGCGTGATGAACCACAGCCGCTGCGTCTCCTCGAGGCTTAACTTGAACAGCTTTGATACAGCGATCCGAAGTGATTCCGGGATTAACAACTTCGTTACTCCATAAATCGTTACCGCTCGCAGGGATGTCGTANGAGCTGGAAGGTACGATTAAGTCTGGCTGGCCTAACTCTGCTGCAAAATTCCAATCACTTGGGTCTTTGAGTTGGTATGCTGGTGGGGATGAATCTGGGTCACCTAGAGGTGCTCCTTGTTCTACCCATGCAACAATTTGTTCTATTTCTTCTTGTTCCAAGCGCCAATCACCAATCAGGTGCTGAATTCCTACGCCTTGGTCATAGGCATATGGGGGCATCTCTTTGTTGGCAACTTTGTAAGAAATTAGCGGTGCCCATGGTCTGACTTGATCGTAGGTTTCGAACTGCATGGGGCCGATCCCACCGTCTTGGTGGCACACAACGCAATTTTCATTAATGATTTGCCCGATTTCCCCATTATAAGTTAATTCATGCGAATTCTGTTGGGCAAAAACGTTAGCTTGAAAACTAAAAATCGATATAACTGCAATGCTGATCGCAAGCCAGCCTTTCCTGATGTTCATTGTTCTCTCCTTTGAATCGGGCATTTATTTTCTACCTAGAGTCGTTGACTTGGCAGCNTGTATAAATATGANTTCTTTAATAACGCTNNGATTCTAACTGTTTTNTTCAGNACGAGAAAGNGGCGGGNCCAAATATNATTGACCAGAGAGAGCTAGTTGTCCTTGGAATTTAGAAGNAATGTGGAGATTGTCTGCNATAGAGGTAAGACTCGCTAGCCTAGGGGATTTAAGGCTAAAGAAAAGGCCAGATGGATACTCCAACTGGCCTCTTCNTNCGATACTAGCAACNCTGTGTNGCNATGCTGNCTTTTCAAGGTGAATTAGTCTTGCCCAGCTAGCGAGCGTTCCTCTCTTTCCTTGCGTTCAGCAGCTATCTTCTCATAACCCTCGTCATCGAGGTGAGTCACAGCAATCCACGCATGAGACATTTCGTCACCAGTGCGGCTACCGCCATAAACCCATTGATCCGGGTCAGGGTTATTAGGGTTGTCCGCCGTGTTGTCATACCACTGCTTGANNACNAAAACTGCTCCAACTGGCAGCAATGGCGCCACGTCTGGATCGTAAATATGGCTATGATGCCAAGTTGCGCTCCAGTTAGAAATTTGGCTCAACTGCTCAGTTCGTCCAGTCTCAGGGTAGAAAACCTCTAAGGAAGCTGCATTCATTCTAAGATGGCCATGCGGCTGGAAGCTATCTATCCGAACCGGATGATCCCAAGAATGGAAGCCTTGAGTCATGGCATAGCCATTTGGAGGCACAATCAAGTTGCCATTCTCATAGCCTTGTCTCAAAGGATATAGCTTGAGGTCTTGTACATAGGGGTTTTCTGCTACTTCAAACTCCTCTTCATGAAACCAAATACCCATTTCAACAACGTTATCTTTAACGGCCTCACCTTGTGCAGTCGCACCAACTCCGCCAGGATACATATGGATATCCCAGAATATACGTGAGTCTCCAGGCATTTCGCGACAGACACCTTCTGGCATTAACTCACCCCACTTACCCATAGCGTACTCGGTAAGCTGACTAAAATCTTCGTAGTCGCCGGTATCTTTGTTGAGTACTTCAATTGAAGGATTTGAGTGGTGTACCACCGCTCTCGCATCGCCCCTCGGCTTGACTTGCATCGCTTTGATGCAACGCTTTTGAGTCAATCCAGTGTCTACATAATGCTTATGCCATAAGTCATTGCCGCCGGCTGGAATGTCTATGGGAATGGAAGCAATAATTAGGTCTGGCTCACCCAGTTCAGGCTCAAAATTCCAGGCTTCAAGGCTAG
>NHGO01000019.1 GCA_002172295.1 Gammaproteobacteria bacterium TMED139 | reverse complement strand
AGAAGTTGTTTCTCTAGAGATTGCTGGGAAAACCGCAGTGGCGCAAGTGAGAGATAAATATTTGGGGATGACTTTTCTCGACACTCTGTCTTTTCTGGAGGTGGACGGCAATTGGACTATCTACAATAAATTGTTTCATGTCGAGTCGTAGTTTAATCAGNTTTAGTTCGACAACTGCGTTAGCNATTAGCGTNCGTTATAGAGAGCAAAGATATGATGATGTTTTNGAGTTAANTTAAGACNATGAATTCAGTNAAAAGCCGCTTAAGCGCGATGATGTTCCTTCAGTATGCCGTTTGGGGTATCTGGTTNCCCGTTCTNGCGACCTATCTTCAGTCTTCGGCNGCTGAGGGTGGGCTTGGTTTTACCTCTGGACAGGTAGGATGGATAATCGGTATCGCCGCGTCTTTGGGTGCAGTATCNGCTCCATTCATAGCNGGACAATTTGCGGATCGTTATTTNTCNACGGANAANTTTCTNTCCCTNCTACTGCTTTTTGGAGGTATTGTAAAATTTNTACTTTCATTTCAAACGTCATTCTCTNCGTGGTTAATGCTNTCTGTNTTGTACAGCGTTTTATANATGCCTACNCTGTCATTAACCAACTCTATGGCTTTTGCGCATCTAAAGAATATTGATACTGAGTGGCCTCGAGTCCGTGTCATGGGAACATTTGGCTGGATAGCGGCAAGTTGGTTGTTTCCAATGATTTGGTTGCAGTCGAATCTCGAATTTCAAGTTTTGCCTCCGTTCTTTGTTGGGACAGAGGTAGTAGATGCAACTGCCCGGCTGGGTGATACATTAAAAGTATCAGGTATCATTTCAATATTGTATGCATTCTATTGTATGTCTTTGCCAAATACGCCTCCAAATAAACAGGCCTCGGAAAAGCTTGCTTTCATGAAGGCTTTTAGTCTGTTATCAAAAAAATCCTTTGCANTATTAGTTGTGNCTAGNCTNCCCATNGCAATAATCCACCANGTTTATTTTATGCAGACAGGCCCNTTCCTAGAGAATCAGCTGGGTTTATTGGTTACTTATATAGCTCCAGCGATGACGGTTGGGCAGTTTGCTGANATAGCAGTNATGGCTATTCTTGGGNTGTTCATNGCCCGATTCGGTTTTCGTCGGACGATTGCNATTGGGGCCTTTGCCTATTTNGCNCGGTATTTGATTTGGGGCNTGATNAGCTTGCAGGAACCATCGGGGCCNTCGGTTGACGCCGCNGGGCAATTTCTTTGGACCGCTCCATTGATNATTGGNGTCTTTAGTCAGCTGCTTCACGGGGTGTGTTACGCGTGTTTCTTCGCNTCTGCCTACATGTACGTNGATAAAATTGCNGATGATGATATTCGAAATTCAGCCCAAACAGTTTTCGGTATCATTATNCTTGGCTTGGGACCGATGCTAGCGGCACCTCTTTTGGGGTTGCTAGCAAGTGTATTCGGAGAAGCNGGCNTAGTAACTGATTTTGCAGGCATGTGGTTTACTTTGGCNGCTGTCGCGCTCNTAACCAGCGTTGTCTTTATGATTGCCTTTACCGAAGAGGCAGAGNGCAGTATATAATTAATNAGATTTCTTGGATGCAAGCCGACTTCATTTTGCTGGGNTANGGGNGTNGCTACCATCTAAAAGTGCTTAGTATTTTTTGGAGGAATTTATAATGAAAAAGGAAACACTAGCAATCCACAGTGGATANGAAACAGANCCAACAACCAACTCGGTCGCGGTNCCCATNTACCAGACAGTAGCGTATGAATTTGATGACGCTCAACACGGTGCTGATCTTTTTAATCTGGCCGTTCCTGGCAACATTTATACTCGGATCATGAATCCAACTAATGATGTGCTCGAGCAGAGACTTGCCGCCCTCGAGGGTGGAGTTGCTGCGCTAGCGGTTGCCTCAGGGATGGCCGCTATTAACTACTCAATTCTTACTCTAGCGAAAGCAGGAGACAATATTGTTTCGACTCCTCAACTCTACGGTGGAACATATACACTGTTCGCCCATATGCTTCCGAGCCAAGGAATAGAAGTTCGTTTCGCAGAAGATGATTCACCAGCCGCACTTGAAAAATTAATTGATGATAAAACGAAGGCCGTATACTGTGAGACTATAGGAAACCCAGCGGGCAATATTGTCGATCTTGAGCCGATCTGTGATATGGCTCACAAACATGGCGTTGCCGTCATCGTCGATAATACGGTTGCCACACCAAGTCTTTGTAATCCGATTCAGTTTGGTGCAGACATTGTGGTGCATTCTTTAACNAAGTATATAGGTGGACATGGCACCTCAGTTGGNGGAATTATCGTTGACTCAGGTAAATTTCCGTGGCCAGAGAATAAGGAGCGTTATCCTCAGTTAACAGAGCCAGAGCCNTCTTACCATGGAGTGGTTTACTCAGAGGCGCTTGGNGAGGCAGCNTTTATAGGGCGGGCTAGAACGGTCCCTCTTAGAAATACTGGAGCCGCCCTTTCTCCAATGAATGCTTTCCTGATCATGCAGGGACTGGAGAGTTTGGCAATACGTATGGAGCGACATTGTCAAAATGCTGTTGCTGTGGCTGAATTTTTGAAGGGTCATGAAAAAGTTGCATGGGTTAACTTTGGCGGGTTAGAAGGCGACAAGTATTTTGATTTAGCAGAGAAATATTGCGGAGGGGTTCCAGCATCATTATTAACTTTTGGGATAAATGGTGGATTTGACGCTGGTGTTCGTTTTTACGATGCCCTAGAAATGATCAAGCGATTGGTCAACATAGGTGACGCTAAGACGCTTGCATGNCATCCGGCATCTACGACCCANCGTCAGTTGACGGAGGAAGAGCAGGCTTTAGCAGGAGTATCGCCAGAGACAATACGCATTTGCGTCGGAATAGAACATATTGATGACATCACGAATGATATTAGTCAGGCCTTAGATAAAGCATAAGATTTATAAGCAAGAAAATATTGAGAGTAGTATGTCAAGTCCTAGTTATTTTGAAGATTTTGAGATTGGAGCAACACAGGAGTTTGGGGAATATCAAGTCACTGAAGAGGAAATAATAGAGTTCGCTGAAAAGTATGATCCCCAGCCCTTCCATTTGTCTGATGCCGCAGGGAAGGCGATGCATTTCGGTGGACTTTGCGCTTCTGGATGGCATACCTGCTCCATGGCTATGCGGATGATTGTAGAGCAAATGCCCGTCGAAAATAGCGGGGCACTTGGGTCTCCNGGGATAGACGAAATTCGTTGGAAGAAGCCAGTCTTCCCGGGCGATGTGCTTCGGATGCGATCANTCATCCTGGATAAGAAGTATTCAAAATCGCGNGCAGACATGGGGACCATATTTNTGCAAAATGAGGTCATTAATCAAAACGATGAATTNGTAATGAGCAATAAGCCCATCGTAATGGTAAAGAGAAGAGGTGTTGACTGAATGCCGGGTCGCCAGCTATGAACTAAATCTCCACCTACCTTTCGTTAGAATCTTCAGCTTGTGACGACGTAAGATAGTAAAAGATTAACCCTACAATGATCACTCCAAAGCTGAATAAAACCTCAACAGGCCTCATTAGCAACGTGAAGGTNAGTGTCCAGCCGGTTACTCCAAGAAAAATCAAAGGCGTTAGCGGGAATAAAAATGCGCGGTATGGCCGAGCGAGATCTGGCTTTCTTGACCTCAGGACAAATAAGCCAAAGACGCTCGCAAAGGTATTAAGAGCCATTGTAAATCCTGCAAAGACGAGGACCGATTCAAAAGTTGAGGACATGATAAAAACAATTGCGATTGTCGACTGAAGAAAAATTGATCTCGAGGGAATGCCGGAGGAATTTTTACGTCCAAGAAAGTTTAGTTTGGGAAAGTCCTCACCAACAACCTGAATAACTCTGGGTCCAGCCATGGTCATAGCGCTGACTGTGGAGATCAAAAGCAAAGCTAAAGCTAGGCCAAACAATCCTCCCGCTAATTCCCCGAACACCGTGCGAGCTGCAATAGCACCAACTTCAACTTCACCGGTCATTGAATCCATAGGTGTTGTATACAGGAAAACAAAATTTAGCCCTAAATACAACAGGGTGACTATTGAAGTTCCAGATATCAACACCAAGGGGAGAGCACGTTGAGGGTTTTCGATTTCGCTAGAAAGGTAGGTCGCAGCGTTCCATCCAGAGTAAGCAAAACTTACATAAATTAGTGCGACAGCAAAAGCTCCGCTTGTAACTATTTGAAAGTCACCGTTCTTTGGTAAGAAGGAAATTGGTTGAGGGGCTTCCACAACTACTAGCGAGGCTAATATAAATAATAAAATCACAACAACTTTCAAAGTTGTAAATATAGTTTGAGTCCTTCCGCTGTTGCGGTGGTTTGAGGAATGAACAGCAGACAGCAATAAAAGCAGTGAAACTGCAATTACCTGCTCCACAAAATTAGGAACTTCACCGAATAACGAAGAAGTGAAGTAAGCGGAGAACGTCATTGCAGCTAATGCGGTGGGCGCTGCAAATCCGACAGACATTGAAATCCAACCCGAAACGAAGCCTGCGGCTGGATGGTAGATCTGAGATAGAAAGTTATATTCGCCACCGGAACGGGGGAGTGTTGCGCCGAGTTCCGCGTATGATATCGCACCGCAGAGCGCGGTAAGGCCACCCAATATCCAGAGTAGAAGGAGTGCGAAGCCAGACTGTATGTCTAGTAACTGGAAGCCGAGGCTGGTGAATACACCTGTTCCAACCATATTGGCAACGATTACGGCAGTTACTGTGATGTATTTGAATTTAGTTTGAGGCATATAGCAGGTCGATTTGCTTTTTTTGAGATTCTTCTAATTAAGTCCAATTTATTGCTTCAAATCTAGCCTATCTGTTTTAGGGTGTGCAAGACCGAAATTCATGTATTGTCAATTTTGGAGGCAGATGTTGCAGCCATTAGGGTAATTGTTCTGTTATAGTGGGAAAAAAGCGGGTTTTCACTTATTTTCCGGAAATAGCGGAGGCAGACAATGAGAATAAATTTAGCCGAATTTTCAAGAAAATTAATGCTTGCGGGTGGTTCGATATTTTTGGCACTGTTGGTATCGACCGTCCAAGCGCAGGAATGGCAGCCAGAAATACTGCCAGATGGACAACCAAATATAACGGGCATGTGGAATAATGTCGGAGCAACAGCTACGCCAACTGAAATGCCGGACGAGTTTGAAGGCAGGGTGCCCACAGCCGAAGAGCTAGCCGATTTTATCGCCCGTAGAGACGAAGCTCGAAAAGGTAATGTTTGCTCTTTGAATGATTGCATCAGCGACAGTTCGAATGTTGGTGCTTATGGAAATGAATGGTTTGACTGGTATTGGTCTGATGCGGTGGCTGATGCGCCAGCCTTGGTCGTGGANCCNCCNAACGGGAGGATCCCCGCATACACACTAGCGGCTCAAGAGGCCATCAGATTGAATGTTGTNGAGGAGCACGATTCTGCCGCAACCGTTGAAGCTGGCGACCGATGTTTATCTCGCGGCGTTTTCGGAATGATGATGCCGACAGCCTATAATAATGGAAAGCTTATCTTGCAGTCTCCCGGGTACGTTATGATCCATAGTGAAATGATTCATAATGCGCGAATAATTCCCATCGATGCAGGCGATCACGTTAGTGACAACATAAAACTCTGGGAAGGTGACTCTCGCGGTCGTTGGGAAGGTAATACCCTGATTATTGAGTCGACAAATTTCAAGTATGTCAGAAATATTCGAGCACCTTCACGCGGAAATCCTCCTCAAAACGAAGGCCGTAAGATGATTGAGACGTTTACGTTTGAGGACGAAAATACGCTCCGTTATACGCTAACCGTCGACGACCCGCTTACCTATGAAGCACCTTGGACAGTTGCCTTCCCTTATTTGAAAGACAACGAGTACAAGCAGTTTGAATATGCGTGTCATGAAGGGAATTATGCTATGGAGACTCGCCTTAGCGGCGCTCGAGTCCTTGAGAGAGGCTTAACTGAAACAGGGAATCGCTAAAAAGCATAAAGAATCTGAAAGAGGTCAGTGTAAAGATGCGTTATCGTGTTTTTCCGCTGGCCTTTTTTGTCATAATTGAGAGTGAGATATGAACAAAAAAATAATCCTCAGCTTGTTGCTCTGCTCTTTAACTCCTGGTTTGCTCATTGCCCAGCCGCTTGTTGGAGACACGCTTAGTAAAGCTCGCTCAACTGATGGTTCTTATATAAGCTGGAAGGAGCACTTGATTGATGACCCNATCATATCTGGTGTGCCGTTTAGTGGNAGTGATGGTTTGGTCATGGCNGATTTGGACCTCGACGGAATCGATGACATAGTCTCGGTTCATGAATCAGATTCAACTTACGATTCTACTATCCCTGGAGAAACACCGGAGGCGATGGGCCATGTCAGAATAGCTTTTGGNTCGGAGGATCCAGACAAGTGGNTAAATATAACTCTTGCCGAAGGTGTCGAGGCATCGGCTGCAGAGGATGCCGCGATAGCTGATGTAAATGGAGACGGTTTCCCAGATATCATGGTGGCTGCTGAGTTATCTCATTTGATTTACTTTCAAAATCCCGGTAAAAACTTTCGGACTCAAGCATGGGAAAGATTAATTCTCCCAATGACTCAGGGCCGAGGTTCCTATATTCGAGTTTTCCTTGCTGATTTAGATGGGGATGGTTTTCCGGAGGCCATTGCCCCTAATAAAGGGGCGCAGCGTCCGACTGTTCAAGACTATCGGCGTTCAACAGCAGCTTCGATNTATAAGTTTTCCGGAGATCCTCTTCTTGGCTCAAGNTGGACCGAAATTGAACTTGGCTTTTTTAGCAATCCAAGAAACTCGGAACCAGTAGATATTGATGGTGACGGAGACATGGACATTGTAGTAGGCAGTAATGGTGAAAATCGAATAATCCTNTTCGAAAATACAGACCCAAAAAACCTCNTTTTTGAAGAGCATGCCATAGGCGTGTATGGATCTGAAACAAATGGGTTCAATATGGAGTTTGTAGATCTCAATGGTGACGGGCGTNTAGATATANTCGGTGCTGCGGGTCGAACACTATCTTGGTTCGAGCAACCCGCAGATATAGATCACGCATGGATTTCAAGAAGCGTCGGCTCTTTCGCGCCCGATAGCATGACAGGCTTTGAAATTGAGGACATTAACGATGACGGTCTAATTGATATCATTGCCGGCAGTTACAGCAGAGGNCCCAGAACGGGTGATGGCGACGTAACAAAAGAAGATGCGCTTGGAAGGATGGGGTGGTTTGAAAATCCAGGAGATTTGGAGAGAGCTTGGATTAGACATGATATTTCAAGGAGGAAGCGAGGGATGTACGATAAATTTATTGCCAGAGACATCGATGGAGATGGGGATACTGATTTTGTTGCAACCCGGGGGAATAGTTACCCGTATGATGGTGTGTTTTGGCTTGAACAGATTAGAACTTCGACACCCCGACCAGCGTTTGAAAGGGCTAGGGAGACAGATAGTCCTGAGATGCCGCTCTTTGATATAGGAAATTAGAACAGATGCCTTAGGATTTAACTGAGGTTAATTGGCTTGAGACAACCACTAAAATAGCCGGAAGAAACGCTATGAAAAAATTCACTTTGCTTATTCTTTTCTCGATTTTTACCTTATCTTGCGCGCCAGAGACAATGGAATCAAAGAGCGAAGTAATTGGAGAGTGGCATCACGCCGGTGGAAGCCATTTTTCGGAAAAATACGCCGCTCTTGACCAGATCAACGCAGAAAATTTCAGTGACCTAGAGGTATCTTGGCGGTGGCAATCGATAGATGTAAATTTGCCTAGGAATATAGCGTATGCCACTGGGGATTATCGGGCCGTACCTTTATTAATAGAAGGGATCATGTATACCAATACAAATCACGGCCAGGTGGTGGCGCTTGATCCGGAAACTGGAGAGCTAATTTGGAGTTTTGATCCTGAAAGTTATGCGTTGGGTAGGCCGGTTTTTTCGCCGGCGCAAACTCGGGGTATAGAATTTTGGACCGACGGGGATATTAGCCGGATTTTTATAGCGACTTTAGGAAAACAACTAGTATCCATTGATACAGACACTGGAAGGCCTGATCCTAACTTTGGTGATGACGGATTCGTGGACTTACGCGATAACTTTGGCAAGCTAGAATTTGAGATAGACAACATAACACATGGAGCGCCACCCATCGCTGTTGGTAACTCCGTCATTATCGGTTCCAAGATATTCGACTACACGTTATTTAATCGCAGTCCTCCAGGCCACGTCCGTGCCTATGATGCATATACAGGTGAATTTAAGTGGAGGTTCAATACAATTCCCCAGCAGGGTGAGCCTTATACAGAAACTTGGGAGAGCGACTCATGGCNGGAAGCGGGAAATACTAACGTTTGGACATTCATGTCAGCAGATGATGAGGCTGGTATCGTTTACTTACCAACTTCTACACCTACTAACGACTACTGGGGTGGCAAGCGACTCGGTGAAAATCTTTTCGCCGAATCGATCGTAGCCCTGGATGCGGATACAGGTGAAAGGCTATGGCATTTTCAAACGGTACATCATGGACTTTGGGACTATGATGTTGCCTCGGCGCCTAACCTCGTTGATATAGTCGTTGAGGGGAAGCCGATAAAAGCGGTTGCGCAAGTTTCAAAGACCGGTTTTACNTATGTTTTTGATCGAATAACNGGAGAACCAGTTTGGCCGATTGAAGAAAAACCGGTACCTCCTAGTAATGTCCCAGGCGAGCGCACACACCCAACGCAGCCTTTTCCTACGANACCTGCTCCATTTGAGAGACAAGGGATGAGCGAAGAGGACCTAATTGACTTCACTCCAGAAATACATGCTGCTGCCGCAGAAATAGCTTCTAAATTGGTGCTTGGTCCTATTTTTACTCCGCCAATTGTTAAGGGTACTGATGGTAAAGATGCAACCGTGTTTTTACCCGGAGCNGGNGGGGGAGCAAACTTCCCTGGTGCTAACGTTGACCCTGACACCGGCATACTTTATGTGCCCTCACACACTCGACCTTACGCGATGTCTTTGGTGGAGCCAGATGACCCAGAGTCAGATTGGCCNTATGTGATTAATGTCCAGAGAAATATTGGCCCGATGGGATTACCGTTGACGAAGCCACCNTATCGACGCATTACAGCGATTGATTTGAATACGGGTGAGCATGTCTGGCAGACTGCTTTTGGTAAAGGGCCCGCCAATCATCCTCTATTGGAGCACCTTAATCTGCCGGATCTCGGAAGCGTTTTCACAGATGTATCAGCAGAAGGAGGAATACTTATCACTGAGGGCTTGGTGATTTCACACTTGCCTCAAAAAGATGAGNTTAACGAGGATGCTGATGGATCGATACTTGTTGCCTACGACAAATTGACCGGGGACAAAGTTGGTGAGGTTACTGTCGATCGGCGTCTCCACGGACCTGTGATGTCATACCTTTCTGGTGGAAAACAATATATTGCGATCGCTGGCGGGCGCTTTGACACGGCTGAAATGATTTCTTTTGCTTTGCCTGACTGATGGAATCTTCATGAATAACCGAATTAGTTTCTCGAACTTGCTAGCGGCTTTTTTGCTCCTAGGTTTGCAACAGCTTAGCCCTGCTTACGCACAAACGTTGAGTTTTACAGAGACGCAGGTTGCGGAAGGTAATGAGCTTTATAGTCTTAACTGTGCGTCCTGTCACGGTATTAATCTTGAAGGAGCAGCAGTAATTCCTGGTTTGTCTGGCGCTTCTTTNAGCGCAAAATGGAGTGAAGCACCGTTAGAGAATTTGGCGACCGAACTACGTCAAATGCCGCCGGGAAATCAAGCTTCGTTAAGCGACGATGACTATAAGTCCATCACTGCTTACATAATGGCATTCAACGGAATTGCATATAGTGAAGCTGCTGAAGTGGAGGGATTAAACTTTGAATCCGAATTAAGATTACCCACTTTTTTAAACTCGGCGCCTTTAGAGAGGCAAAGTATCGCGGAGGGCGCNGCCNAAATATTATCGCGAGTTACTNCNGTATCAGATGCAATGTTATTGGACCCGCCAGCAGAGGACTGGTTAATTTGGCAGGGAAGCTATGATAATCATGGTTTCAGTGCTCTTGATCAAATTAACCGTGAAAACGTTAGCGAGTTGGAGCTGAGCTGGAGAATGCCTCTGCAGACTGGNGTTAATAANCCTGGACCACTAGTGCATGATGGNGTCATGTACCTTTTTACATTTCCAGATACAGTATTAGCAATTGACGCGGGCAATGGATCCCTATTGTGGCGTTATGAGCATCACTCTGAAGTACAGCCTAGCCAAAAGAAAGGTGTCGCTCTGCATGGCGATCTGGTGTACGTGCCGACTTCGGATTTGCATGTATTAGCATTGAACGCGCGAACTGGGAAGCTTGTCTGGGATCATAAAATCGAGACTGATGATCAGTATGAGGGNTACCATTTGCGTATGTCTCCCTTTGTTGTNGGTGAAACNGTGATCCAAGGGATTACCTCGTTAAGGATCCCAGAGGGNGGTTGGATCGATGGAATTGATCGCACTACTGGAGCACATAAATGGCGCTTCTATACCATCCCTCGTCCTGATGAGCCGGGCGGGAATACTTGGAATGGTATTCCAATGGAGGAAAGAAGCGGTGGATCTGTCTGGAATGCCGGNGCGTATGATCCAGAACTTAACCTAGTCTACTTCGGGGTTGCGCCAACCTACAATACAGCNCCGCTGCTGTATCCGGTAAATATCGACGGCATTACCAATGATGCACTTTACACAAATGCAACGATTGCATTGAAACCGGATACCGGTGAGCTCGTTTGGTACTACCAGCATCTGGAAAACGATCAATGGGACCTAGACTGGGCTTTTGAGCGTCAAATTGTGGATATTAATTTCAGAGGACTGGCTCGTCGAGCGGTCATCAACATGGGTAAGCTTGGCATTTTAGATGCTGTAGATTNCGCGACAGGGGATTATCTATTTTCNATGGATATGGGACTGCAGAANGTTGTAACNGACATTGACCCGTTGACAGGTTATAAAACTATTAACCCTTACACGATTCCACAGTTAGAGGAGCAAAGGCTGGTTTGCTCTAATCATTACGGAGCTAAAAGCTGGCCTCCAGCGGCGTATAATCCTCATACTAAGAGACTTTACCTGCCGCTCAATGAAGGCTGTCTGGAAGCCGGACCTGAAGGTCGTTATCAGGTTCTGACAACGAATATGCAATTTAAGGAGGCTCTATTCCCGGGTAGTAACGGCAATATGGGTCGGGTGCAGGCTCTTGACCTAGATAACCAGGAAATTGAGTGGACCCATCGGCAACCTAGTCCGGTGATAAGTTCTATCTTGGCTACGGCTGGCGGTCTTGTTTTTGCCGGTGATTTGAATCGCCAATTTAGGGCCTTTAATGATGAAACAGGTGAGATCTTGTGGCAGGGAATGNTAGATGACGTTCCAAGCTCGACAATAATTACCTATGCGGTAGACGGAACCCAGTATGTTGCTATTGTGGCAGGGCAAACCGGCTATCATGTGAACGACTGGTCGCGAATGTTTNGNATTTTCGCAGAGCCGGAGGGCATGCCTTTCAACGATTCTCCCAAAGGCGGTGCNGCCATTTGGGTTTTNGCGTTAGGNCAATAATTTCGCGCTGTGTTTACATTTCCGCTGCACTTGTCGCTTCATTTCTTAATCCCTGGGGTAGTAGCGAGTGTTTTTTTCCGGAGTCAGTGGCGNAAAGCATATATTTTCATGGTTGCCACGATGTTGATAGACGTCGATCATTTGTTGAGCAACCCAATATTCGATCCCAACAGATGTAGCATCGGAACTCATCCGTTCCACGAACCGATTCTTATGCCATTTTTCCTAATGTTATGCCTGTTTCCGCGGTCANGGTGGATAGGNCTTGGACTGGTCATACACATGTTTTTAGACAGTTTGGACTGTCAGGTCACAAACGGAGTTTGGTTCGTCTAGTAGTTTAATTTTTTCAAATAGAGGATATTTGCAAAAGGAATTCATGTACTCTAAGTATTATGTTTAAACAAACGCATTCAATTATTTTGTTCACCGCGGTTTTCTTGCTGTCTGCATCACCATCGCATTCGCAGAAAATAAGTGTGACCCATTGCAACGGTGCATGCCCGATTTACGAGGCTTCGATGGNCGCAAATCGGGCGAATGTCGTTATTCATCACGTTTATGCAGCAGGNATAAATGGTGAAAGCGGCCTAGCTGATTGGGTCTCGTATCGATTAACTAAAGAGGCAATAGGTATAGCTTCNCTTCTCCCTCGACTATGGGTCCCAGATCGCTTGCTAGAATTTTCCGGTTTGGAAGATGTGCTCGAGATTGGCTCTACAGAGNTACGACTCGCTGAAATTGCGGTAAGCAACAACCCCTACGTTGGAATCGGCGAGTTACCAGAGCAACAGGAACAAAGCGCGCGACTTGCACCCATGACTTCCTTTTCGAATACTCCCTATTGGTCTGANGTGAATAATCTAACAAATATGGTGCCTATGCCNCAACCCCTCAGGCTGGGGCCTTGGCTTCANNTGGAGCAGNAGTTGAANGAGCTTGTTTCGAAGAGCGGAGAATTGCATGTNATCACAGGNCCCTTGTTTTTGATTGGTNCACTTAGTTCTAGTCCAGGTCCAGCAGCGGCTGANCCAGCGGCATACTATAAAATTGTAGTTAAAAATGATGAGCTGGCGGTATTTGTTCTTCCTAAGGATCTTGGACAGTTTGACTCTTATTGTGATCAAACAGTGAATCTTGAAGACCTGCAGAGAATGGTATCTATAGATTTCTTTCCGGGACGAGGAATGCAATCGTCAAGCGAGTTGTTGACACAACTGAATTGCGTGAAGTAGAGAATAGTTATCATTGTTTGGCTAGATCATTGCAAGACCGAAACGCGGTGGAACCAATTTTATGAAAGCATTTATTTCCAAAGGAGGAATTTAAAATATGGTTGCGAAACAAATCTATAGAATAAAGTTGTGGCTATTTTCCTCCCTTATTGCCACCGCCGTTTTTGCGCAGGATAACCCCTATCAAGTTGTCTACCATTGGGGTGAGCTGCCGGGAGGAAGGCCCATGGGAATTGTGACTGGAGTTCAGCCTGATCCAGACGGAGAACACCTGTGGATTATAGAACGTTGCAGCGCTAATCAATGTGCTGGTTCAGATTACCATCCGATCCATAAACTAGACCTGCAAGGCAACACCGTTAAATCTATTGGCGCTGGTTTGTTTGCCTGGCCACACGGATTTGATATGGACNAGGAGGGTAATTTTTGGATTACGGAAGGTGCGCCGGAGGGNGATGCAAGAGGAGCTCCTGGAGCCGAGCGAGGCATGGGTCATCAAGTGGTCAAAATTAATCAAGACGGAGAGGTTTTAATGCGCCTTGGCGAAGCCGGTGTGCCCGGAGATGACCAGATGCACTTCAACGGACCAAGTGCAATCATTGTCGCTCCCGGAGGTGATTTCTGGGTAGCTGACGGTCACAGAGGTGGTAATAATCGTATTATAAAATTTTCAAGAAACGGCGAGTTCCAATTTCANTTGGGTGGTGGTGTGANNGAGACAAGCAGAGAGAGTGCTCGCTTCAACGATCCGCATGACCTAAAGATAGACTCTCAGGGGCGTCTGTTTGTTGCCGACCGAGGAAACAATAGAATTCAGATCTTTGATCAGGACGGAGAACTANTNGATATCTGGACTCAATTTGGTAGGCCGAGTGGAATTTGGATCGATGAAAATGACAAGATCTTTGTCGCTGATGGCATGTCTGGCGAACAGTGGAATCGTGGTTGGGAGCGGGGCATTAGGATAGGTGACGCTCGAACTGGCTATGTAACTGAGTTTATTCCCGACTATGAAATACCCAATGGAAGTGGCATTGAATTCCTGGCCTCAGACTACGAAGGGAACATCTACGCCGGACAAGTTGGTCGCCAACGATTTGAAAAGTATGAGCGAGTTCGCCCATAGAGGATTAAGAGTATGAGTTTTGCGAGTGGAATATTGACTGGAAAGAGCGCGATTGTTACCGGCGGTGCTACCGGGATTGGTGCCTTTATCGTGCGCAAGTTGGGTGCTTTGGGCGCTAATGTCGGAATAGTTTCTCGTAAGGAAGATAACTTGATATCCGCCGTTCAGGATTTTAAGGATTCTGATGGTATTGACGTGGATTGGTGTGTTGGAGATGTTAGAGATCCTGAGGGTATAAAAAANTCGTTCGATCAGNTGGCAGAGAAAATTGGTGGCATCGATATTCTAGTCTGCAATGCTGCTGGAAATTTTATCTGTCCCACGGAAGAGCTCTCTTGGAATGGATGGCGGACTGTTATCGAAATTGATCTGAACGGCACTTTTAATTGTTGCCAGGCTGCGCTCCCTCACCTCAAAGAATCGACGGACGGAGGGCGCATTATATCTATAAGCACAACACAAGCGGACTTTGGTTGGCCGGGCGCTGCTCATGCGGCGGCAGCAAAATCAGGTATTCAAAATTTAATGAAAACGCTAGCGGCAGAATGGGGTAAGTATAACATCCGCTCAAACTGGATTTCACCAGGACCGATTCAAGGAACAGAGGGTGTGGATCGACTGATTATTCAGCAAGGGCTTGCCGACCAAGTTCTAGAAAGAGTGCCGCTTGGCACTTTTGGTCAAGGTGAAGATATTGCTAATGCTGTGGTGTATTTTTCTTCTGACACAGGCAGATATGTTTCGGGTGCTGGTCTTGCGGTAGATGGCGGAAGTCAGTGGAACCGTGGAAGATAACTCTTAATAGCTTACTTCCACTTTATTATTCATCTAAAAAATAAAAGATTCGACAGATCTATTGTTCATGTCTTTGTCATTTCTGTAAAAACATACCAGGGGACCTTCTTTTTATCACTCTCATCGCCGATGTTTTCGAATTTCGATAACTGCAAGCCATGCCGTTCCGCTAACTCTTTGGCTCCTTGAGATAAGGTTTGCCCGGTAGGAATACCAAACATTATTTTTTCGCTGTAGTACTTAATTGCACCATGCATGCGTTTGCTCAAAGTTTCGTGTGGTGGATTGCCTTTGACCACGTCTTCAGTAAAAAAATCTACGCCGATCACACTACCTTGTGGAAGTGTTGCGAAAAGCGCTAATGTTGAATTTACGGCTTCTTCTGTCAGATACATAGTCACGCCCTCCCAAAGGATATAGGTTATCTTTTTCTGGTCAAATCCGCTGGCCAAAAGGGAGTCCATCCATGATTCTTGATTAAAGTCGGTTTCTACAAAAGTCACATGAGTTGATTTTATACCAGATTTATTTAACGCCTCTCTCTTCACATTCAATGTTGGAGCCATGTCTACTTCGAAACAATTTACTTCACAATTTTTTGGCAAATCATAACAGCGTGTATCCCAGCCGGCGCCAAGGATGACAAACTGTTCGATAGCATTTTCAGGTCTGGAAAATGCTTCACTTATAGAGCAATCAAGAAAATGAGAACGGTGGCTCATCATTGTCATAGTAGATGAGGGGCGCTGCCCTGGATACCCAAACATTGAGCCTTTGTAGCCACTTATCCTTAGCGCGAGCCCGGTAGTTTGGAGCATCAAAAATTTGGCCGGTTGGCGGTATAAAATCATTTGCTCGGCGAGTTTTACAGCAGCTTCGTCAATTCTCGTGTCCGCTAAGTGCATCATTATTCGCGCTCCGAAGGGTTCTGCTGCGGTGCCGGAAATGTTGTGAGGAATAATAACTCTGCGGAGCCTCCACGTGTATACGATTAACCCGAGGAGAAAGAAAGGTATAAAGAGAATCATGATCAGGCTGAATAACAAGCCGCGCATAATAAAGAACCCCTACTGTTGTGGCAGTGTTAGAGTGACCACTGTGTTTGTCGATACAACGCTCACGAACTGTTGTTCTTTGACGGAGTACGTTAGCGGACTGGCTCTCACGGTCCGTGGGGTTTGATATTTAAAAAGCGACGCTCCAGTTTCAGCGTCCAAGGCATGGAATTCGCCGTTCTCCAAACCCTGAAAAACCAGGTCCCCCGCAGTTACCAGATTGCCACTGGCTCCAATTCCCGACTGAGCAGGTAGCTCGGTCTGCCAGACCTGTTCACCGTCAACTGGACTGTAGGCTGANACAGTCAAAGAGGGTGGATAGGCCTCGGATACTCGATCAAGAGCTGAATAATTTTCGGTGTGTCCGCGACTATCGGGTCCTGGCGTTAATGAGTCGCCGACGGGTTGAACGGTTAGACTTATCGCGCCGTTTTTACCAGTGATGTAAACCAACTGTGTTCGAGGGCTAAACGATGCCGAGCCAAAGCTCGAACCGCCATGTGCAACGATATAAGGCTCGGTCAATGAGTAAGGTGTATATATCTGCTTACTCCGCGCTGCGAGTTCTGGGTCATCAAAAGGAATAAACGTGGCGCACAGCGGATCCATAGGAACGCCTCGAGCGGTTTGGGGAATCGGCTGGGTCGGATAAACGACTTCTCCGGGGACATCAGTTGCGGTTGGCATCGCGGTTTCGGGCATTGGGAACAATGGATCTCCGGTTTCTCTGTCCCACATATAAAACAGGCAATTCTTCCCGCCTGCTGCCACCCCTTTGACGATATCACCTTCATTGTTTTCAACATCGAATAAGATGGGACCGGTAACATGATCCCAGTCCCAAAGGTCATGATGCACTGCTTGGAAATACCACGCTAATTCGCCGGTGTTGATGTCAAGAGCGATGGTAGCATTGGTGAATAAGTTCGCTCCAACTCGGGCAGAACCATCATAGTCAGGTGAGGGATTGCCCGCATTCACGTACACAAGCCCGAATTCTGTATCGATTGCGGGTGGCGTCCATACTCCGCCGCCAGCTCGCTGTCCGGTTCCCCAGGTGTCTCTCGCTATTTCCCAACCTGAATCACTCGGAGTTTGCGGAACTGTATTAAAAACCCATTCAACAGCGCCGCTCAATGCATCAATGCGAATCACTAAACCGCCTGGGATGTGCCCTTCGGATAAAGCGGCAGCTACATACATTTTTCCATTGTGGACAGTTGGCGGAGTAGTTAGTCGGTATCCTAGGTTTATGGGATCGGTATTGTTCGGATAGACATCTGGATACTTAAAATTAAGTGCATCGGTGATGACCTGAACTACTCCAGTTTCACCAAAGGACCTAATTTCCTCGCCAGTCTCTGCATCGAACGCATACAAGTCAGCGCCGCGATAGGCGTAAATTCGGCCACTTGCGTAGGTTGAACCTCGAACGGGGCCTCCGGCCCGGCCAGAATCGAGCGGCCTGCGCCAAAGTTCTTCACCAGTCGAAGCATTCAGGGCGAACATTGTGTTCGCCGAATGCAAATACATAATCCCTTCTGCAACTAATGGCGTCACTTGCGTAATGCTATCTTGAGGACCGGGAGTGAAGGTCCAAGATTCAATGAGTTGGGAGACATTGCTTCGGTTAATCTGATCTACCTCGGCAAAGCGGCTGTTGTGAATATTCAAGTTCTGGCTTGGCCAGTTATAGTTCGAGTCTTGGCCGACCGCATTGGCCGCGATGCCGCTAAAAAAAAAGAGTAAGACTACTTGCCTGATTGAGGCAAAGGTCTTGCGACCTATATGGACTGATAAGCTCACGGTTATCTCCTCTGTTTCCTTTGTTGTTCTTATTTCTTGGCGTTTTAAGCATTAAACAAGTTTGCGGCTAACTTTGAAAGTGAAACATACAAAATAGCCCATTAAATTCTCCGGCTATATATGATATCAATTGCGTTTAAAGCATTTATGTTTTTGAATTGATGAGAACTCTGTAAGCTGTAACCGAGGGAGAAATTTTGAAAGTAATTACATTGCGCGATGAACTACCTTATTCAGTTGAGACCGTTTGGAAAATTCTGAGTGATGTAACCCGTTGTGATTGGGTGCCAAGTGTTGACTCAATAGTGCTGCAGGATAATGTTCGAAAATTTAAAATGGATGGCATCGGAGAAATNCAGGAGAAGATATTANTAAACGATCNGGAAACATACCGATTNCNGTATTCGGCCATCAAAACACCNTCGCCNCTGACACATCANCTTGCGACCATTGATCTNGAAAANTCTGGTGAGAATTGCATCNTAAACTGGACTTCCGAGATAGAGCCTGAGGAGTTTGGCGTAGCCGTNGAAAATGGCATGAGGATATCTTTAGATGGTTTNAAGCAGGTGCTTGNAGACGCTGATTAAGTGGTTCTTTTTTGGTTAATAATGTAATAATTGAGATTATTAGANAGGATGGCAAACAAACACTCATAAAAACCATTTATCTCAAGTAAGGAGTGACAGATGGGAAGAATAAATTCACTGGTCTTGGCTTTGTTGCTGGGCGGATCCTCGTTATCTCTATTCGCTCAGGACTATGAGGCTCCTCGAACTGAGTGGGGTCAACCCGATTTGCAGGGGGTCTGGAATTGGTCTTCGAACGTTCCGATGCAACGCCCCTCTCAATATGGCGAGAGACAGTTTCTGACTCAGGAAGAGGTTGAGGAATTTGCGCGGCGCAGGGCAGCAGCCGATGCAGGTTCTGATGCGGCACTCAACATAGAGGGGGTTGATGGTTCTTATAATGACTTTTGGATAGAGAATCAGGGTATAGGAGGCAACGTAAGGACATCCCATATTGTTTACCCAGAGAACGGCAGGTTGCCGGAAGTTCAGGAAGGGGTGGTCGAGCAGCAGGGGGTCTATGGTGGTATTACTACTGGCGAAACAAGACCTGTCAGAATCACTGCGGGAGGCATTGGCGCTGATGGGCCAGAGGACCGCGGCTTATCCGAGCGCTGCATTATCGGTTTTAATGCAGGCCCGCCCTTTGTTCCGAGTCTATACAATAATAATGTTCAAATATTTCAAAATAGGGATACGGCTGTGCTGTTGACTGAAATGATTCATGATGCCCGTGTCGTCCCTTTATTTGACTCAAAGGAAGCATTTGATAACTTAGACGATGACATACGATTCTATACCGGTGATTCCAAAGGTTACTGGGATGAAGACACACTTGTCGTTGTAACTCAAAATTTCAATGGGTTATCAGCTAGTTTCGGACAGTCTGGGACATCTTATGACAAGGTCCTAACCGAACGTTTCACTCGCGTGGACCCTTTTACAGTGGATTATGAATTTACTGTTGATGATCCCGCTACCTACACTGATAGTTTTACAGGGGTTGTCTCGATGACCAAGGTTGCTGGACTTTTATACGAGTATGGTTGTCATGAGGGGAATTACGGAATGGTGAATATTTTACGAGGTGCGCGAGTTGAAGAAAGACTTGCTGCGGAGGGTGCACTCTAAAGGCCTTAAGTAAAAAATCGTGATAGTTAGGGGCTCGACAGAAAGATTAGAAGCTCACACACTTTCACTCGTGCTAATAATGTCCTAATTTTGAATATAACTTACCGTGGTTATGAATTTTAGAAAGATATTTGCGATAACACTTCTGTTGATAGGCATCCTTCTAGTTCTAGGGGGCTTGCAACTCATGTTCCTTGGCGGAAGTTTTTACTACCTATTTGCCGGGTTGGCGGTTTCGTATTCAGCATGGTGCCTTTGGAATAAAGATGCCAAGGGTTCTTTAATATATGGGATATTTCTTTTCCTGACGATTGCTTGGTCCTTCATGGAATCAGGAACTAACCTGTGGGCTTTGGCCCCTCGTATTCTCCCTTTCGCGGTTGTTGGCTTGATATTTCTTACTCCTTGGATAAGGAATGCTCTTCATGATGAGAACCCACCGCATCTTTTTTCATCGACTCTTTCAAAAGCGATACCAATTTTGTCGGCCGCCATTACGATATTTGTTTTCGCAGAGGGAACCGGCTTCGAAGTCAAAGAGATATCACCTCGGAGCGGTCTCAATACCATTAATACACAGACTGATTGGCCCAGTTATGGGAACTCGCCAAAGGGAACTCGCTACTCGCCCTTAGATCAAATTAATGCAGATAATGTATCTCAGCTTGAACTTGCCTGGACTTACCGGACAGGAGCAGGTGGCGCCTTCAAAGCGACACCTCTTATGGTTGGAGAATTGTTGTATGTATGCACTGGTGGTAATCGGGTAATTGCTGTTGATGCCGAGAGTGGCGAGTTGGTTTGGCAGTTTGATCCTCTTATTGANCCGGAGCACTTAGCGCAGGCTCGNTATTTTACAACTGGTTGCCGGGGGGTTTCGTATTATGCAGCGCCAGAGGATTATGAAGGGGAGTGTGAAGAGAGAATACTAACGAANACAACCGACGCAAGATTGATAGCTATCGATGCTATAACNGGTGANCGATGCACTTTCTTTGGNGATCAAGGAGAAGTAAACCTNACTNTTGGTATGGGAAATGACCCAAGGATAGCAAATTTTCAAACGTCCCCGCCGGGCATCGTGTCTGGCAATGTCGTTGTAGGTGGATGGGTAATCGATAATCGTTCAGTAGGTCCGCCTTCTGGAGTGGTTAGGGCTTTTAACGCGGTAACGGGTGAATTCGCATGGGCCTGGGATATGGGGCGGCCCGGAATANCCAGTGAACCTCTTCGAGGAGAGGTNTACACTCGNGGGACGCCAAATGTTTGGTCNTTGTTCAGTGTCGATGAAGAGTTGGGTTTGATTTATGCTCCCACAGGAAATGAAACCCCAGACTATTTCGGTGGTTATCGAATGGAGGTCAGTGACGAATATGCGAGTTCGGTTGTCGCAATTGAAGGAGCGACGGGCAATGTTCGCTGGTCTTATCAAACAGTGCATCATGATATTTGGGATTATGACGTGCCCTCTCAGCCGACGCTGATTGATCTGCCTGATGGAAGAGGGCAAAAAGTAAAAGCTGTATTGCAACCAACAAAGCGAGGAGAGGTATTTGTTTTAAATCGAGAGACGGGAGAACCGTTGTTTGATATTCAGGAGCTCCCCGTGCCGCAAACTGGAGGCGTGTCCGAAGACTATGTCGCGGCAACTCAGCCTTTTACGATGGATCTTCCTNTTTGGCGAATGCAACTTGATGAGACAAAAATGTGGGGCTTGACGCCTTTAGATCAGCTTTGGTGCCGAATTGAATATCAGAAAATGCGGTATGAAGGTCACTTCACTGTGCCAGGGGTGGGAACAGTGTTACAAAACCCTGGCGCTACAGGGGGATTCAATTGGGGAAGTGTGAGCGTTGACGAAGTCAATAATCTAATGATTGTAAATCCGCTCTACATGGCGAACCAATTAACTTTAATACCCCGTGATCAATTGCCGGATGGGGTTATTGGGAGTCAACTAGGGACACCCTATAGTCACAATACCCAAAGGTTTATGTCTCCNTTGCATGTTCCGTGCATGCAGCCTCCATATGGGACCCTCGGCGTAGTGGACCTTGAGACCAGGGAGTTACTTTGGCAAAAGCCTATTGGCACAGCAAAGCANACAGGGCCGACGTTTTTCGGNTCACTCAACTTGAAAACNCGGCTTCCGNTGACTGTTGGAACGCCGCAAACGGGNGGAACGGTTACCACTGCCGGNGGNTTAATATTTAGTGCTGGAGCGTTTGATAATACAGTCAGAGCTACGAACCTAATGAANGGTGAGGAGCTGTGGAATCGTTCTATACCNTATACTGCNCAGGGCACACCCATGACNTATCTTTCTCCGGAGGGGAAGCAGACATTNATTGTTGTAGTGCCGGTTTTTAATTCGACCAGAGGTTCTGGCTATCTTCCTTTACCAGCCGATGAGGAGGATCCCATGGGCGGCTACATTTTAGCATTCCGGCTGCCTGATCTTTAGACACGATTTACAATTTCAAAAAGCCAAATTAGCTCTTCTGTTACTCGTGCTGAGGAGGTGGGTTCCGAGCCCCTACCATACTTGCGCCACGATTCCTGCAGAACAGGAAGGATGATNTCTCCNTCTGTGATAGGAACAAGACGTTGTTCATACAGTTTCTCATCGACTCTAAGAANAATCCTATCGTCGTTCTCTAATCTCCGAGGCCACTGCTTCCATACCTGACCATACCAAGTTTGCCGTCTGCCGCTTGCNACNAACAGTCTACCTTCNACGACCATCGTCCATATCGTTTTAGTAGTGCCAAGGTTTAANGTCTCCATTTCCACTTCTTCACGNTCTCGAAGGAAAGTCCAATCCTCAGGAGGGGTGCTCAGCTCCCCGGAGCGAAAGGGACCGCCGGTGCTTATCGTAAACCAAGGGATGAACTCNACGGGGCCGTCATGTGTGCGCATGTAGACGAAAAAGATGCTGCTGAATACGAAAAATGCTGCAANAGTTGTAAGTGAGTACCTAANAAAGGCGTTCATTTTTTNACCTCAATATCTTTGAGTCTAANANTTGCGCCATTGNGTTGAACTATCTTGAACGAGAACGAAGCATATTTTGATTAATCTGAGAGATACTTGTAACACCAAGCAACTTCATGTCGCGTTCAATCTCTGTCTTGAGATTACCTAGCGCTTTTTCTACACCTGGCTGTCCAGCAGCTGCCAGGGAGTACAAATACATGCGACCACCCGAACATGCTTTCGCGCCGGCGGCTATTGCTTTTAGGACGTGTGTTCCGCGTCTCACTCCGCCGTCCAGAATGACATCTATCTTATCCCCGACAGCATCGCTGATTTCACTTATCTGATCAAAAGGAGATCGAGACCCATCCAGTTGTCTGCCGCCATGGTTGGAAACCATAATTGCGTCGGCACCTATATCCACTGCTTTTTTAGCATCTGCAACACTCATTATACCTTTTAAGCAAAAAGGGCCACCCCATTTTTCTCTGAGAGCTTCAGCGTCGGACCAATTCATTGATTGGTCGAGCATTTTTGCGAAATAATCTCCAATAGAAACAGAGACATTTGACCCTTGCTGCACGAAGTCCTTGAGTTCGGCAAGTTCGAAAGCTTCGCCAAAAAAATAATTCATAGCCCATTCTGGGTGAATGGCGAAGCTGATTAAACTCTTTAAAGTTAATCTTGGGGGTGAGGTGAATCCAGTGTATAGATCTCGCTCTCTGTTTCCGCCGGTAATTGTATCTACTGTCAGTGCNAAGGCATTGAAACCGGCATCTTGAGCTCTTTCNACCATAGCGTCATTTANGCCACGATCTTTGTGGAAATAAAATTGAAATAGTTTTGGGGTAGAGATCATATCTCCGATTTCTTTTAAGGTGACGGTTCCGAGCGCCGAAACTCCGAACATCGTTCCAAATTTTTCTGCGGCTTTTGCTACAGCCCTTTCACCATCGTGATGAAAGAGTCTTTGCAGTGCAGTTGGGGAGCAGAAAACAGGCATTTTGAGCTCTTGTCCCATGACGGAGACGGACATATCAATATGCTCAACGCCAGCTAGGACATTTGGAACGAGGTCACAGTCATCAAATGAAGACGTATTTCGACGGTAGGTGACCTCGTCATCCGCCGCTCCATCGATGTAGTGGAAGATTGGCCCAGGAAGGCGCTGTTTGGCGAGAAGCCGAAGGTCATCAACATTGTGGCAATTCTTGAGTTGTCGAAACATCTTAATCATTCCTAAAAGAAGTGGAAACGATTCTATCGCTAATTCTTTCGGACTCAAAGTACTCAACTACAGATTGTCTATTCTAGGAAATAAGAAAAGGGTAATATCGGGAGTCGGAGGAAATATTCTTATGGTATATAACAACGTCATACTGAAGGTTAAAAATATTGAGGACGTCGGCNTAGTAGCGGACTTACTCAAGGAGCAAGCCAGAATGTCGAGTGAAGAGCCGGGNTGTATTCGTTTTGAAGTTTATAATTCGCAAGCGGACACGCAGCAGTTCTTCTTAGTCGAGCAGTGGGCTAAAGAGGAAGATTTAGCACGCCATAAAGAAGCAAAGGCCTTCACCGAACTCTACGTGCCTAAGGTTATACCGTTGGTGGAACGTACCCCTCATTTGTCGGATTTAGTTTGGCCTTAGCAAAACTCATTACTGCTTTTTCGNNCCTTTTTACTATACACTGTGTTTCCGCCTCTNAAGAANAGNTATAAGGTGNTAACCAATNCGGCTTAGACCACTAAAACAGGTGTAAGATATAGAATCGATAAAGATCTTTTCACGCATNGTGGTTACCTAANCTCTCACGTTGCGGGAGCAGTGGCACAGGCTGCCTCTTNNGTGNCTAGATCGAAGANGCNGGGGTTATCCTTNGTGNGANGCTCTNACNTTCANGCTAACGCGANTGNNNCCTTAGAAGTTCGAGTTTTCGAACCTTCTACTNGAGTGAATACTGATAAATTTGNTCTACTATNTTGAAAAAAATAANTGAAATACTTATTAATGGAGATAGAAATGAAGAAGATCTTAGNAGTTTTTCTAACCAGTTTCGGNTTGATCGGTTTTGCGAATGCGGGTGAGGCNCCAGAGCCNTGTGGTCCCGCTGGTCAATTGTCCGAAGAGTTTTCAAAAAACGTCGGTTCTAGCGCTCGATGTTTTGAACTGCGCATGTATACAGCGGAGCCTGCCGTTAATGGAAAAGGTGGTATTGATGATCTGCACCAGAGATTTCGCGAGGAGGAAGTAGCCATTTTTGAAAAGCATGGCGCTGAAGTGGTCGCAGTTTGGCAAAGGCTCGATGATCCGAACACGCTTGTATGGATGCTCGCCTATCGAGATAGGGCGCATCGATCGCAGGTTTGGGCAGACTTTGCGGCGGATCCAGCCTGGCATGCCTTGCGCGCAAAATATGAAGTGCCTCTGTCAATTGAGGCGTACATGATGAGCACGACAGATTACTCAAACCTTAAATAATATCAAACGGGGAACACCAGGGCTCGGCCAGTCCTGGTGTTGTTGCCTCTTATACAGTTCGTGTTGATGGAGATGGGCCAAAGTCAATTGTGAGATCTAATAAATTGTATCCCATACAATATAACTTCACGGGTTTGCCAGGTCTTTTTGGACTTAAGCTTCCGCTTTTCATCTTTGCTAGCCTTCAACTGTACTTAAATATCGGCCTCGCTTTTTCGGCCGAAGAGGAATTGTCCCGGGTAAGGACTAGTACTGAATATGTCCGTCAAGTCGATCTTCATAATCAAGAAGTTGCAGAGTTGGAACGACGTTTTGGGCCTTATGATAGGTCCTTGCTTGAGCCGCTCGACGCATTGGTCAGCTTGCGCTCAGGTGCCGGTGATTTCGAAGAAATAAATGCGTTGCTGGGGCGACAGTTACAATTAGTGCACGTCACTGAAGGACCAAACGCCTATAGTCAACTACCAATATTAGAGTCTTTAATCACGAATAACCTTAAAATTGGTGATTTGGAAGTTGTCACTAATAACTTTCAGAATATTCAATATGTTTTTTCACAGAACACTGACTCTACTGTTGAGCAAAAGCTCGAGTCGATGGACAACCTTCGAAACTGGTATCTGACTGCATTTAATTTAGATATTAAGCGAAATCGAATACTTCATTTCCAAAATTCGCGTAATTTATTACAGCAAATGCTGAGGGTCGCGGGCGATGCCTATGGTGAAAAAGATGAGCGTATAGTGCCCTTTCTGTATCAAGAGGCTTTGGAGAAATACAGTCTGATGACCTTACTTTCTTCGCAAGATGAATTAGGTCACGACGCAAATCGTTATATCTTTGTTCCGGAGCGGATTCCACCGATGACCTATCTACGTCAAGGGTATGAGCTCGTCAAAGACATCAGAGAAATTATACAATTAACCGACAATAATGAAGCGGATGGGATGGCTGCAGTTTATGAGGCAGACTATCAAATGCTGCTTGGTTTAGGCATTGCTCAGCGAACTTATCGGGAGGCGATGGACTTGTTTGTCGAGGCAGGTATCAATGATGAAAAGGTCATAGATTTTTTTACGAGGCCGGCGGTACTTCCAGTCTCGGAATATTACACCTCAATTGATGAGGCTATTAATGCTCAGAAAGCCACAGGGTATGAAGTCTTAAACGGCGAAGAAGGGTCTGATCCAAAAGTTTACTTAGGGAACTATACGGCCTGGAATGAATCTGTGCCGTATACCGCAATGCCAGCTCTGCCTGAAATTCTGTCGGACATCGAGCTGGAACTAATTAAGGTTGAAATGCAATTTCGTATTTCCTCGAGAGGTAAAACACGTGGCCCGGATGCGGAGTCCTCAGAGCCTGACTCTGTCCGGGCAAGAAGAGATGCAGAGGATGCATTGAAAGAAATGG
>NHGO01000018.1 GCA_002172295.1 Gammaproteobacteria bacterium TMED139 | reverse complement strand
CTATCGGATGCCGCTCTATCGCTAGAATCAGAACCCTCGGACTGATCGCTGGAATCTGAATCACTGCCAGAGCGACCTGACTGATCACTCGAGTCAGAATCACTATCGGACGCCGCTCTGTCACTAGAGTCTGTGCCCTCTTGTTGGCCATTCCAAGCATTTGCAGGAGAAATTAACCCCAGAAAAATTCCAGAAGTAGCGGCAGAAAATCCCGTAATTAATCTCAGGAACGATCTTCTAGCCAGTTTTTTCTCATCAATTTGCTTTTTCATCTACAGGACCCGGATTCGATATTGAATTAAGTATTACTCTCAATCATTACAAGGTGCCTTATCTCAATAAGGCTCAAAGTTTAATGATAATCATTCTCATATAATACAGCCTCTGGTTCATTTACGCAAACCCGGCTAGAGGGGGCATTCATTGATCGAAAATCCTGCACGCAAAGCAATCGATGCAACATCAGGTAATCTCAGTACAACCTGCCTAAGTTCCAAGCCACAGAGTTCTCGTCCTCGTCCACCACAACTATGGATAGTTGCTCAGAGGTGACCTCAGGTGTGGATAAGGCAAATTCTGTCTCATTATTGTCGGATTGTATCGACACAAAGGTTGATTCGAACGATTGAAAACCAACTCTAAGCTCTGCCTTTCCAGAGACCTCTATCTTCGCAATTAATTGTCCACCCGGGATAATTCGCCCGCTGGTGTAAAACCTTATATCCAAACCTGCTAAGTCTTGCCTTCCGTGGTTCACCCATCGATCGGGCACGGCCTCATAATTAATTGCTAAAAAACAGGCGTAGACTACGATGGATAAGTTTAGCCATCGCCAAATTCCCATTGAACGCCACCAAGCGGGCAGAAACCTGATCACGGATAGATACTCCTAATAAGCTTGGAGGTCATAACGATTAGGAATAATTTCCCGTTAATAGTTACGTGCAAGAATCTTAGATTGATGATTAGTTACCTGCTTGCGATTCCTTACCCTTCAGCGAAGTCCCTTTTGAACCCCAAAGATAACTCTCTGATGAATCCAAATCAGTTAAATATATTAAGTATGCGGCTATATTTAAGGATAAATTGCTGGGCATCTCGACGAGGTGCCCCCAGTCCACTCTGATCAACTTCATTGTATACCAGATACAGGCCTGCNTTTGCCGACTGCAGCCAGGCGAACCGAAGATTAGTCGCGATCACCTCATCCCGCTCATTATATTGAACCAGCGCCTGCAGCGAAATCCTCGGGGTAAACGAATACGACAGTCTCAATCTCGCTAAGTTAACGTCAAAATCGCCACCCGGGACGGGCAAGTCAATGTCACTATTTATCCAAGAGAGTTCCGAGGTGAATTTGTCACCACTCCTGAAGCTCAGGGTCGGCTCTAGATTAACCCTGTCGCCTCCAAAGAAACCTCCTATATTACCTCGCAAGCCAAAACTTAACGGTGCTCCCGGATTAGTATTCATCCTGAATGAGACCTCCTCGTGTTCATACTCGCCAATAGGGACAGTCACCCCTTTCACGATNTTAAAGGGCTCCTTCACGCCTTCTTGAGTAAAGTTTACAGCGGTCGATAGCTGATGGCCTGCCTGCCACTCCATCGCATGATCGAAGTGCAAGTATCCCGTTTCCTGAAAGCCGTTAAAGTCCCAATAACCTCGGTAAGTTATGTGCGGGGTCATTTCAAGGATACCTAAGAAATTTTTTGGCCTAATTCTTCGTTGAATGTAGCCATCATATTTTCGAAAACCTTTGCGCTGCAAAAAACCGACCTCAGGGTTGAAATCATCTCCTACCTGAGAATACCCCGCTCTAACTTGCCAATCTGGCGTGATATAGGAGGCTAAGACCCCGCCCGCGGTATCTCTACCAGAAAGGCCTGGCGTCTCCGTTCTAGCCGCCCAACCTGAAATCAGATATTCATCACCTATTCCCCACCGGCCATCCACTGCGAATGTTCGGTTATAGTCCTGATTTTTATCTTTTCTTAGAGTACCGTCCCCATCTCGCTCCACTACCATGAAACCGATGTTAGAACGATTAGGTAAATTTTGGCTCACGCGCGCCACAGAGAAATCATTCCCAGGCAACACTCCATCTATACCCTCCGTGCGCATCCCAATCAGACCGACATTGGTGTTCTCTCCTACCTTACCTGTGAGGCGAGCACCGGCCTCGATTGGAAGTTGCGCCCCTCCGGCACCCACTCCTATTCGACGGCTAAAAAACAACTCAACTTCTCGAGGAATACCAACCGCAAACTGGCCGGCATTTTCTAGAAAGAACGGTCGTTTCTCTGGAAAGAACAAACTGAAACGGTCTAAGTTTACTTGCAAGTCATCGGCCTCGACTTGTGCAAAGTCAGTGTTGTAAGTGACATCCAGCGTTAAAGAGGGGGTCACCAGATATTTTAAATCTAATCCATATTCTTCGTTACTCTCAGTGCCGGTCGTTATTACACCGCCCCTCGAAGATGAACTTAGGGCATAGGGGGTAAGTTGAAGATTACGTTGTTTTGGGGGACGGATTCCCTCCAAGAAGCCCGCTTCGGACACACGGTATAAATTAAACTGCCTCTCTAGCGGAGCCCAATAGGTCTCCTCGTTATTGCGTCGAATATTTCGCTGAAAGTTGATACCCCATGTCTGAACATCATCACTACCATAGCGCAAAGCCGAAAATGGGATTTGCATTTCAGCGGTCCATCCAATGTCAGAAATTTCAGCAGCGACTTCCCAGGTCGTGTCCCAACTAACATTTACGGCGCCGTTAGATCCGCGAAAAGTTGGGCCTGTTGCCTCGTTGACGATCTGGGCGTCGTACTCCAAGCCTGTCGGTGTGGTCCCAAAAATAAACCCGTTCTGTCTATCTAGTAGGCCATCAATGATTACTTGGAAACTATCTGTATCTTCGAGCGGCGAGTCTCTGCGACTATCGGCGAAAATAATCCCCTCGGGATTATCATCATATGCGATCACTCCAATGTATAGAGAGTCCTCCGAATAACCGATGAATACTTCCGTTTTTTGCGAGGAAGGTTGTCCAGCATTTGGCCTAACCTGAGAGAAGCCTCCCGTCGGCGTGACTGGAGACCACCCAGCGTCACCTAAAATATCGCCATCAATCGTTGGAGGCAAATCTAACAAGAAAGCACTGGTTGAGGGGCGGACTTGCTGGGTAGTAAGCTCTTGAGCTTGCAAATTGGCGCCGGCAGCAAAAAAGTAGGCCGCAAGATGTATTGCGGCCCAGGATTTAAAATGACTCCACTGCATAGTCTTCCACATCCAACGGCAAAAAATTGTTAATACGCTCAAGATCGATAAAGATACCGTGACAGTATCAACAGCCTATGAACGAGCTAAAGGTTACAGATGTGATANTTTGTGACTCATACAATCTAACATTGCATGAAGTCGACGAGAAAGCAGTTCCACAAATCACTTAACTGCAATACCTTGCATTTCAAAGCGCGCGTCAAACAATAGATTTCCCGACCCGATGAATGCTCGAGCTGGATAATTGCCGCTGAAATAAGTTCGATAGACACTATTGAATGCCGCGTAATGAGTGACATCAGAACAATAAATCGTAACGCTCACAAGATCGTCCATGGTCATCCCCGCTTCGGCGAGTGTGGCTTTGAACTGCTCCATGATTAAACGGGTTTCTTCCTCCGGCGTCGAAGGAACCTCGCCGTCAATGACTCCTAGCATGCCGGACAAATATAAAGTGCCATCAGCCATGACGGCGCCGCTAAATGGCAACCCGTCACCAGCTGCCGAACTCGGATTTATATAATCTCTGCTCTGAGCAATAGCAGATACCGAGACTATCAGTGAGCAAGCAACAACGATAAGCGTGTGTATTAACCTGGTGACAGCAAGTTTGAACATGACAATTTCCTCTTGTTACTCATAATTTGAAAAGCCGGGACACGATTCCCGTTTCCCGGCTGCTAGCTTTATTTAATAAATGAATGGCCGCTTACTACAAATGGAATAACGCGAAGCCTATCTTAACTACAACTACTTACCTTGAACCACTTCGTTTTGCAGCACACCAACGTCTTGTATTTCTACTTCGTAAATGTCGCCGGGAACCATTGCCCGCGTACTCCCCATCGTGCCAGACCAAATCATATCGCCAGGCTCTAGAATAAAATACTGAGAGATATAGCTAACCATTTCCTCCATCCCGAAGATCATATCGGAACTGTTCTGCCCTTGAACAACCTCCCCATTGTGTCGCCCCGTAATTTGTAAGTTATTATAGTCCGCTCCCCGAACCAATTCGGGTCCTACTGCGTTGAACCCCTTGGAGCCTTTTGCTCGAACCCATTGAATATCACCACCCTGCCAAGCCCTTTCACTAACATCGTTGCCGGCAGTGACCCCGAAAATATATTCGTGGGCTTCATCGATCGATACGTTTTCAGCTCGTTTTCCAACGACAATAGCCATCTCTGCCTCATAGTGTAAATTTTCAGACTCAGCTGGCCTTACTATTGCGTCTTCTGGACCAACGATAGAACTCGCTGGAACAATAAATAATCCTGGATACTCTGCCGGCTCGCCGGTAATGTGGCTGCGAAAATTTAAGGCCGTCATGAATACAAGATTAGGGTCTACTGGCGCTTCTATCCTTAANTCGTCTCGCATAAACTTCGCCCCAGTATGCTCCATTGTCTCATAAGGTGCGCCCGCCAACTGATAGACCTCTTCACCATGAACCATACCCCAATGTATTTCACNATCACCTTGTGAATAACGAACAAATCTTTCCAATTCTTGCGCGCCTACCACACTGTGGCCTAACACTAAAATGCTAATGGCCGCATAAAAGCTAAATCTTTTCATATCAATCTCCCATCCTAAGTCCTAATATATTTTTACCTTACTTTATTTTATTTATTAAACTGATCTAAACTCGACGTTCGCGGCAACTTCCTCCCGTGAAGTTCGTGTCTTATTCGCAGCAACAGAGACATCTTCATAACCGAAACTAATTCCAAAAAGAATCCTCGTATCATCTTTGACCTGAAAGGTTTCCCTCACCAAATCTGGATAATTTCTCATTGTTCCCATAGGACAGCTATGCAAACCAAAGCTCACCATTGTCAGCATCAAGGTTTGTGCCCACATGCCCACGTCAATGGCTACAGTAGTTCCAAAGGCTGGATTCATACCTATGAACGCGATATATGGAGCATCAAAGAATTCAAAATTTCTGAGCGACGCTCGCATTCGCCCTTCCTTATCATCACGACCGATGTCCATNGACGAATATAACGCCACCGCACAATCCACCTGCCTTTTTCTNTATTCATNTTCAAAAGTACTTCTGTAAGGATAGTCCGGNTTAGCCTCNACACCGGACGTCACATTCTCCACCATCTTTTGCTTGAGCTTATCTTTCAATTCTCCGGATGCCACGTATACCTTCCAAGGTTGTACATTGCAATTTGATGGTGCTTTTTGAGCAATCTCAAATATTCGGTTTAAGACTTCCTGAGGAACCTCTTTATTTAAAAAACCTCTAACAGAGCGACGCTCATATATTGCATCAACAAGACCCATGCCAGGATCAGTTACCTGGACTTCATCTTTAACTTCTTCGACTCGCATAATACTCANTTCTATTCCCAGATATTTTTGTTAAAACCAGAATCACTAACTTAAAATTCTGCCCCCATCAACATCAACCGTTGTCCCAGTCACGAAATTGTTGCTCATTGCAAAGATTAAACCTTCCGCAACTTCGCTCGATGTGCCTCCCCTCTTAATCAAGTGCCCNGCAGTCATTGCTTTGAGACGCTCTTCTTTTTCATCGCCAAGGTGGTCAAACATTGCCGTGTCAATAGTGCCTGGTGACACAACATTTACACGTATTGGGGCAAGTTCCACCGCAAGACATCGCACCATATTNTCGACAGACCCTCCAACGCAACTTAAAGCAGACGTAGCCGGAGTGATTTTGCGGGCTGGAGAACCACTCACCAAAGTTATCGATCCATTTTCGCTTAGATAGGAAGCGCCCTCTCGGACCACTTTCGCATAACCCCATAGTTTGCCATACGCAGCCTTAAACTGTTCTTCTGTTTGCTCAACAAATGGCTTTAAGGTTCTCTCTCCACCAACGGCGGCTGAGACCAAGTGATCAATACTTCCTACTTCTTGGAATATTGCTTGGAGGTCCTCTGAATTGTGGGTNTCGGCTTGTCTTACCTCAAACTTGCCCCCACCAACCTCTTTGGCTTTTTCAATATGCGCTTGCGACCGGCCTGCAGCCCAAACTTTAGCTCCCAAATCAGAGGCTGCAACCGCTGTAGCGAGCCCGATACCCGCTGTACCACCAATGATAACTATTTTTTTGCCTGATAAATTATTGACCGACATCCACTGCTCCTCTTCTACTTTCTAATCTTTAGAATACCTAACAAGTTACATCCATCACAAATATATGGTCTCCAACCAGTGCTTATTCAAAACCATGCTATCATATAACACTAGGTTGGTTGTCACCCCCAAGGGAATTATGCTCCACAACTGGTGAATTTTTCTTGGAGCGTCTCTGAAATCATATTTAACTGGGAGTGACGATTTGTATGTGACAGGCGTCCAGCGATCGGAGCATCTTATGCGCAAACTAATTACTTTAATTTTGGTCGGAGTAATACCCCTTTCTTGCAGTAACTGGGTGCAAGTAACTAGCAGCGGCACATCTGTTAGACTTTTGACAATCCAGGAAGCTGAGGGCTGCGACCGCGTAGGAACTGCCAGAGCCCAAACCTTGGGAAGCGTTGTAGGGCTTGAGCGTGGTGCCGAACGATTGCAGGATGAATTATCTCGAATCGCCCGGAATGAAGCGGGAGATATGGGAGGAAATGCCATTGTCCCCGAGAGTGTAATCAGCGACGGAAGGCAATCATTTGGGGTATATCTTTGTCCCTGAGTCGCGAGCGCTAGACGAATTTAATTTCCCAAGCAAGAAGATGGAGTTAAGTAATGGAAAAGCTTCTTTTAGCCCTAACCGGCTTTTTTGCAACAGTCCCTAATAAAATTCTTCTGTATAAAAAGGCGGTACTTGCCGCATTGACAGGCACATCACTCTTTCTGTTCTACGGCATCTTCACATTGACTACCTTTGATATGTCAACGGATAGTTTTTTAGAGGACGAAAATCCGGCTCAAATAGCCCTCGATGAATTCAGAAGACAGTTCGGCGGAGACGACTCCGTATTTATTATTTACGCAGCTAAGGACAGTAATGTTTTTTCACGCGAATCGCTAACAGCCATACAAGACTTAACCCAAGATCTGACCAACTGGCAAGATCTCGATAGAGCCGCGTACGCTGATGTGCCTTGGGATGAGCTATCGCATATTAGAAGGGTTCAATCTCTCGGAAATATCCGAATACAAGAAAGCGTTGGAGATACACTAAGATCAGACAGACTAATACCTCGGCTGCTCCCAGAGACTGAGAGCGAACTCCAAGCGCTTAAGCGCAGCGCATTAGACCAGCAGGATTATGTAGGCGCTTTCTATTCGCCCGATGGTTTATACGGTGCAATCCTGGTTCAAACTGACTATGGCACAATTCCCGTCGAAGGCTATGAGTCAGCCGTCGACGTTGCTGGCATCGAGCTCGACGACGGGTTCGCCAGTTTTGACTTATCCTTTGATGAAACTGCAGAAGTTCAGGAAGTTGAGTTCCAAGATACAGACCAGCTTGCTTATTTTGACTTTGATACCGCATTAACCGAGGTCTACGAAAAATATGACATGCAGTTCGACTTTTATCCGGTCGGGACACCCTCCATGATGGGCCAAATGCAAGGCGTATTAGATCAGATGGCAATTTTAGGCACTCTTATGGTACTGATCTTTTCCTTACTGCTGTGGATACTGTTCCGGTCTGGAAGTGCGCTAGTGTGGCCAATGGTCACCATCGCTTTGAGCGTGGCTTGGTGCTGGGGAATAACCGTTTGGCTCGGCGTTACCGTCTCGACAATGATCGCCCTAACTGTACTTCTTATTTTTGCTGTTGGTATAGCGGATTGCGTACACGTTATGAGTGCCTATTTCACATTTAGACGTGACGGGGTGGACCATTACGAGGCGCTATCAAGAGCCTACGAGAAAGTCAGCCTAGCTATTTTACTAACAACACTGACGACCGCTGCTGGCGTTTCAGTTCTGGCAACCTCAAACCTAGAACCCATAAAGGTTTTTGCCCTAATGTCGGCAATGGGGGTGATATTAGCGTTTTTTTTCACCATCTTTTTACTCCCTATATTACTTGATCTGTGGCATCCTGCATCAGCCGATAATAAAGAGAATCCAAGCTTTGCTGATAAATTAGGATCCAGATGGCACTCTTTAGAAAGTAGAAAACAACTCCTGATAGCAGCAGCAGTTTCTGTCATAGTTTTTCTATCCCTTGGTTTTTT
Source organism: Gammaproteobacteria bacterium TMED139 (assembly GCA_002172295.1). GTDB lineage: Bacteria > Pseudomonadota > Gammaproteobacteria > Pseudomonadales > Pseudohongiellaceae > UBA9145. The sequence continues at coordinate 4,333 of NHGO01000018.1, read as the reverse complement.
AGTTGGGGCATTCATCAATTTTGTGATCGGCTTGACTTACTGGATAGTCAATTATCAGCGAGCAATACTATCCAAGGTGCCAGCAATAGTAGAAAGATCTCCGTATCTTATTATTTTTATATTTGGAGCTGGCTTTGCATTTTGCGCTTANGGCGCCACCAAAATATTAATCGATACAAATATCGCAGAGATGTTCAAATCTGACCACCCGCTCACAATTGCCGTGGAAGTAGTGGATGAAAACATGTCTGGCGCACAAAATATGGAAATTATGATAGACACTAAAACAACCGACGGAATGATAGACATGCAACTTTTATCAGCCGTCGATCAACTTCAAAATCGAATCGAGGAAAGATATCCGGAAATAATCGGCAGAACCAACTCCTTAGCCAATATCGTCAAAGATACTAATCAAGCCATGAATNGTGACGATCCAGCTTTCTATCGTATACCTGAATCTGATCAAGCAATATCTCAACTACTTTTCATGTTCAACAGCGCCAACCCGGATGACCGACGNAATATTGTGTCAGACGACTATAGTCGATCACATATTTCCATCACCGCGAGGAATATGGGTTCCTATGAGTACAAAGCGCTGTTTGAAGAAATCGCTATTGACGTTGANGAAACCTTCAGCGATGTTGAGCCCAACTTCCCCGGTTTAGATGTCAATCTNACGGGTTCNATGGCTACNCTGATGGTCATGGCAGATGAGATAGCTAATTCTCAATTCAATAGCTTTGCGTTAGCACTACTAATCGTTAGTTTGATTATGATGATTTCGTTAGGGTCAATTAAAGGTGGTGCGATGGGTATGGTTCCGAACGCAATACCGGCCTTTCTCGCATTCGGCCTCATGGGATTATTCGGTATTCCTCTGGACACGGATACGCTNCTTATCGCACCAATTATTCTCGGCATTGCGGTAGACGACACCATTCATTTCATGACTCATTACAGAGTAGAATTGAGCAAAACAGGAAGTATCAGCAGGGCTCTTGATAGCGCCATCAAAGAAGTTGGCCAAGCCGTGATGTTCACAACGATGGTTATAGGATTAGGGTTCGCAGTTCTCAGCTTTTCAGATTATCTCGGGATGGCGAAAGTAGGTTTCTTCGGATCAATGGCAATTTTTGTAGCCCTACTTTGCGACCTTTTCCTAATTCCTGCAATGATAATAATCTTCAAACCAAAGTTTGGAGTAAAAGATGTCGATACACAGATTAACTTCCGGGGAGTAACCACATGATAATCCGAAAAGGCATAGTCTGCCTGACAGCAATGTTCCTGGGAGCAGGCGCGTTCTACTCTGACGCCCAAGAACTCTCAGGCCGCGAGATTATGCAACTTGTAGATGATACAAGCCGACGATCAAATGACTCTTCTTTCAACCGTATGCAGCTTTCAAGCTGTAAATTTGGTGTCACTGACGGACGGATCACCTGCGCAGAGAGACCCCGTGTTAAATCGCTTGAATCCGTCTCCAAAAATTACGGAGCCGAACTCAAAGATACCAAGAGCGTCACCATTACTCTCGAGCCGGCCGCCGAAAGAGGAATCGGAATGCTTAGTTACGGTTATGATGAAGCCGGACGCGACAATGAGACGTGGCTGTATCTTTCGACTCTCGGTCGGGTAAAGCGAATTGCAAGTGGAGACTCAGATGAGGAAACAGAACCCGCATCACTATTTGGTTCAGAATTTACTACTGAAGACACCGATACTGGCAAGTTAGAGGAATATTCTTTTAATGTCCTTGAAGAAACAACCACCTCAGGTCGAGAAGTTTGGAAAATAGAAATGATACCGAGCGAGGAAAGAGCTAGAAAAACTCGTTACTCGCGACAAGTTCATTATGTAGATAAAGAGCGATTCGTGACCTTGCGCTCGGAAATGTATGATAGATACGACAAAGAAATCAAACGGCTTATGGCAGCTAGGGTTGAACTGGTTAACAACATATGGATGTCGCGCTCGCTAACCATGATGAACCTAGTCACGAACAGATTATCAAACATGGCCTTCGTCGAGATATACACTGATCTCGCGATTGAAGATGAATTTCTGACGCAGAGAACATTAACCGATGCTGCGTATAGAGAAACTGAGTTAGAGAAATTAAGAGCTCAATTAAATCAATAAAGAGTTTTTCAGATCATGCCGCTTCTCAACAAGAACGTCAGTATCGTCATAGTTTTTGTTGCACAACTCGGCTACTCCCAGCAAGACACAAACCTTGATTCTGACGAGGAAGATATCCTCAGTGAGGAAATCATATTCGACGACGATCTGTTCGGTAATGTTTTTGACGAGCCGCCGACACAAGAAAACGATTCTTGGTTAGACGGTCTAACCGTCCGAATCCGGCAGCAATTTTACGGTCAAGTTAATAGCCATTCTATCGAGCCAATCCCGGGGTTTTCCCTCCCAAAAAACGCGGAAATTGAAAACAATCGTCTAGGTATCAACTTTCGCTTTCAAAATAGCTTTGCGCCGGGATGGTTGTTTCAAGCCAGCGGACAGACGAGGGCTTTCTGGAAAGACGACTATGAATACAAAGNCAATGGAAACAACTTTGACGCTGAATCCCGTATCAACGAGCTCTTCGTCCAACGAAGTTTTGACCAGCACAGCATTAAGTTTGGACGACAAACAGTGGTTTGGGGAGAAACTGTTGGAAACTCAGTACTCGACGTAATAAATCATTTTGAATTTCGTGATTTCACGATCATTGACATAGAGGACGCCAGATTAAATCAATGGATGGTAGTCTGGGATTATTTTGGAGAGGAGAGTAATTGGTCAAGTTTCATCAATCTTTATCCTGAGTTTAACCCAGCAGGCGTTCGAGGCAGCCCCTTTTTCTTTGAGCCAACATTTAATTTCACCGATTACCAACGCGACGGAGAAGTTCTGGTCGAAGTAGGTACNCAGTGGAAAAAATCATTTGATTTAAGCGATATAAGTTTTATGGCCGCGTATCTTTATGACAACCAGATGCGATTTGAGGATCCCTTGTCTGGCTTTGGTGATGCTATTGGTAAAAAGAATGACTTTATTCTCTTGGGATTTAGTGCGAACCGCGCAATTGGGCGATTACTCCTCAACTTCGACCTTGCTTTTAGTCATGATGTTTTAGCTGACAGTTTCAACTTCCCGGGCACATCCGCCCTCGCCTCGCCTTTAAATTTGAAAAAGGACCGAATAGGTACCTCTTTTGGATTTGAGTGGGCAATAGATAATGAACAAAGTCTAAGCCTTGGCATACAGGCGCAACAGCTCATCGATGAGCGCGAGGGGCTCTTACCGGGACAGCAATTGGTTTACGAGGGGGTCTATGGAAGTTGGCTAGTGCGTTACACTAATAATTTACTAAATTCTGATCTTACGATCGATTCAACATTACAAGGAAATATCGATGGCAATTCTTTATTAGCTTCGCTAGGGGTCAGCTATACGATAAATGATAACTGGGCCGTTAGCACTCAAGTTCTCAGCATAAGTTCAAACACCGAGTCACCATTGATTTTTTTTGACGAGGACCTGCGTATCGGCGTTACGATTGAATTCTCATTCTAATCAGCTAACCGGTCAAACAACTCCTTGTCAAACTCATTCTCCCAGTTTGCCACTGCCGTTGAAACAGAAAGATCACCACCAACATTCATAACAGTTCGCAGCATATCTAAAGGCCTGTCAAACGCAAGAATAAAGCCTACGACGGCCGCATTCTGCTGTGGAGTCATGCCAATTGTATCCATAACTGCCGCCATAAGAAAAAGTGATGCACCCGGCACTGCCGCAGTGCCGATCGAGACTATAGTAGTCGACCCAGCTATCAACAAATAATCTGCCAGTGAAAGATTTATGTTAAACGCCTGTGCCCCGAAAACGGTCACTATTCCGACATATAATGCAGTACCATCCATATTAATCGTAGCGCCGAGAGGCAGAACCGTGGATGAGACTACTGGTTTAATTCCCAAATTTTCTTCTGCGCAAGACATAGAAATAGGTAAAGTTGCAGAGCTTGAAGAGGTCGAAAATGCCATGAGCATTGCATCTCGCGCCCCTCTAAAAAAACTCATTGGGGACAAACCAAGCATCAGTTTCATGATGATGACCCCATGCATAATGCTCATGTGGGCGAGGAAGCCGACTGCAACCGCCAAGGCAAGTGTTAAAACATCCAGCAACGCTCCCACTCCCGCGGTGCCTGATAGTTGCGCGATGAGAGCAAACGCACCAAAAGGCGCCGCCTCCATAATCCAATGGGTAATGCGAAGCATTGCTTCAGCACCAGCGCTCATAAAATCAGCAACCGGCT
>NHGO01000017.1 GCA_002172295.1 Gammaproteobacteria bacterium TMED139 | reverse complement strand
ATTGGCAAACAATCCTGAGCAGGAGGAAGCTGAAGAAGTTGTTTCGGTAAATTATGACGGCGAGGCTCTAGAGATTGGTTTTAACGTAAGTTATGTGATTGATGTTTTAGCTACTCTTCAGAGTGAGGATGTGCGAACTACACTCTCGGATTCTAATAGTAGCGCGTTGCTTGAGGCTGCTAATGAGAAACATTCTGAAGCGCTCTATGTCGTTATGCCAATGAGGCTTTAGGGGCGCAGTTTTTGGCTTCTTTATAATGAGCTTCTTGACCAGACTTGAAATTACCTCGGTTAGGAACATCGAAGAAATCAAGTTAGATCTTAATTCTCGCCTTAACATAATATATGGAATCAATGGGAGTGGGAAAACCAGCATTCTAGAAGCTGCGCATCTCCTTGCGGTCGGACGTTCATTCCGTACAGCTAGAACCAGCACACTTATTTCAGAAGCTAAGACGGGGCTAACTGTTTTCGCTGAAACCAGCCACCAGTCGCGAATCGGACTTACTAAAACAAATCGTGAGAAGCACAAACTAAAGCTTGATTCTGAACTGCAGGGTAATTGGGACTCTGTTGCGAGGAAGCTTCCAGTTCAGGTTTTGGACTCCAAGTCTTTCTTGTTGCTAGAAGGCGGGCCAAAGGCTCGGCGGATGTTTTTGGATTGGGGGGTGTTTCACGTGAAACACTCTTTTCTTAGAGATTGGCGGTCGACAAAAAAATGTGTGGCTAACCGCAATATACTCCTTAAAGGCTCCCAGCTAGATGTTTCTCAATTAGAGGTATGGGAGGCAGAGCTTTGCAGTTCTGCGGCAAAAGTACATGCCGCAAGGCAAGAATATTTTCAGAAGTTTGAGCCGGTCTTCAGGAGGGTTTACACCTCTTTGGTAGACGATACGGCGGACCCTATATTTTTGGAGTATTGGCGAGGGTGGCCGGAGGGCGAATCCCTCTCGACTTTGCTATCAGCTGAAAGGGAAAGAGATCGAAGATATGGGGCCACTCAAAACGGCCCTCACCGAGCTGATATACTTGTAAAAGCAGGCGATAGGAATGCTATTGACGTTCTCTCAAGAGGGCAGCAAAAGGTGCTAGTTTGTGCTTTAAAAATTGCTCAAGGCATCCTTCATGAAACTGTCGTTGACGATAAATGCATCTATCTGGTGGATGACCTGCCATCAGAGCTTGACCTCAAAAACCGAGCAAGCATTCTTGAGGTCATGTATAAATTGAGGTGCCAGCTTTTAGTAACTTGCGTTGATCTTAGCTCAATCCAAAATTGTTTAAACCATGCCGCTGAAAAACGCACGTTCCACGTGGAACGTGGTACAATTACCCCCTAATTTACCTCTTAATAATAAATTGTTATTGGAATCAGAGTTTATTGATTTCGTTGGAGTTTTTGATGACTGTTGAGCCTAAAACTGACTACAACTCGGACAGTATTAAGGTGCTTAAGGGTTTAGACGCTGTTCGGAAGCGCCCGGGGATGTACATTGGCGACACCGATGATGGCACTGGCTTGCACNANATGGNCTTTGAGCTGGTAGATAATTCAATTGATGAGGCTTTAGCAGGCTTCTGTGACGAGATNAAGGTAACTATTCATGTCGGGGAGACAATAACTGTTTCGGATAATGGCCGAGGGATTCCGACTGAAATGCATAAAGAGGGCGTTTCAGCTGCAGAGGTTATCATGACNGTTTTACATGCTGGCGGTAAATTTGATGATAATAGCTATAAGGTTTCAGGCGGTCTNCACGGGGTTGGTGTTTCCGTAGTTAATGCATTGTCAGAGGAACTCAAACTGACTATAAGGCGTGAAGAGCAAGTTCACGAGCAGCTATATGAGCATGGGGTTCCAGTTGCGCCATTGGCGGTGGTTGGAGAAACAAATAGCACAGGGACNGAATGTTATTTCAAACCGTCAGCTANGACATTTTCAAATGTTGAGTTCCACTATGACATTCTTGCAAAAAAATTGAGAGAACTTGCCTTTCTGAACGCTGGTGTGGCGATTAAGTTGATCGACGAGCGGTCAGGTAAGGAGGAACAATATAAATATGAAGGAGGTTTAAAGGCCTTTGTAGATTATTTGAACAAAAATAAAAACACCGTGAATCGGATTTTTCACTTTATAGCTGCTCGAGAAGAGGATGGGGTAACTGTGGAGGTTGCTTTGCAATGGAACGATTCCTATCAAGAGTCAATCTANCCATATACTAATAATATCCCGCAACGTGACGGAGGTACTCACCTGGCTGGTTTTAGAGGCGCGCTAACTAGGGTTTTGAAAAGCTATATTGATAAGGAATTGGCGAATAAAAAGGGAAAAGAAGTTGCTACTACTGGTGATGATGCAAGGGAGGGTTTGACAGCGATTATTTCAGTAAAGGTTCCTGATCCCAAATTTTCGTCTCAGACAAAAGATAAGTTAGTGTCCTCTGAAGTGAAAGGTGTGGTTGAGCAAGAAATGTCGACGCATCTCAATGATTTCTTAATGGAAAATCCACAGGATGCCAAGTTAATCGTAAATAAGATGATAGACGCTGCACGGGCAAGAGAGGCTGCTCGAAAAGCAAGAGAAATGACGAGGCGTAAAGGAGCCCTTGATGTTGCTGGACTTCCGGGAAAGCTTGCAGATTGCCAAGAAAAAGATCCAGCCCATTCGGAGATTTATATTGTCGAGGGAGATTCGGCGGGTGGCTCAGCTAAACAAGGTCGAAACAGGAAGAACCAGGCGATATTGCCCCTGAAAGGAAAGATCTTAAATGTAGAAAAAGCACGTTTTGATAAGATGCTGGGGTCTGCTGAGATCGGAACGTTAATTAAGGCCCTGGGTTGCGGTATTGGGAACGACGAGTTTGATCCAGACAATTTACGATACCATCGAATCATAATTATGACTGATGCTGATGTCGACGGCTCCCATATCAGAACACTTCTTCTGACCTTTTTCTTTCGTCAAATGCGGGAACTTGTAGAGAGAGGCCACATTTTTATTGCACAACCTCCGTTATATAAAATTCGAAAGGGTAAGCAAGAACAGTACTTAAAAGATGACATTGAATTGTCGAACCACCAAACACAAGTAGCGCTAGAGGGCGCAAGTCTTCACGTGAACCCTGACTCCCCGGGGATAAAAGAAGAGGCCCTAGAGGCATTAGTGAAACAGTACAATGAAGCGTACGCAATCATAGCTCGCTTGGCTAGGCTATATCCACCGGAGATTCTAGATGCAATGATTTTCACTAATCCAATGACAAGTGATGTAATTGAATCTAGTAAGGAAATGTCTTCTTGGTTGGGTAAACTTGAAGAAAAGTTGAGTGAAAAACATGGAGGAGTGAGTACTAACTATACATTCAAAACCCAGCCAGACCTTGAGCGGAATATTGTCTTGCCAGAGGCAACTCTTAATCTTCATGGCTTGGAAAGAAAATACTTATTTAGTGCTGATTTTTTCAACTCTGGAGAATATAAAGCTCTAGCTGACCTAGGTAAGACCTTGGATGGGTTGATTGAAGAGGGAGCATTTGTTAAGCGTGGAGAAAAGNTTCGCGAAATAGACAGCTTCGCGAGTGCTATGGAATGGNTGACCAAAGAGGCCATGAAGGGGATCTACTTGCAGCGATACAAAGGACTGGGCGAGATGAATCCCGGGCAGCTTTGGGATACTACTATGAACCCTGAATCACGACGTATGTTGCAAGTTACTATCGATGATGCAATCGGAGCCGATCAATTATTCAACACATTGATGGGTGATCAAGTGGATCCCCGCAGAGAATTCATTGAGGACAACGCATTGACTGCAGAAAATCTCGATATTTGATTGCGTTTTATGAAAACAAAAACACTACTCTGCTAAGACCCAATCGGCAGCAGCCTCTAAATTGTCGAAGACTGGTGTTTCAACCTTTAACCTACCCTTAAGGGACAACTCGGTATCCCTGCCTTTACCTGTTCGCACTAGTACGGGCTTCATTTGAAATGCTACAGCAGCTTGCAAGTCTTTTAGGCTATCGCCTATAAGATAGCTGTTAGCTAAGCTTATTCCTAGCTCGTTTTCGGCTTGCTTAAGAAGACCTGTTTTTGGTTTACGACACTGACAATTTGCATCTGGTAAGTGAGGGCAATAGAAAATTGCTGATACTAATCCACCCGCCTCTTCGGCCATCAAATTTAGCTTTTGGTGAATAGCAGCTAAAGCGACTTCATCAAAATAACCTCGGGCCAAACCAGATTGGTTGGTCGCGACAATTACCTGATATTCTTTTTGATGCAGTTTAGCAATTGCATCCATACTACCAGTAATAGGTATCCATTCGTCCTCGTTCTTAACATAATTATCTGAATCATGATTAATAACGCCATCCCTATCAAGAACGATTGTTGCTGCACCTTTAGACACTAGTGTTTCATTCCGAACCAGATTCTAAGAAAGAAATATCCGCGATTTCTAGAAATATNTGTCGTAATTCTTGCAAAAGAGATAAACGATTCTCCCTAATTGACTTGTCTTCAGTAATGACTAAAATATTATCAAAAAAATCGTCTATTGCTGGCTTTAGAGAAGNCAAGCTCAGNAACGCCNCTGTGTAATCGGAGTTCCTTATTAAAGGCGCCAGTTCTACTTTTTTATTTTTAATCATTTCATATAACTTCTTTTCAGAGTCTTGATCCAGTAAATTCTCCTTGCAGCAATCGTCTACACTTTCCTCTTTATGCTTGCTTAACAAATTTGAAACCCTTTTATTTGCTGCCGCTAAACTATTTGATTCAGGTAATGCATTGAACGCGCTAACAGCCTTAATGCGGAGATGAAAATCATGGGGTCGCTGGGGCCTCAACGCATATACTGACTCATAAACATTACTCGCCACACCTTCATCGTGATACCAGGATCTGAACCTTTCAAGTAAAAATTGAAATACTTTTGCCTCAGTATCGGGCGCTAAATCTCCATCACTATGGGCCTCTACAGCATCGCTCACTAACTCTAATATATTAAGGTCTAACTCTTTCTCTACAATTATTCGGAGCACTCCAATCGCTGCGCGTCTTAAGGCGAACGGATCCTTGGACCCTGTCGGCGGTTGATTTATTCCAAACAATGACACTATATTATCGATTTTGTCACTTACCGCGAGTGCTAAGCCTGTTGGGCTTTTGGGCAACTCGTCACCTGAAAACCTAGGTAAATACTGCTCTTTAATCGCTACGGCTATCTCTTTGGGTTCACCATCAAATGTTGCATAGTAACTGCCAACTATGCCTTGAAGATCAGAAAATTCTCTAACCATATCTGTGAGTAAATCACATTTCGATAGGAGTGCGGCTCGTTCACAATAGGCCTCATTACCAGACAGCTTTCGCGCGAATGACCTGCTAATTTTTGATACCCGGATGGCTTTGTCAAAAACACTCCCTAGCTTATCTTGGAAAATCAGTTTCTTAAGTTGATCAAGCCGGGACTCAAGCGAGTATTTCCGATCTGTATCAAAAAAGAATTTAGCGTCCGCCAACCGTGGCCGGATCACACGCTCGTTNCCNTTGATCACTTGACTTGGATCTTTAGATTTAATATTGCTAACGGCCACAAAATATGGAAGTAGNTGACCNTCTTTATCGTGAAGATGAAAACATTTCTGGTGAGTCTTCATAGNCAAAACAATCGCTTCTGGTGGCACTTCTANAAATTCACTGTCGAATTTCCCTGATAATGTNGATGGAAACTCAACTAAACTGGTTACTTCCGAAAGGAGTCCTTCTTCAATAATCGCTTCTGCGTTCACTAAGTCACCTTGTTCGATGACTTGCGANCGTATTAGCTCTTTGCGCTTCTCGAAGTTAGCTATTACTTGACCTTCCTCCCTCAGTATCTCTTCATATTTAGCGGGNTCTTCAACTAGTATTTCTCCANTGTTATGAAATCTATGTCCCCTAGTATGGTTGCCGGACTCCACCCCAAATAAGTCAAGGCTCAATGTCTCGCGCCCGAACAAAAGAAGTATCCAGTGTATTGGCCTAACAAACTCCTCTCGAGAGCTACCCCAGCGCATTCGCTTCGGCGTCGGGAGCTTTGGTAAGCTCGATTTGATAATTTCAGGGATTATAGTTTTTGCGTGCCGTCCCTTTTGAGTTTCGTGAAAAACGAGTTTCTCTACTCCATTTTTAGTATCTGTCTCAAGTTTATTTAAGTCTACGCCACAAGACTTAGCGAATCCTATTGCGGCTTGCGTAGGATTGCCGTCTTTGTCATAAGCGGCTGTAACCGCTGGCCCGACTCGNAATAATTCTTTATCTTCTTGATACTCGGCCAATTCCTTCANAAGTATTGCCAGCCTTCTTGGGGTAGCGAACTTCTGGGANGAATTATAGAAAAGANTCTCTGCTCTCAACGCGGTTGTAATTAAATCTTCGAATGCGCCGGACAGTGAGCTTAAGGCCTTTGGGGGAAGTTCCTCTGTTCCAATTTCAATTAGGAGGTCGCGAGTAGTCATGAGTTACTTGTCTAGGTATTCCTTGCGTAATTCCTCTGATGCTAGAGGAAACCCTAACAACTTACGGCTTTCAAAATATGATGTCGCTACTAACCTTGCAAGTGAGCGAACTCTTAAAATAAATCGTTGTCGTTCAGTTACAGAAATCGCTTTGCGAGCGTCTAATAAGTTAAAATAGTGTGAGGCTTTGAGAACTTGCTCGTAAGCTGGTAGAGGAAGATCCTTTTCAATTAATGAGTTGCACTGTTTTTCACAATCCTCAAAGTACGAAAATAAAAGGTCAACATTTGCACAGTCAAAATTGAACTCTGACATTTCAACTTCATTCTGTTTAAACACATCACCATAGGTCACCAAACCTTCGGCACTCTCGGCCCAAACTATGTCATAGATGCTGTCGACTCCTTGGAGGTACATTGCTATTCGCTCGATACCGTAAGTGATTTCTCCGCTGACTGGATAGCATTCTAGTCCACCGGCTTGCTGGAAATACGTGAACTGGGTTACCTCCATCCCATTTAGCCAAACTTCCCATCCTAAGCCCCAGGCGCCTAAAGTGGGTGATTCCCAATTATCCTCAACAAACCGAATGTCATGCACTGCAGTATCAATACCTAAATTGGTTAATGACTCCAAATATATCTCTTGTATGTCTGTCGGAGACGGTTTCAATAAAACTTGAAATTGATAGTAATGCTGCAACCGGTTAGGATTTTCCCCGTAACGGCCATCTGTAGGTCGTCTGCAAGGTTGTACATAGGCTGTATTCCAGCTTTCTGGCCCTATCGCTCGCAGAAAAGTACCTGGATGGAAAGTTCCTGCGCCAACCTCTATGTCGAGCGGCTGTAAAACCACACAACCCTTCTCAGCCCAAAACTGCTGAAGTGCCAAGATCAACCCTTGAAATGTTCCTAAATTAAAACTGTGAGTCACGTTATTAAGATTCGGTTGCTAAACTTATAAGGGTAATTATCCTTGATTATCCGTTTCTTAGCTAGAGCGTCAGAGGCTTCTTCGTTGGATCTTAATTGCTTATTCTCTCTATGCGGTTAGAATGTAAGTGTTCTTGATTATTCGAGTGACATACCATTCAATTTATCCAATACGCACTATTCAGAGTCTTTCTCCAATTTGGGGCATGGCTACCGTTGTCGATGTTGCAGTTACTAGGCAAGTATTGCGGGGCGATACTGTATTGGTTACCTACTAGAGCAAAGACAGTTACTCAAAAAAATTTGACTACCTGCTTTCGCACTAAATCTGTAACCGAAATAGAAGCACTTACGCGATCCAGCTTAANCAGCACAGCATGCANTGTTCTGGAGATGGGCAAATCGTGGGTTCCCCCAATGAAAGAGACCCTTAAATTAGTGGTCGATAGTGAGGGAGAAGAAAAGTTCTTTGAGGCTACCAAGTCGGNTAGCGGTGTAATCTTACTAGCTCCACATATCGGAAACTGGGAGATATTAGGGTTTTATTTGTGTGACGAGATAAAATCCACTTGGCTATATCAACCGCCAAAGTTTGATTTGTTGGATGACTTTATAACGAGAACGAGGTCTAGGGCAGGTCTCGTAATGACTCCTACAAATCAAGCCGGCGTCTCAAATGTTTTGGCAGCTCTTAAGAGAGGCGAGGTTGTCGGTATACTTCCTGATCAGGTTCCGCCTATTGAGGGCGGCAAGTTTTCGCCCTTTTTTGGTGAGCCTGCATTAACAATGACTTTAGTCAGCAAATTAGTTCAAAGAACACCCGCAAAAGTTTTTTGTGGTACTGCCAAACGCCTTCCAAATGGGAAAGGTTACAAAGTCATAGTAGAGGAAGCACTGGTTGGACTATATAGTAATAGACTTGAAGAGTCACTCGCCGCTCTTAATGCGACAATTGAGAAAAGCATACTGACAACCGTTGAACAATACTCCTGGGAGTATAAACGTTTTAGAAAAAGGCTAGATGGATCTCGATTCTATTAATAAATTAAACTAGTGGTTTACCTGCGCCAAAACATGGGCGTAAACAAAACTAACAGCGTAAAAATCTCCAGGCGGCCTAGCAGCATCGCAAAGCACAAAATCCACTTTGCTTGGTCAGGCAGAGAACCATAAGTTTCTGATACACCCGCCAGTCCGGGACCGAGATTATTGATACAAGCACCAACAGCACTAAAGGCTGTGATTATGTCTAATCCTGTCCCCAGAAGAGCAAGTAGCATTACCATAAATGCCATCACATATACCGCAAANAACCCCCATACGGATTCAATAATNCGNTCNGGCACAGGGTTTCGNCCTAATTTTACAGGTATGACNGCCTTGGGNTGAATCAAGCGCTGNACTTCTCGAAANCCNTGNTTAAATATTAATAANATNCTTATTACNTTCATCCCTCCCCCAGTTGAACCAGCGCACGCCCCAATAATTGCGGCATATAAGAGAACGTAAGGCAGGAAGAGAGGCCAAGCATTGAAATCCGCTGTTGTAAAGCCTGTGGTTGTTGCAAAAGAAACGACCTGAAAAAGGCCTTTAATTGTGACCTCAAAAAACCCAATATAAATTTCCGAAAAATATAGAACCGTAATAGTGACAACTGACACTATAAGTAAAATAAATGAGTAGAAAAGGAATTCAGGGTCTCCAAGGTAATGCCTCACAGATCGGTTTTGCCAGGCTGTAAAATGCATCGCGAAATTAACACCGGAAATGAACATAAAGATAATAGCCACAAATTCAATAGCCGAGTTTTCAAAATGGCCAATACTTTGATCATATGTTGAAAATCCACCGATGGCGATTGTTGCAAAGCTATGACTAACAGCATCAAATAAATCCATACCGGCAACCCAATAAGATACTGCGCAAACTGCTGTGAGACTTAAATAGATATACCAGAGTGCTTTAGCCGTTTCTGCTAATCGGGGCAGAAGTTTATTATCTTTGATTGGCCCGGGGCTCTCAGCACGATAGAGCTGCATTCCCCCAATCCCGAGCATTGGCAACAGCGAAATAGCTAAAACAATGATACCCATTCCACCTAACCATTGAAGTTGCTGCCGATAGAAAAGTATCGATTTCGGCAAACTGTCCAGCCCAGAAATCACTGTCGCCCCAGTCGTTGTTAGACCGGACAGAGATTCAAATACAGCATCTGTAATTGATAAGTCTAGTGCGGAAGAGAATACAAAAGGTAAACAACCAGCGATACCTAGCACTGCCCAAAATAAAGTAACTANTAAAAACCCATCCCTAATTCCTAACTCACGCTTACTTTTCCTTGTTAAAAGGAAAAAGATACTACCAGTACTAAAAATAATGAGGGTAGAGCTTAAGAAGGAGGTGTGCATACCATCTTGGTAGACTATAGATACGAGTAACGGCAGAAAGTTTGCNAAAATGCTAAACAGCATTAAGAGAGTGCCGAGAATTTTTAATATGATAGATGCGTGCATTTTCTTCAGAAGAAACTTAGACCAACTTGAAATAATCGCTCTACTTGCGGAATCATTTTTCGATCCACTAAAAATAAAATTACATGGTCGTCTGGTTCAACTAGGGTTTTATCATGGGCAATTAAAACTTGATTATCTCTAACTATAGCTCCAATTTTTGTTCCTTCTGGAAGTTCAATTTCTTCAATAGTTTTTCCAACAACCCTGGATGAAGCTGNATCTCCATGTGCTATTGCTTCCATGGCTTCAGCCGCNCCTCTTCGAAGAGAGTGGACTTTAACAACATCTCCTCGCCTTACATGGGTTAATAGACTGCCGATGGTGGCCTGCTGTGGAGAGATTGCGATATCTATTTCTCCCCCCTGGACTAGGTCTACATAGGCAGGATTGTTNATTATTGTCATTACTTTTTTCGCGCCAAGTCTTTTCGCTAGCAGCGAAGACATTATGTTGGCTTCATCGTCGTTAGTTAAGGCNAGAAATACGTCGGTATCTTCAATGTTCTCTTCAAGAAGTAACTCTTGACTGGAAGCCTCCCCATTAAGAACGATAGCGCTATTTAAATGTTGTGATAAATAGGAACAGCGCTCTTGATTATGATCAATGATTTTTACCTGGTATCTANCCTCTATAGATTCTGCCAGCCTTAAGCCAATGTTACCTCCACCCGCTATGATCAGCCGTTTGTATGGTTTATCAAGCTTCCTTAGCTCACCGACGCAACTTCTTATATGTTCTTGGGCGGCAACAAAAAACACCTCATCATCGGCCTCGATGACGGTGGTACCTTCGGGCATTATAGGTCGGTCTTTCCTGAAGATCGCAGCTACTCTTGTGTCAATATTCGGCATATGTTCTCTAAGAAGACGAATTTCATGCCCGACTAGAGGCCCACCATAAAATGCTTTCACGGCAACTAATTGCGCCTTTCCATCAGCGAAATCGAGAACTTGAAGCGAGCCTGGTAGGTCAATGAGTTTCTCCATATAGTTTGAGACTATTAGCTCGGGGCTGATTACATCATCTACTGCTATTCCATGCTTTCCGAAAAGNTCCTCACTGACTAGATAATCTGATGATCTNATTCTGCAAATCTTTTTAGGTGTTTGAAACATTGAGTATGCGACTCTGCAAGCGACCATGTTGACTTCGTCATTGTCGGTAATTGCTATCATCATGTCAGCGTCTTCACCACCAGCTCGTTTCAGAACTTCGGGATGAGACGCATGACCTACTATCGTACCTATGTCGATGCGATCTTTGAGTTCACGAAGCTTGTCAGCATCGGGGTCAACGACTGTTATGTCGTTTGCTTCACTTGTTAAAGTTTCAGCGAGTGTGCAGCCTATTTGATTTGCACCAAGTATGATTATATTCATAGGACAAGCACTCGCGATTTCAAACTAAAGATTAGACTACGATTTACAAAGTAGGGAGAAGAAAAAACCATCGGGACCATCTTTATTGCCGGTCAATAGTTGTCTGCCAAAGCCGCATTCTACTCCCCAATCGGCCGGGATGCCCTCATATTTAGCGTTATTCACTCTTCTAACAAATCTTTCAACTTGTATATTGTTTTCGCGG
>NHGO01000016.1 GCA_002172295.1 Gammaproteobacteria bacterium TMED139 | reverse complement strand
ACTTCGCTAGCAAAGTCGATGAACAAGGCAGAAAATTTTGTTCAGAGAGAACCTTACCCTGGCCAACCTTCAGCTCAACATACTGAAGCATACATTGGATACGATGATGAAAACCTTTATGTTGTTTTCTTAGCTTTCGATGAAAACCCAGAACTCATCAGGTCTAACATGGCCGCACGCGAAAACATTGGCCAGGATGACCATGTCGGATTCATGGTCGACACATTTAATAATCAACGATCTGCTTTCGCGTTCTACTCTAACTCGCGCGGGATTCAACTAGACATGAGATGGGCTGAGGGCTCAGGAAGACGCGCAGGTTTTGACTCAACATTTGATGCGGTTTGGTTCAGTGAGGGGGAACTCACCGATCAAGGCTATATGGTCTTAATAACCGTGCCAATGAAAAGTTTACGTTTTAGTGAATCTGATGAGCAACTGTGGCGAGTTCAATTTAATAGACAGATAACTCGATACGGGGAGCAGTCATTTTGGCCCGAGTATTCGATAAATGTTGAGGGACGGTTAAATCAAGCTGCTCTCATGCCCGGGATCACCAATGTGTCGTCAGGCAATAACTACCAGGTTATACCTTTCTTTTTCGCTAGAGAATTAGACGCCTTAGATACCTCAGCACTCGGTGGCCCTAAATTCGATCGCTCTTCTGAGCAGGAGTTAGGGGTAGATGCCAAGTTTGTATTTAATGATAGCTGGGCTCTAGATCTGACCCTCAACCCAGATTTTAGTCAAATTGAATCTGACCAGCCCCAGGTTACTGTGAATGAAAGGTTTGAAGTCCAGTTTCCGGAGCGGCGACCTTTTTTTATTGAAAACGCTAATTTCTTCTCGACCGACTCGAATTTAGTATTTACGCGAAGAATTGTGGACCCAGAGGGGGGTATCCGCCTCACAGGCCGAGAGGGCGATTACGGTTTTGGAGGTATTCTAATCAATGATGTTGCGCCTGGCCTCAATAGAGAAGCTGATGATCCACTCAACGGCGAGAAAGCAAATATCGCTATACTTAGGGGTTTCAAAGATTTTGGAAATCAGAATCGTGCAGGATTTTTGGCAACTGAGCGACAACTAGGCGACGGCTACAACAGAGTGCTAAGTCTAGACAGCAGAATCAAATTCACGGACAACTGGTTTACCCAAATGCAGGCGATCGGAACCGAGAGCGAACCTTCTTCAGGTGGAGACGCAATGACGGGTTATCAGAGAAATATTATGTTCAATCGAGAAGGGAGAACTTATAGGAATCATACCCACTGTATTGAGACTACTTCAGATTTCAAGGCGGAACTTGGTTTCCAAAACCGATACTTCAGATCGAACACATCCGGATGTCATCAGTCCTCCACCATAAACTTCTATCCGGAAAATTCCGCCGTTACTAGGTGGAACATGGCCGGTTTTGGTGTTTACTTACAGGACATGGAGGGTACAAGAATTTATTCGGAATTGGGCCCTCGATTCGACGTCCGTTTTGAAACAACTGGCATTAATGCTCGTTGGACGGACTATACTGAAATAGTACAACCAGGCCAATTCCCAGGGGTCAACAGAATAATGTCGTATGACTATGACAATTGGCAAATAGGATTTGATAACAACTCATTAGAATCACTGCAGATCAAAGCTAATTTTCGTAAAGGAACAACCCTAAACTTGGTCCCCCAAATAGGAGCACTTCCCTCCGTCGCCGACACAAGTAGAATCGATCTCAATGTTCTTTTGAGACCAACCACACAGCTCAGTATAGCTAACACCTATTTCCTAACCGAACTCGACACCCTTGGTGGCCAAAAAGTTTTCTCAAACGAAATTTTCCGGTCAAACTGGAACTACCAATTCACTAGAGAGCTGTCGTTAAGATTTATTGCGCAGTACGACAAAACTGAAGCAGGACCTGCCACAAGACTTGAGAACGACGAGAATTTAAACTTTGACGTGTTACTTAGATATGTTATCAACCCATGGTCATCCTTCTATGTTGGGTATAACTCTAACCAAAGTAATTTTGATATTATCGACTTTGAGGATGAAAGAGAGCTGATTACCGCGGACGAACTCAGAAATGATGGCGATCAGTTCTTTGTAAAATTTTCCTACCTTTTTCAGCGCTAAGAATAAAATTGCCTGCCTTTTACAGACTCCACTGAATGAGTTAGTTTACGTGAACTAAATTTAGTTCTTACATCCTTTAAATAAAAAAAATAAACGGACCACAAAAATGGCAGGACTTCTATCTAAAGAGCGCATCATTGCCCCAAGCGATTACAATCGCTGGCGCGTACCACTGGCATCTATTGCAATACATTTATGCATAGGGTCGGTATACGCCTGGAGCATCTACAACCCTCCCCTCACTCGCATTCAAGGGGTTGTTGCGAGCTCTGCTGGAGATTGGAGCCTAAGTGCTGTCGTTTGGGTGTTCACTGTTGCAATTGTCTCTTTGGGCTTAGCCGCGGCATTTGCCGGAAAATGGCTTGAAGAAGCAGGCCCACGAAAAGTGGGCGTGGTAGCAGCATTCTGCTGGGGAGGAGGCTATCTGGTAGGCGCATTGGGAATCCTGACCCACCAACTCTGGTTGTTATATTTAGGTTATGGCGTGATCGGAGGTTGCGGCCTTGGGATGGGTTATGTCTCACCAGTCAGCACCTTAATCCGCTGGTTCCCGGATCGGCGTGGCATGGCGACGGGGATGGCAATTATGGGCTTTGGTGGCGGCGCAATGATTGGGACGCCGATGAAAGAATTTTTTATCCGTATGTTTTACCAGGCACCAGATTACCTTGGAACAGCATCAGAGGTGAGTCTTGTAACAGAGGCAGGGAGAAGGTTTGCAGAGGTCAGCGGAGTACTGCGTGAAGTGGTGGTAATCGGAGCAGCAGAAGTCAGAGAAATGACCGTACCNGGGCCTGAGGGAGTTTACCTCGTTAATACTGGAGCAACNGGGGTAGCTGAAACATTTTTGGTTATTGGTCTTATCTATCTCGCAGTGATGCTNATNGCNGCTTTCTCTTATCGTATNCCNGCCGAGGGTTGGAAACCTGAAGGATGGACTGAGCCCAACGAAGAAAAACGAGGGNNNTTGATTTCAACTCACAATGTACACCTAGANGAAGCATTAAAAACTCGGCAATTNTATCAGCTNTGGNTAGTTCTTTGTTTCAATGTTACTGCTGGAATCGGAGTCTTGGGCGTCGCTCGGACAATGATTACAGAGATTTTCGGCTCGTCTTTACCCCATATTGTGGACACTGCCTTCGCCGCAACTTACGTAGTGATGATTAGTGCTTTTAACATGATGGGTCGTTTTATTTGGGCCAGCGCGTCTGACTACATTGGCAGAAGGAATACGTACTGGATATTTTTTCTGCTTGGCATTGTCTTGTACCTTTCCATTCCTTTTTCGGCTCAGCAAGTTAGTGCTAGCCCTTCAATAGTGTGGTTGGTCTATTTCTATGCGGCGACCATGATTATTTTTACGATGTATGGTGGGGGCTTTGCTACTATACCAGCATATCTCGCTGATATTTTTGGTACAAAATACGTAGGTGGTATTCATGGTCGATTGCTTACAGCCTGGAGTACGGCCGGAGTACTAGGCCCCTTGGCTATTACTTCATTGCGCCAAAATTCATTAACCAACGCAATAAACGATCTAGTTTCTCGCATCGATCCTGTGGACTTCCAGTCACAGTTCGGTGCTGGGGTGGATCAGCTGGAAACTCTTGTAGCTTCAAATACTGTCAACATAGCCCGCCTGATGGAAATTGCNCCTCCAGGAACTACTGACCCAACAAGCAGTTTATACAACTCTACCATGTTACTCATGGCGGCACTGCTCGCTATAGCCTTAGTNAGCAATGCGTTAATGAAACCTGTTGACCCTAAGCATCATTTAGTAGAATGAGTTGCTTTTATTAATTATTTAAAAGTTCAGCAACNTCACCATCATTTGGGAACCTGCCTAGCTTGTGCTTTGAAAAGATCAGATTATCGTTTAATTTTACGTCGAATATACCACCCGAACCCGCTGTCAATATGGGAATTTCCCCAGTGGTTTTTTCCACCTCTGCCGACACACGGTCCGCGTCCGATCTATAATTTCAAGCCATACAGTAAACTATTTCTATCTTCATAATAAGTTACACTANTCAATTAGCCTNTAGGAATTANGCATTCATTTCAGCCANCGTTTTCTCTAAGATATGTACAGCCTTCTCTAGGTGAGTTTGTTCAACATTTAAAGGAGGTAACAAACGAATCATATTAGATCCAGACTGTCCCACTAAAAGATTATTTTTTCGCAAATTTAAAGCTAAGTCTCCGCTGGGTATTCTGCACTTTATCCCTATCATTAACCCAAGGCCATGCACCGACTCCAGCAGCTCATTGTATTTCTCTTGGATCCTTTTCAACTCTTTATCAAGATAGTTACCCTTCTCGACTACACTCGCTATCCTTCCCTTTTCTAACAGTAAATCCATGACTGCATTCCCAACCGCCATAGCTAAAGGATTGCCTCCAAAGGTGCTGCCGTGCGTCCCCACTACCATCGAGCCTCCAACGGTCTCTGTAGTTAGGCAAGCTCCTATCGGAAAACCACCGCCCAAACCTTTGGCCAGGGCCATAACATCTGGCGTTAAACCATAATGCTGATGGGCAAAGAGGCACCCTGTTCTTCCAATTCCGCACTGAACCTCGTCGAACATTAATAGGATTCCTTTGTCATCACACAACTGTTTAATCGTGGTCAAAAATTCTTGTGTGATGGGCCTGATACCCCCTTCACCTTGGACGGGTTCTAAAATGATACCAGCGGTGAGATCACTTATCGTGCTTGTTAATGATTCNGTATCTCCCCATTCTACTTGATCAAAACCCTGATCGCCCGGCACAAAATTTTGCATGTGCGATTTATTGCCTGCTGCCGCTACGGTTGCCATCGTTCGACCATGAAAACTATCCGAGAACCCAATAATCCGCGTTCGCTCCGGGTTACCATTTGCGGCGTGATAGCCCCTAATAGCCTTAAGNCCTGCTTCTACCGCTTCCGCACCAGAGTTAGCAAAAAAAACACTATCTGCAAAACACTCTTCGACTAAGCGATTAGCCAAATTCTCAGCCGCTGGAATTCTAAATAGATTAGACACATGCCAAAGTCTATCCGCCTGTTTCTTCAATGCCTCGTTTAAATAAGGATGAGAGTGCCCGAAACTAGTCACTGCAATACCAGATAAAAAATCTAGGTAAACATCGCCTTTTTCAGTAAATAACTCAGTGCCTGCACCGTGAGTGAAAATCAGGTCATCTGGCGGACTGTAATTTGGCCATAGGGCATCTCTTGAGCTTAANGACATCTTTTCCTCAACGGCTTGTNCNTCTCGGGTTTATCCATCAGTATATCGTTAACTCAGTANTCTTCTTACTGGCTTTCTTCTGTCAAACTAGTTTTGTAGGTCTCTGACAGAAATGCGACTGAGATTATAGTCAAAATTGACGCGAAAGCCATGTACGCTGCAACCCAAAAGACTGANTACTCCGCCCATAAGAAAGTTGCAATTACCGGCGCAAACGCGCCTCCTACAATGGCACCAAGTTGATATCCTAGCGAGGCGCCAGAGTAGCGTACCTCGGTCGAGAATAACTCAGTAAAAAAAGCTGCCTGCGGGCCATACATCATGCCNACAAAACAAAGTCCCGCGCTGATACCGAGAACACTCAACCAAAAACTTCCAGTTGAAACGAGAGGGAAAAGCGCGAACGCGGAAATACCCGTTAATGCCGCACCCAGCATAAAGATACCTTTTCTTCCATGCCGGTCCGAATAGGCGGAAGCCCAGAACTGAACCACCACCATCAAAGCTGAGGCAATCAAAACTGCAATAAGCACTGTGTCGCGGCTCATCCCTCCCCCCGTCGGATCACTCCCGTATGCGAGGATAAAACTGATTAAAATATAAAAGTTCACCTGGACAGAAAGGAATGCGCCCGCAGCCAAGGTTATTCTTTTAGGATACTTTGTAATTGCTTCTAGAACAGGCGATCGTCGGGCAGGAGTTTTTCCAGAATCGTCAGCGGCGAGTTTTTTCACCCTGAGCGCTTCAAGTTCCTTAAATGCCCCTGTGTCCTCTACATGCAGCTGCACATACATAGAAATTCCAATTAANATAACACTGGAAATGAACGGAATACGCCAACCCCATGCTTGGAAGAAATCCTCTGACACTAAGGAACTTATAAGAATAAAAGCGAGGTTTGCTAAGATAACACCTACCGGCGCCCCAGCTTGCGCATAGGCACCATAGTAGCCCCGCTGGTCTGACGGAGCGCTCTCCGTTACCAACAGCATTGCTCCACCCCATTGGCCTCCGATAGCGAGCCCTTGAACAAAACGCAAAATTGTTAGCAAAATTGGTGCTGCAATTCCTATGGTTGCATAGGTTGGCATTAAACCAATTAAAGTTGAGGCTACACCCATCAACATTAATGCAGTCACTAAGGTCTTCTTACGCCCTATTCGATCACCGAAATGCCCGAACAAAATTCCCCCAATCGGTCTAGCTACAAAACCAAATGCAAATGTTCCGAACGATAAGATGAGACCCATGGTCGGATCAGACTCTGGAAAAAATACGGATGGGAAAACTAATGCGGCGGCGGTGGCGTAAAGAAAGAAGTCATACCACTCAATACTAGTCCCGGCCAGGGCAGTTAGCGCAACTTTTCTCATGCTTGATTTAAGTTGATCATCTCCAATTCTTGGATCGCTGGAATTTTGTTGTTCTGACATTATTCCCCCAGAGGCTTTTTATTTCGGTTTCGTTATAGAAGCATACCAAGAATAAGATAGAATATTTACCGATATTCAATTATTCCGGTTCTAAAAACAAATGTTGCTATACACAATCGCTCGATACCTGCATTTCATTGCTATTTTTGGAGTCATTGCAACGCTGATAATTAAAAACACAGCAATAAAAACTTTAATTAGTGAGGAAGATGCTATTAACCTAGCGAAGGTGAACCTGTTTTTTAACCTCNGCTTGATTTTGACCTGTATAGGAGGACTTGTTCTTTGGTTTTGGGTTGGGAGNCCAAGCAATTTCTACACTCAAAACCCATTATTTATGACCAAGNTAATCTTNTTCACGCTCATATTCCTTCTTTCTCTTNTNACTTCGAACTTTTTTAGAAAGCATAGAGAACCAAAAAAAGATTCAATAGAAGTACCAACGTCCATTGTTTTACTTCTGAGACTGCAATTAACAATTCTCGCGTTCCTACCGCTAATAGCCTTTTTGATTACCAGAGGAGTTGGCCTTGGATATTAACTTTCTCAATTATATCGATTGTCCAATCTCCCGCCTGGTTGATGACAGCATGACAGATTATGATTTTAGTACTGGAATGATTGTTTAATTTTTTTGAAATTTATGAGAAACAGACCAAAATTTAAACTCTTAAGAGTAACCTTATGAAATTCTGCTTAAATACACCCCCAGGGGTCCCTCAAGCCAGCCCCAACCAACCTCTTAGCGGTTTTGCACCGCTGGCCATTATTCTGATACCCTTGGTTATCTACTTAATGCAAAGAGAGAATAATGTCCAAGAAAGATCCCATAAAACTCCATGAATTGTATGAACGGAATCCGATAGTTGCTGACTCGGAGCTTTGGGGAAGGAAATCTCACAGAACAACTCGGAGAGGTTTTTTAAAGAACACCGGCCTAATTTCGCTTTCGACTGCTTTAGGAATGAGTATTCCATTCGCCAGATTTATGCCCGCCGGCCTCATNCCTGCTGCATTCGCNGCTGAAAGTGCGCCCGATGTNATTGAAGGTAAAGANGGCTTAGTAATTCTTAATGACAGACCGGTCAACGCNGAAACTCCAGCTCATTTNCTGGACGATCCTATAACCCCCAATAAGTACATGTTCGTTAGAAATAACGGTATCCCCCCTGAAACCGTTGATCAAGAAACCTGGGAGCTCGAGATTGATGGCGAATCCTGCGTTACACCCACTAAGTTTTCAATTAAAGATTTAAAAGAAAGATTTGAGGAGGTTACTCTTCAACTCCAGCTCGAATGTGGGGGCAACGGGCGAAGTGAGTTTGTTCCTGCCGCGAGTGGCAATCAATGGACAACCGGTGCGATAGGCTGCCCAAAGTTTACAGGCGTTAGATTGAGAGATGTTCTGAACTATTGCGGCGTTGCCAGAGATGCAGTTTACGTTGGTTATTACGGGGCAGATACCCATACCAGCGGGAACCCCGATGCTGATCCTATTTCTCGTGGTGTNCCCATCAGTAAAGCTATGGAAAGAGAATCGATAATNGCCTGGGCGATGAATGGCGAAGANATACCCCTGCAAAATGGGTTTCCGCTTCGTTTGGTCTGTTCGGGCTGGCCTGGTTCTGTCTCTGGGAAATGGCTGAACCGCTTAGTTGTTCGCAATCAAGTGCATGACGGNGAAAAGATGGCGGCGCCGTCCTATTCGGTTCCACAAACGCATGTTGCACCAGGGAGCCGAGTTCCAAATGAGGATATGAAAGTCATAGAGTCTATGCCGGTAAAATCGATCGTAACCTTCCCACAGTCTGGAATAAATCAGGATTATCGTCAGCGAATGTCGGTAAGGGGGCACGCGTGGGCCGGAGATGATCAAATCAGCGGAGTATTCCTGTCAATCGATTTTGGTGCCACTTGGTTACCAACTGCGCTAGGTTCTGCTGCAAATNNCCTATCTTGGCAAAGCTTTGAATCCTGGGTTCAGTTCCCAGAACCTGGATACTATGAAATTTGGGCAAGAGCGATGGACAACTTGGGGCGTTCTCAGCCCATGGTTGTACCTGGCTGGAATCCAAGAGGCTATTTGAACAACGCGTGCCATAGAGTTGCGGTGCAAGCCACCTGAGAATATGAAAAAAAAATTAATTCTAACTACTATTTTATTTGGGTTAACAGCAGCCTTCGCAGTTAATTTGCCTGTTGCACAAGAAGCAACAAGCGATACTTCAAACCTTATTATTGCCAGAGGCTGGCAAGAAGTACAAGCAACCTGCACAGANTGCCACTCATCNTTNTTGATNACACAAAACTCGGGTGATAAAGCNGTNTGGGAAAGCCGNATCCGCTGGATGCAGGAGACTCAAGGNCTCCAANNGTTGGCNCCAGAATTGGAGGAATCTATCNTAANTTACCTGGNAGCTAATTATGGNCAAAAGACTTNCTCCAGAAGGGCGCCACTTAGACACACAANTCATGCCTGAAAATCCATNNCAANCTGANGANTGAAGGCCNNTNCTTCGCNACCCGANTCAACNTCTGNATACATAGGAAACTAGATTATGGAAGATATGAAAACTCCTACCTTTCTCCAGTCCTTAGTCTGTTTCGGTGGTGTTATAGCAGTAGTTATCTTCGGGTTGCTCTGGCTTGGAATTAGCCTCCATAGTTTGTTGGTGCTAGCTCTTGTATGGGTAGCTGCTCACTCCTACTGGCTGGGCTTCTCTTATCAAAAAATTAAGTCTGCGATGATCTCTGGTATTGAAAAAGGCTTGGGTGCAATTTTTATTTTCTTTCTGATCGGTATTCTCGTTGCCGCCTTAATAGAGAGTGGAACAATTGGCGGGCTAATCTATTATGGGTTAGATTTGCTGCACCCCTATTTCTTTTTACCGTCCGGTTTAATACTGTGCAGCTTGATGTCGCTGGCGACCGGGACGGCCTGGGGCACAATAGCTACCATTGGCGTCGTGCTGATGGGATTAGGCGAGGCGCTTGGCATGCCTCTGGCACTTGTGGCTGGAATGGTAGTCTCTGGAGCAAGCTTTGGAGACAAAATGTCTCCTGTTTCAGATACTACTAATCTGGCTGCCATGAGTGCTGACACAGATCTCTATTCACATATTAAATCTATGCTGTATACCACCGTGCCGACATACATTATNTGTTTNCTTATTTTTTCNGNTATNGGCNTTTACTATTCAGCTCAAACGATTTCNGAGCAAGAATTACTGACACTCCGCGAACTGCTTGGGATGGAGTTTTCAATCAGTGTAATAACTTTATTACCTTTATTTGTCTTACTTGCTTTAAGCATTAATCGGACGCCGGCCGAAGCCAGCATGCTTGGCAGTGTCGCAGCAGCCTTACTACTGGCAGTTTTCATTCAAGAGCGNTCCCTTCCAGAGGTTCTAAACAGTTTGCATACCGGATACGTCTCAGACACCGGTAATGAACGAATTGACTCGCTNCTCACTCGGGGCGGAATTACAAGCATGATGTGGACAATGTCTCTTGCATTAATTGCCCTCTCNNTAGGGGGCATACTTGACCGCGCTGGCTTTGTNAAAGTTCTTCTTAAAGGNGTNTTAGANCGTATNCAACGTGCGGCTAGTTTAATGACTGCGACAATTAGTGCTGGCATTATTGCAAATATGAGTATGGGCGAGGGATANCTATCTATNATATTTGGNGGACAAATTTTCAAAGAATCCTATGAAAAAAGTCAGTTAGAAAAGCATATGTTATCGCGNTGCCTGGAGGAAGGGGCAACCCTCAGCACATCGCTTATCCCTTGGACAACTTCAGGAGCATTTATTACAGGGGTTCTAAGCATTTCACCATTAGAATTTGCACCGTGGACCTTTTTTAACTACTTGAATCCACTATTATCGATCGGCCTTGCTTATATGGGCTTTGGAATATTTCGAAGAACTCAATNGCCTCAAGCCAATCAATACTAGTTGAAAAGNCTACCCAGCCAAATTCANCCCTGGAAAAGAGTTAATCTNGATAAATTCTTGTCATGGTCGNTAGAGCAATGTGCTAAGCTACTGTCATAAAATTTTNACNTGCNCTTATGAAATTTTTCNAGTGTGCTTGAAAAACCATGTGACATTTGCGATTTCTCGGTGCCACATGTAACTCGGCTGAGTTCNATAGNATAATATGGAAATTAAAAAAGAACGCCTCAATGTCGANAAAATTTAATCTTCGAAACTAACTAATGACAAGCNAAAAGATAGAGCTAAANAAGAATGTCAAAATATATACTCGCAATTGATCAAGGGACAACCAGTAGTCGAGCAATACTATTTGANCTACACGGAAATCCAAAAGCCATTAAGCAAAAAGANTTCAAACAGTACTTCCCAGCTGATGGCTGGGTAGAACATGACGCGACTGAAATCTGGAACTCTACCTTACTTAGCTGCAGAGCAGTAATGACTAAACTGGGCGCCTCAGCGAAAGATATCGCCTGCATAGGAATAACAAATCAGCGNGAAACATCGGTCGTATGGGATAGAAGGACAGGTGANCCTCTAAACAGAGCAATCGTCTGGCAAGATCGGCGCACGGCAGATCTTTGTGATTCCTTAAGAGAGAAACACGCGAGTAATGTTCAAGAAAAAACAGGATTGCTATTAGACCCTTACTTTTCCGCTACTAAATTTCGTTGGCTTTTAGAAAATGTACCTGAAGCTAGGGAGAAAGCGCTAGCGGGGCACCTAGCTATCGGAACAATAGATACCTATCTTTTATGGAAATTAACCAGCGGTAAAAGCTATTACACTGACATAACAAATGCTTCGAGAACAATGCTGTTCAATATTAAACAGCAATCATGGGATATAGACCTACTCAATCTCTTTGAAATCCCGAGAGATATTCTTCCGGAAGTCAAAGATTGCGGAGCCGATTTCGGTATGGCAGATGAATCTGCCTTAGGTGGAGCAATACCAATTACCGGAATGATCGGAGATCAGCAAGCAGCTTCGTTTGGTCAATGCTGCTTTGAGAAGGGGCAAGCTAAGGCTACTTATGGAACAGGTGGGTTTTTGCTATTCAATACCGGAAACTCCCTCGTCTATTCTTCTAACCGTCTTTTAACAACAATAGCTTATCGTCTGGATGGCGCAACGAATTATGCTATCGAAGGCAGCATCTTTATGGCAGGAGCAACTATGCAGTGGCTTCGCGACCAACTGAAGCTTATGCAAAACGCTGCAGATTCAGAGCAGCTTGCAAGAGAAGTTTCTGATAACCTCAAAGTATACCTGGTTCCGGCTTTTACCGGGTTAGGCGCACCATATTGGGATCCCCAAGCCCGCGGTGCGTTGTTTGGCATGACCCGAGACACTGGAATCAACGAATTAGCTGCAGCCGGTCTAATGTCAACTGTCTATCAAACTAAAGACTTAATGGATGCAATAAAAGGCGATGGAGCAACGCTTGCTGAACTGCGCGTAGATGGTGGTTTATCGACCAATAACTATTTTAACGAGAGACTAGCAGATGTTTTAAATTGCGAAGTCCACAGGCCTATTATAACTGAGACAACCGCATTAGGCGCAGCATACGTGGCTGGGCTCCAAGGTGGTGTATTTTCTTCTCTAGATCAAATAAACAAGAAGTGGCAAGTGGGTATGATGTTTAAGCCAAAAAAAGATGACGGTTGGAGGGAGAGGCAATATGCCGGTTGGAAGAATGCTGTAGAGAGAACTAAATCTTAGGAGAGGGTAAGTGGAATTACATTTAATTCGTCACGGTCAAACGAATTGGAATGAAGAAGGCAGAGCGCAAGGGCAAAGTGATTCTCGCCTCACAGNAGTNGGTGAACAACAAGCANTCGNACTTGGNAAGCGTATCAGTCACNTAAAATTTGATAAGGTATTTTGTAGTTCNTCCCTGAGGACACGNCAGACAGCAGANTTNGNCTTTCCACGATCCAAATCNNACATTNAGTACTTAGACTCNNTANGAGAAATATTCCTTGGCCCTTGGGAAGGCAAACTATATAAAGATATAGAAGGCGAAAGCCCCGAATCGCACCAACACTTTTGGAAGAAGCCACACCTCTTTGCCTTAAAGGGGGCTGAGAGCTTCTCTCAACTTCAGCAAAGAGCTGTAAGCACTATTCAATCGTTTGCTAGCGAATTTNAAAGNAAGAAAGTAGTTGTAGTCAGTCACGGCGCCCTAATCAAATCTTTACTGTGCTACGCAGAGGGTAAACCATTAGCGGAATTATGGACTNCGCCACGCATGCACAACTGCGCCCACAGCATTATTTTGTATAATGGGCAGGCTCCTGATCAGATTATACAATACGCTGACNTGCCGTATGCCGAACCTGAAAGGTGAGAGGTGAGAGGTGAAACTACCCTGCATCCTTATGGTATGATTTGTTTTGTATTCTTTAAGATAAACTCTGCAGGCTAACGAAATTGAAAAATATAAAACACATGTACCTTTACGGATGCTTAGTACTTGGTGTTTTAATAGTTTGCCAGCTGAGCGGTTTTTGGATAAACGAAAATCTTCCTCAGAATACATCTCTTGAAATTAACGACTTCCTCTACTTTACACACATAAGAAATTTTGGCGGAATATTCGGTCTTGGTCAGGATATGGGCTGGCTGTTCGGACTAATCAGCCTTTTCTTACTGATCGGTGTTTCAGCGTACTTNTGGATGAGCCCCGCGACCAGGAGATATGAGTATATTTGTTTTGGCTTTATCGTAGGGGGCGGGCTCAGCAATGTCCTGGACAGACTAATCTACGGCAGCGTCATTGACTTTATTGATATACAAAATATTCCTTTTTGGAGCTATATTTTTAATACTGCCGACTTAATGATTCACGTCGGAATTTGGCCGATGCTCTTTTTGAGTCTTACCGCCTCAGAAAGCTCAAAACCTTGAGGGTTATTGCGAGAAGCCTCTGAACATTAGAATTTTTTTTCACAGTTATGGGTCATAACAAACTTTATGAACAGATTTGATGGTATTTTAGCTCCTGTGGTCACACCTTTTAGAAAAGACTTCACTCCCGATAAAGACCGGTTTTTAAATCATTGCCAATGGATTTCCTCCAAAGGGGTAAATCTCGCCGTATTTGGAACAAATAGTGAAGCAAANTCCCTGTCGGTCAAAGAAAAGATTGAGTTGTTAGAATTTCTCATTTCCTCAGGAATCACCGGCGATTCTCTGATGCCCGGTAGTGGCTGCTGCTCCATCAGCGATACTGTAGAGCTAACAAAATTCGCCATAACAATTGGCTGCCGAGGAGTACTAATGCTCCCACCATTTTTTTATAAGGGCGTGAGCGACGAAGGCCTTTNCGCATACTATGCTGAAATCATAGAGCAAGTTAATGAAGATAACTTAGCTATTTATCTCTATCACATCCCGCCCATCTCACAAATCCCACTCTCTACTGATTTAGTAAAGCGATTAGCTACTGAATANCCTGANAACATAGCTGGAATTAANGATAGCTCAGGGGANTGGAAACAAACAGCNGCATTCAATGAGATGAATATTCCNAACTTCCGTGTTTTCTGTGGGTCGGAAAGTTTTCTATTAAAGAACATGCGAGCTGGAGGTGCAGGGTGTATTTCAGCTACAGCTAACGTAAATGCATTAGCAATAAATAATCTTTTTGAAAACTGGGATAGTGATAGAGCAGAATCTCTGCAGGAAAGCATTGATCAGATCAGAANTATCTTCCAATCTTATCCAATGATACCGGCTTTAAAGACAGCCATAACNCTCCAGAGTCGAGATGAGGAATGGTCCAGAGTCAGGCCCCCCCTTACCACTCTCACCAAAGACCAAATTAGCGCCTTNAACGATGAACTTTCAACAGCAGGCTTCACTATGGACGGTATCACAAGGCACGTATGAACATTTTAATAGCCGTCATGCAACATCTCGTAACTTTTTGGACATAGACATTGTTTAATCCTTCCGGTAGCCTGAAGGGTGTAGTTGGTTTGCTCGGCTGGAANTNAAAATAACATAAATAACTGATTTTATTNANNTAAATTTCTTATTCTTATAAAGAAAATTACAGCCAATATTGCAAAATAATGCCTGAATGAATTCGAAATTAATTTTTTATCAACGAGGCGAAAAATGGCAGGAAAAATAAATATGTCGAAAGTCATCGAGAAAATCCTCTTTTGGGTAATTTTAAGTGCAGCAGGTACCGCATTCGCTGCACAGGATAGCGTCGAATGGACGACACTGGGCAATGATCACGGAAACACACGNTTCACAACTTCTGAGGAAATTACTCCTACAAACTTTAGCGATTTAGAGGTTGTATGGGAGTGGGATGGAGCAAGTCTCGGAGCCGCTAGTGGAAGATCGACTCCTAGTTACATTGATGGAACACTGTATACCGTCGCCGGATCTCGCAGACACGTAGTAGCGATAGACCCAAAAACTGGTGAGACTATTTGGAGCTATAGACTACCCAACACTGGCCGCTGGGAGTATTCCATGCGAGCAGACTATGGAAAAGGTATAGGTTATTCCGAGGTTAATGGAAAGGGAGTCGTTTATATGATAACTCCAGGGTTTTTCCTTACGGCGCTAGATGCAGAAACAGGCGCCCCACTCGAAGGATTTGGCGAGCCGGTTCCAATCGATGGTTTTCCTGAAACTGGTGTTGTGGATCTTCTTGCAGACCTTGGCCACCCTTTTGACCCTTATGATGGGATACCCCTTGAGACTGGCTATATAACCGGATCATCACCACCGATCGTAGTAAACGATACGGTCATAGTTGGCAATTCTGCTGAGCAAGGATATAACCAGTCTCGAATAGAAAACATTCCTGGTGACATTCTCGCTTATGACAAGAGCACTGGTGANTTTAAATGGAAGTTTAACGTAATTCCAAAGCCNGGAGAGTATGGACATGAAACGTGGGAAAATGACGCATGGCANTGGACAGGTGACGTATCGTCTTGGGCGCCAATTTCAGCAGACATAGAAAACGATCTTGTTTACATACCAACTAATGGTGCAACAATTGATTATTATGGCGGTTTCAGGCCTGGGGATAATCTCTTCGGGACAAGCCTGATCGCGCTGAAAGCAAGCACTGGTGAAAGAGCATGGCATTTTCAAACAGTTCATCATGATATTTGGAATTATGACAATCCAATGGCCCCTGTCCTCCTAGACCTAAATGTTCCCGGGCAAGGCGAAGTTCCAGCAGTGATGCAAGTAACAAAACAGAGTTTTGTATATGCNTTCAATCGTTTGACCGGAGAGCCTATTTGGCCAATCATTGAAAGGCCAGTTCCTCAGTCAACAGTTCCAGGTGAAGTNCTATCNGAGACTCAACCATTTCCCACCAAACCAGAAGCTTTTGACCTTCAGGGCGTTTCAATAGATGACCTGATAGATTGGACTCCAGAGATACGCCAACAAGCAATAAATGCTTTTGCCGACTATCAGATGGGGCCATTATTCAATCCACCGATTCAACGCGGTCATGAGTCTGGAAAAAGAGCTGCAATGTTCTGCCCTGGCGGCGGCGGCGGTGCGAACATTACTTCACCTTCAGTAGCTGATCCAAATACCGGTTATCTATTTGTTTCTTCTCGAGCTGCATGCAGTCCGATAGTGTTAGTGCCGGGGGAAGAGGCCGATTTGCAATATGAATTGCCTACCGGAACGACGTACTCGCAGTACGCGAGCGGGCCTGGCGCCGGCGCGCCGCGTCACCCTCTTGGAATACCTTTATTCAAGCCACCTTTCAGTCGAATAACGGCGATTGATATGAATACCGGCGAGCATGCATGGGTCATTCCGACTGGAGAAACTCCTGCTAGAGTGCAGGAAGTAATTGATGACAATAACCTTGATGTCGAAAACACGGGCACAGGTGCATTAGTNCCCATGGTCGTTACACCGAGTATGCTCGTTTATTCTGACACTAGAACAGACGGAACGCCAATGCTGTATGCTGTCGATAAAAGCACGGGCGAGACCGTCGGTTCTATTGAAGTACCTGATCGCAGTCGATACGGTATGAGTTCATGGACCCATGATGGACACCAGTACATCATGTTGCAAACNGGCTCAAAACTNACTGCAGTAGCATTGCCTGCGGCAAAGCCAGCGGAGACCGGCTACCATTAAAAACTAGCTNAGATAATATTTTGGCTTACAAAATAGAATGCTCGANTACTTTATGTAGTCGAGCATTTTTTTTAAGTATCCTATCGGATAACTCAATTGGCCTTTGTCATCCAAGGAAACGCCCCGGTAGTTAGCCCCACCCCTAAAAGTACTAGCACGCAGCCAAACACCATATTTAACGTGACGTTCTCTGATAAGAATAAGTTGCCCCAAAAAATTGAAAATATCGGGATCAAGTAGGTTGTCATNATCGCCCGACTGGTGCCTACTCTATCAACTAAACGGTAAAACATTACAAAACCAAAACCTGTGCAAACAACTCCCAATGCAAAAACGCTCCACCATATACTCCCTTGGGGCAGCACTTCGGGCCGTCCAGCCATAGAAAAAGGCAATAAGACTATAGTTGAGAACAAAAGACCCCCTGCTGTAATAGTAAGACCTGATACCCCTTTCAAATTATTAGCGGCTAAATTGATAGCCACCCCATACAGTAAACAAGCGAATAAGGCTGAGGGAATCGCTAACCAGCTTGAAATCCCCGAATATTCGAAAGGATTAAATACAAGAGAAACCACNCCTATGAACCCAAGGGCTAATCCAAAAAGACTCGACTTGGTGAGCTTCTCATTATAGAAGCTCCAAGCCACAACTGCTGTGAAGATTGGTACCGTTGCATTTATGATCGAGAGCAGGCCAGCTCCAATATAAAGTGCCGAATATGCGAAGAAGCAAAAAGGAATAGCCATATTCAACAGGCTAACAAGAGCTATCATTCTCCAATTCGACTTCAATTCTTGAAATTTACCCAAAATCAAAACCATAGGGAACAAAACTACAAGGCCGCTAACAACTCGCATCTCAATCAAGAAAATTGGACCGAATACTGGCGTTGCCAATCTCAAGAATAAAAACGAAGATCCCCAAATCGCCGACAGAATTAATAACTCATAAATATCTTTAAAGTTAAATTTTGGCATCATCAATCTACAAATTAAAGATTAAAAAAAACCCGATTGCTCTAAACCAATCGGGTTTTCATGAAACTATTTGGTTATTTCAGCCTAAGGCTAATCCTCTTCTGTTACCTCAGTGTCAGCTACCGTATCTTCTTCATCACGAATAGGCCTATCGACGAGCTCGACGTATGCCATCGGAGCTTTATCGCCAGTCCTTTCACCGCACTTTAAAATCCGGATATACCCCCCAGGCCTTTCAGCATATCGGGGTCCAAGCTCAGAAAAAAGTTTCCCGACGGTTTCTTTGTTTCTCGTGCGATCAAAAGCGAGTCTTCGATTAGCAACAGAATCTTTCTTAGCAAGAGTAATNAGCGGCTCTGCTACCGACCGCAATTCTTTTGCTTTCACTAAAGTNGTTTTAATGACCTCATGNTCNAATAGAGANNNNGCCATNTTCCTGAACATTGCTGTTCTATGCGGACTATTTCGATTTANTTGACGACCACTGTGTCTATGTCGCATAANAATTTACCTTAAATATTTNCCATTAAGCTGCACGATCATCTGTTTTCAGGCTNGAAGGCGGCCAATTTTCTAGCCGCAGACCCAACGAAAGNCCNCGNGTAGCCAAGACATCTTTGATCTCNGTAAGTGANTTTTTGCCGAGATTCGGTGTTTTCAACAACTCNACCTCTGTNCGCTGAATCAAGTCNCCTATATAGTAAATATCTTCGGCCTTTAAACANTTAGCNGAGCGAACCGTCAGTTCCAAATCATCAACCGGCCGTAACAGAATAGGATCAATCTCGTCCTCTCTCTCCTCAGGCTCAGCTATAATTTCGCTCTGGAGATCTACAAAAACGCTGAGTTGATGCTGCAGAATGGTAGCTGCACGCCGGATTGCCTCCTCCGGCTCAATAGTCCCATTTGTTTCCAAGTCAATTACAAGTTTATCCAAATCTGTCCTCTGCTCGACACGGGCATTCTCTACGGAATATGAAACTCTAACTACCGGACTATAAGAGGCATCGAGAAGTAATTTCCCCACTGAGCGAGTTTCATCATCCCTCTGCACACGGCTGTCGGCCGGTGAGTAACCTCTCCCCTTTCGCACAGTGAGCCTCATACTAAGCTCGCCATTGCTATTGAGATTAGCGATAACATGATCAGGATTCATAATTTCAACATCATGATCCTCAGCGATATCAGCCGCCGTCACTATCCCCTTACCCTTCTTAGAAACCGTTAAGACTGCCTCATCCTTTTCATTTAATACAACAGCTACACCTTTCAAGTTTAACAGTATCTCAATGACATCTTCACCGACACCTTCTATCGTGCTGTACTCATGAACTACCCCGTCAATTTCGACCTCCTCGATCGCACAGCCTGGCATGGATGAAAGCAAAATACGTCTCAGCGCATTGCCCAACGTATGTCCAAAGCCTCTCTCTAAAGGCTCCAGCACCACTTTGGAATGGCACTTATCGTACTCATCAACTTGAATTACTTGGGGAGTAAGAAAGTCTGATAAAGATATTTGCATGTAATCTATCCTTTATATTTTNTGTTACTACTTAGAGTATAGTTCGACGATTAAGTTTTCGTTAATTTCTGANGGAAGNTCCATACGATCCGGTTTACGAGTGAATTCTCCCTCCATTTTCGAAGAATTAACTGACACCCAATCTACTTCAGAACGTTGGGCAGACAAATCTAATGCGGATTTAACTCTCAATTGTTGCTTAGATTTTTCTCTTACCCCAACCACATCACCCTCCACCACCTGAAAAGAAGGTATGTTAACAACATCTCCGTTTACACAAATGGATTTATGAGAGACTAATTGACGAGCCTCCGCTCTGGTTGAGCCGAACCCCATACGATAAACGACATTGTCAAGCCGACATTCCAGCAACTGAAGCAAGTTCTCACCAGTAGCTCCCTTAAGCCGAGCTGCTTCCTTATAGTAGCCTCTAAATTGCTTCTCCAAAACACCGTAAGTNCGTCTTACTTTTTGNTTCTCTCGAAGCTGAACNCCGTAGTCTGAGAGACGNCCTCTCCTCTGGCCATGNTGGCCNGGAATCGTATCANCCTTNCACTTACTNTCTATAGGTCGGACACCACTTTTTAAAAAGAGATCTGTCCCTTCACGACGAGCTAATTTACATTTAGGGCCTAAATACCGGGCCATAGTTAATCTCCCATTTACACGCGACGCTTTTTGGGCGGGCGGCAACCATTGTGTGGAATTGGTGTGACGTCAGTTATGTTGCTAACTTTCAATCCGCAAGTATTCAATGCTCGAACTGCTGATTCACGACCCGGACCAGGGCCATTCACTTTCACATCTAAATTTTGTAAGCCGTATAGTTCCATAGCCTGCTTACCGGCTTTCTCGGCAGCAACCTGTGCGGCAAAGGGCGTGCTTTTCCTTGACCCCCTAAAACCAGACCCACCTGCGGTTGCCCACGCTAAGGCATTACCCTGTCTATCAGTAATGGTTATGATGGTATTATTAAAAGACGCATGTATGAACGCAATTCCATCTATAACCGTACTGCGAGCCTTTTTCTTTGTTGTCTTTGGTGTAGCCATCTAAATATCCTTCTACTCTATTTCTCGTCCTACTTCCTAATCGGTTTTTTAGGCCCCTTTCGGGTCCGCGCGTTAGTCTTTGTTCGCTGGCCTCTAACCGGCAGTGAGCGTCGGTGCCTAATACCTCGATTGCAGCCCAAATCCATTAGCCTTTTGATATTCATGCTCACTTCTCGACGTAGATCTCCTTCCGTATTAAGCTTAGCGACCTCAGATCTTATGAAGTCAAGCTGCTCCGTGCTAAGTTCAGACACTTTTACCGACGGATCTATACCAGAGGCCTTGCAAATACTCTTAGCGGTCGTAGGACCGACTCCATATACATACCGCAAAGAAATTACTATGTGCTTATCATCTGGGATGTTGACTCCGGCAATACGCGCCATACCTTTAGCTCCGTTGTGTTTGTTTTAGCCCTGTCGCTGCTTATGTCTAGGCTCTACACTGCAAATNACTCGCACTGCAC
This sequence comes from Gammaproteobacteria bacterium TMED139, assembly GCA_002172295.1. Classification (GTDB taxonomy): domain Bacteria; phylum Pseudomonadota; class Gammaproteobacteria; order Pseudomonadales; family Pseudohongiellaceae; genus UBA9145. The sequence goes on along the minus strand of NHGO01000016.1, from coordinate 23,349 downwards.
CATTTCTTCTAATCACCTTGCAATTACGACAAATCTTTTTTACCGAGGTTCTGACTTTCATAATTAACTCCTTCAGGCGTCCCTTAAATTCCACTTCTGCCGTAATTACCTAGCTTTGATTTTTTCATCAAAGAGTCATACTGATGCGACATAAGGTGAGATTGGACTTGAGACCAAAAATCCATAGTAACCACTACAGAAATTAATAAAGCGGTTCCCCCTAAATTAAATGGGACGTTCGCCATCATTTGCATAAAATTTGGGAGCAAACAAACTAACGTGATGTAAATAGCACCAAACATAGTCAGGCGTGTGATAACACCATCTATATACTTCGCTGTTTGTTCTCCCGGACGTATCCCTGGGATAAACGCTCCGGACCGTTTTAGATTCTCAGCAACATCCCTAGGATTGAAGACTAGTGCAGTATAAAAAAAACAAAAGAATATAATCATTGCACTAAAAATTATGATGTAAAGCGGCTGCCCTGGGCCAATTAATAAAGCAAGGTCCTGCAACCACTCCGCACCCTCCGATTGCCCGAACCACTGACCCAATGAGGCGGGGAAGAGCAAAATACTACTGGCGAAAATCGCCGGAATGACGCCCGCCATATTAATTTTGAGAGGCAAATGGCTGGCTTGCGCTTGATACATTTTCCGGCCTTGCTGCCTCTTGGCATAGTTAACTGTAATGCGGCGCTGGGCTCGCTCCACATAGACGATGCCGGCTACAACAGCCACAGCTATCAGCCCAACGATTAGCAACAGCACACCGCTGATTTGCCCCTCATATGCTTGAGTAAGAGATGAGCCTATAGCAGCGGGAAACAATGCAACGATCCCTGCGAAAATCAGCATTGAAATACCGTTACCAATTCCTTTTTCAGTAATTTGCTCGCCCAACCACATTAAGAACATAGCTCCAGTAACCAACGAAATTATGGCCGTTAAATTAAAAGCCAGCCCGGGATTGTAGGCAATTGGCGAAAGCAACCCGACTGTCATTCCTGTCCCTTGCACCGTCGCTAGGGCCAGGGCCCCGTAACGCGTATATTGGGTGATCTTTCGCCGACCCGACTCCCCTTCTTTTTTTAATTGATCCAGTTGGGGACTGACAGCAGTCAGAAGTTGCATGATTATCGACGCAGAAATGTAAGGCATAATCCCTAAGGCTACTATACTCATCCTTTCGAGCGCACCACCCGAAAACATGTTGAATAAACCTGCAAAAGTGCCTTCGTTTTGATCAAAGAAAGCTTGTAGCTGCAAAGGGTCGATTCCCGGCACTGGGATATGTGTCCCAATGCGATAAACGAAAAGAGCAAATANCAGAAACAACAGACGCGATTTGAGCTCACCTAAGCCTGCGCCTATATTTTCTGGATTAATGTTTGGTTTATTTGCCATTTTTAATTTACTTTTNCCACAAGTTGCCAAATAAGAGTTATTTCAGAGTCAACTAAAATACGCTCTAATCTTTTTCCTCTTCTGGTGCTGCCGCAGCCTTTTTTTCTAACTTATCAACTTTATCTTCCNCTTCCAGTACAGCTCCGCCAGCACTCTCAATTAATTCTCTTGCCCCTTTCGACACACGTAGACCCTTAACGGTCAATTTTTTATCAACCTGACCGGATAGCATAATTTTTGCCCGTTTAGTCCCAGCGGTTATAACTCCCGACTCCCTTAAGGTCTCAAGAGAAACAATATCACCTTTAACCTTATTCAATTCTGATGTCCTTACTTCTGAGGTTACAAGACCAACTCGAGACGTGAAACCATATTTCGGCAACCTCATTTGCAAAGGCATTTGACCACCCTCAAAACCAGGTTTAACACTACCGCCACTCCTTGACTTTTGCCCCTTATGACCTGTCCCACAGGTTTTACCCCAACCACTGGCTACACCGCGCCCGACTCGTTTTTTACCCTTGGTACTTCCCTGGGCTGGGCTCAATTTATTTAACTGCATAACTATCCCTCATTCTCTACAGACAACATGTAGTTAACTTTTTTAATCATTCCACGAACTGACGGCGAATCTTCGACCTCGACAGACTGGTGCATACGGCGAAGGCCAAGTCCTGTCAAGCATAGTTTGTGCTTGGGTAGGGCTCCTATTGGACTTTTCTTTAAGGTGACTTTTACAGTCTTTTTCTTAGCCATAACGTTCTACTTTATATCAACCATACTCTATTAGTTTCAAACAACTGATAAAACTCAACCAGCTATTTCTTCCATCGGCTTCCCACGTTTAGCCGCTATGTCATCCGGAGACCTCATATCCCTTAAGCCTTTAAAAGTAGCCTGGACCACGTTCACAGGATTAGTTGAGCCATAACATTTAGCAAGCACATTTTGTACTCCAGCCAATTCTAATATCGCGCGCATAGCGCCACCGGCAATTACTCCGGTACCTTCTGAAGCCGGCTGCATATAAACTTTTGAAGCCCCGTGTCTTGATTTAATTGGGTACTGTAAAGTGTTGCCATCAAGGCTCACTGTTATCATATTACGCCTGGCGCTCTCCATAGCTTTTTGAATAGCTAAGGGGACCTCTCTAGCCTTACCTCTACCGAACCCGACTTTGCCGTTACCATCGCCTACAGCTGTTAAAGCAGTGAATCCAAAGATTCGCCCACCTTTAACCACTTTTGCTACGCGATTAACCTGTATCAGCTTCTCTTGCAGACCTTCTTCATTTTTATTTGGGTCATCTTTAAATGCCATAACGTGATTCCTTAGAATTCCAACCCGCCTTCACGTGCAGATTCTGCTAATGCTTTGACTCTGCCATGAAAAGCGTAACCCGATCTGTCAAAAGCAACCTTTTCTACCCCAGCCTTTTTCGCTCTTTCTGCGATTAATGTACCTACAATAACAGCTGCCTCTGTATTTCCAGTTTTATCTTTCCTAGTCTCTTTCTCCAAAGTAGAAGCACTAGCAATAATTTGATCTCCAAGTTCAGAAATTATTTGCGCATAAATATGGCGGGGCGTGCGGTACACACACAGCCGCTTCATTCGAAGTTGGTTTATTTTTTTCCTTGTTTTCTTTGCCCTTCTCAAACGGGCTAACTTCTTTACGCTCATAATTTGCCTCTACTTTTTCTTCGCCTCTTTCCTGTATACCCGCTCATCAGAATAACGAATTCCCTTACCCTTATATGGCTCAGGCGGTCGAAACTCTCGCAGTTCAGCTGCTACTTGCCCAACGAGCTGTTTGTCGACTCCGTTAATCACTATTTCCGTCTGAGATGGTGTCTCAGCTGTAATTCCTTCCGGCAATTTATAGTCGATAGGATGAGAGTAACCAACTGTCAGATTTACAGATTTACCTGAAGCCTTAGCTCTATAGCCGACGCCTTGGAGTTCTAATTTCTTTTGAAATCCCTCATTTACTCCAACAACCATATTGAAGATTAAGGATCGAAACGTACCGGCCATAGCTCCGGCTTCGCGTGAATTATCTTTCGCAGAAACCTTTAATATTTCATCATTGCGCTGAACTTCCACCAAATGATGTAAAACAAGATTTAGGCTGCCTTTACTTCCCTTTAAAGCGATACTTGTATCACTCAAGGTCGCTTCGACTCCACTAGGAAGTGTTACTGGNGCATTCGCAATTCTAGACATTTTAAGCTACTCTAAATCGATTACTTGAATCAAAAAACTGTGCATAACACTTCACCACCAATACCTGCGGACCGCGCTTTTTTTTCTGTCATTAACCCTTGATTAGTCGTTACGATCGCAATGCCTAGTCCAGCACGGTTCTCTGGCAAACGATCTTTTCCTTTGTAATTACGCAATCCTGGGCGACTAACCCGCTGAATCTCTTCAATGACTGCTTTGCCGTTGAAATATTTAAGATCAAGNTTAATTACAGATTTTCCATCCTGCTCATTCACAGCGTATCCGTTAATGTATCCTTCTTCTTGCAACACTTTACTTAGCTCTACCTTAATCTTTGAAGAGGGTGAGCTAACTTTCGGCATCGACGCCATCTGAGCGTTCCGAATTCTAGTTAAAAAATCTGCTATAGGGTCTGACATACTCATATAGAAACTCCGATTACCAGCTGGCCTTCGTTAAACCAGGGATATCTCCTCGCATAGCAGCTTCGCGCAACTTATTGCGGCATAAACCAAATTTGCGATACACACCGTGGGGCCGCCCAGTAATGCGGCATCGCCGTTGACGCCTGCACGGGCTCGCGTCGCGAGGCAGCTTTTGCAACTTCACTTGGGCCGCCCATTTTTCGTCGTCTGAGGAGTTTAAGTCGCTGAGAATCGCTTTCAATGTATTACGCTTCTCTGCGTACTTTTCTGCCACTCGTGCTCTTTTCTTCTCTCTGGCTATCATCGATGTTTTAGCCATATCAAGTTTCCTCTTTGTCTTGTTCGGGGTCTTGATCAATTTCGGGGGATTCGACTTTCTTAATCTCTGCTTTCGCTTCTGTTTTTTCTTCCGCCCCTGTCGTGACTCCTCTAAATGGAAAGCGAAGAGCTGTGAGCAATGCCCTACCTTCATCATCAGTGCGAGCTGTAGTAGTAATCGTGATGTCTAAACCTCTCAATTTATCTATCTTGTCATACTCAATTTCAGGAAAAATTATTTGCTCAGTAACGCCCATGGCAAAGTTCCCTCTTCCGTCGAACGATTTCGGACTTAAACCTCGAAAGTCCCTTATACGGGGTATTGCTATATTTACTAGCCTCTCAAGAAACTCATACATCCGTTCACCGCGCAAAGTAACCTTACAACCAATGGGCCATCCATCTCTAATTTTAAAACCCGCTATACTCTTGCGAGCTTTTGTTACCACAACCTTCTGTCCGCTAATCAATTCAAGATCATTAGTCGCATTCTCCAATATCTTTTTGTCCGCGACCGCTTCACCAAGCCCCATATTTAAGACAACTTTGGTTATCTTCGGTACGCGCATAGTATTAGCAAAACCAAGCTCTTGTGATAGTTGTGGCACGATCTTCTCTTGATAATACTGTTTTAACTGGGCCATTGACTTTCCTTAATCTATAGACTGCTTATTCGATGAGAAAACGCGNACTTTCGCACCATCCGCACCCATTTGGATCTTAACCTTATCAGCAGCATTGGTCTCTGGATTAAAAATAGCTATATTCGAAATATGAATCGAAGCTTCTTTCTCGATAATGCCACCGGCCTGACCTAAATTTGGATTGGGTTTTGTATGTCTTTTTGCCATATTAATGCCATTGACAATAACACGGTCTCCGGCTATCGAAGAGATGGCCCCTCTCTTCCCTTTATCCTTGCCTGAAAGGACAATAACCTCATCATCTTGTCTTAATTTGTTCATTTTGATTCTTCTTAATAGCTTATTAATCTAAGTCAGTATTGAACTCTTGAATTTCTATAAAACTTCNGGCGCCAATGAAATGATTCTCATAAATTTTTCTGTTCTTAGCTCACGAGTAACCGGGCCAAACACTCGAGTCCCAATTGGCGCATCTTGGTTGTTAAGCAAAATTGCCGCGTTATCATCAAACCTAATCTGTGAACCATCACCTCGGCGAACACCTTTCTTTGTTCGGACTACTAAAGCCGACAATACCTGGCCTTTTTTTACCTTCCCACGCGGGATGGCTTCTTTGACCGTAACTTTAATAACATCACCAATACGAGCATACCTGCGATGTGAACCGCCAAGTACCTTTATACACATCACTCTTCTAGCTCCGCTATTATCAGCAACATCTAGGTAAGACTGTACTTGAATCATTCATCCACTCCATTTTACTCCTTAAAAAAGGAACAAAATCTAATAACTGTTTATACCTGAGTAGCTCTCTCGTCTACGGACACCAAGGACCAACTTTTAGTTTTTGAAATAGGACGTACTTCTTTGATAGTAACTTCATCGCCGATAGAACATTCATTATTGGCNTCATGAGCATGAATCTTAGTAGACCTTTTTATAATTTTTCCATAAACAGGATGCGTAACNCGACGATCTATNAGCACGGTAATTGATTTATCCATCCTATTACTTATCACTTTACCAGTGACGGTTCTCGTACGTTGCTTTAAATTTTCCTGAAGATCCGTATCCGACATTTTTAAGCTTCACTCTCTTTCTGTTTTTTTTCTAGGTTCTTTTTTTCATCTATTATAGTTTTCACGCGAGCAATATCTTTACGAATCGAACTAATGAGATGTACCTGACCCAACTGCCCCGCACTATTTTGCATACGATAATTGAACTGATCCTTATAGAGACCAACCAGATCATCTTGCAACTCTTCTACCGACTTATCTCGTAACTCTTGCGCATTCATCACATCAACGTCCGTTTCACAAAGCTTGTTTCAAATGGTAATTTCGCGGAAGCTAATGAAAACGCTTCCCTAGCCAGCTCTTCATCTACACCCTCAATTTCGAACATTACTCGCCCTGGCTGAATCTGCGCCACCCAATATTCAACATTACCTTTTCCTTTACCTTGGCGGACTTCCAACGGTTTTTGTGTTATCGGTTTGTCGGGGAAGACACGAATCCAAATTTTCCCACCTCGCTTCACTCGGCGCGTCATTGCCCGACGAGCGGCTTCGATTTGGCGAGCCGTCAACCTTCCTCTAGTCACAGCTTTTAGTCCATATTGACCAAAATCAACCTTGCTGCCGCGATGGGAAAGGCCTCTATTCCTGCCTTTCATCATCTTGCGATATTTCGTACGCTTCGGTTGTAACACACTTAATCCCTCAAATTTTATTTCTGTCTAATTACCAGACTGCACTTGCTTTGGCACAATCGCGTTATCAAGATCTAAGATTTCACCTTTAAAAATCCATACTTTTACACCAATTATTCCATAAGTCGTGCTTGCCTCGGAAGTTGCATAGTCAATATCGGCTCTTAGCGTATGTAAGGGAACTCTCCCTTCGCGATACCATTCAGATCGAGCGATTTCAGCTCCACCCAAACGACCACCCACTTGTATTTTGATACCTTCTGCACCTTGGCGCATAGCGTTTTGTACAGCTCGCTTCATAGCGCGCCGAAACATGACGCGTCGCTCTAGCTGTTGAGCAACACCATCAGCTACAAGCTGCGCCTCCAAATCAGGCTTCCTTATTTCCTCAATGTTTATTTGAACCGGTATGCCCATTCTTTTTGTCAACGTTGCCCTTAATTTTTCGACGTCTTCTCCTTTCTTTCCAATAACTATCCCCGGCCGAGCTGTATAAATTGAGACTTTCGCGGTTTTTGCAGGGCGCTCTATATCGACACGAGCAACTGACGCATTTGCCAGTCGAGCTTTAACAAACTCTCGCACCTCTAGGTCAACGAGTAAATTATTTGCATATTCTTCACCCTCCGCATACCAAACCGAGGTGTGCTTCTTGACTATGCCAAGACGTATGCCAATTGGATGTACTTTTTGACCCATCCGATTCTCCTAGTCGTCAGCGACGATAATTGATATGTGACAGGAGCGTTTAAGAATTCGATCTGCACGCCCCTTCGCTCTGGGCATAATGCGCTTCATAGTCATACCCTCATCTACATAAATCTTCGATATCTTTAACTCATCCACATCAGCGCCTTCATTATGCTCGGCGTTAGCAATCGCTGAATTTAATAACTTTTTGATCACATCAGCACCTTTCTTAGTGCTATAAGTAAGCAAATCCAAGGCTTCCTCAACATTCTTACCACGCACCTGATCTGCTACCAACCTTGCTTTTTGTGCCGAGAGACGCGCTCCCTTTAATATCGCCTGTACTTGCATACTATTGTTTCCCCTAGCGGGCCTTCTTATCGCCCGTGTGGCCACGGTAGGTTCGTGTTTGCGCAAATTCACCNAGCTTATGCCCAACCATATCCTCGGTTATAAAAACTGGCACATGCTGTCTGCCATTGTGAACAGCAATCGTCAGACCAAGCATCTCTGGGGATACCATTGAGCGACGAGACCAAGTTTTGATTGGTCTCTTGTCCTTATTCTCTGATGCAACCTGCACCTTCTTCAACAAATGAAGATCAATGAATGGACCTTTTTTCAATGAACGTGGCACGAATAATTTCCCCTAATTAAGTCTTATTATTTGCGACTAGCATTTCTTCGACGAACTATCATATTGTCTGTTCGCTTATTTGTTCTCGTTTTATAGCCTTTGGTCGGCACTCCCCATGGCGAAACCGGATGACGACCCCCCGATGTCCTTCCTTCACCACCTCCATGAGGGTGGTCGACNGGATTCATAGCTACCCCTCGCACGGTTGGTCGGACGCCGCGCCAGCGTTTCGCGCCTGCCTTACCTAAGGAACGCAGCGAATGCTCAGAATTTGAAACTTCTCCTATCGTAGCTTTACAGTCGCTCGATACTTTCCTCATTTCACCTGACCGGAGTCTCAAAGTCGCATAATCACCTTCTCTTGCAACAAGCTGAAGAGAAGTCCCTGCGCTTCGAGCAATCTGTGCGCCTTTCCCAGGCTTCATCTCTAAACAATGGACCGTGCTTCCTAAAGGAATATTACGAAGGGGCAGACAATTACCTGTCTTGATGGGAGCATCTCCACCTGATTGTAGAACAGAGCCAACCTCAACTTTCGCTGGAGCCACTATGTAACGACGCTCTCCGTCAGCATATAGCAATAGTGCAATGTTGGCTGACCGATTTGGGTCATATTCAAGCCTCTCAACTTTCGCTGGAATACCATCTTTGTTTCGACGGAAGTCTATACTCCGATATTTTTGCTTATGACCGCCACCTTGATGTCGCCTNGTAATTCTTCCCTTATTGTTGCGACCACCAGACTTAGGCTTCGCCGAAATTAAAGGGGCATGCGGTTCACCTTTATGCAATTCTGGGTGCACCACCTTCACGACAAAACGTCGTCCTGGGGATGTTGGCTTACATTTAACTACCGGCATAATTATTTCCTACCACTATTGACCTATATCAGAAAAATCAATTTCTTGCCCTTCATCAAGTCTTACATACGCCTTTTTCCAATTTGGGCGCCGGCGCAATTTCCCACGCGAATTCCTTTTAGTCTTTCCCTTTACATTAAGCACTTGCAGTTCAATCACACTCACATTGAACAGCTGCTCTACCGCACTTTTTATTTCTGATTTCGTCGCGTCGTTCGTCACTTTAAACGCATACTGGTTAGACAACTCACCAATAAGAGCAGATTTCTCAGAGACATGCGGAGCAAGCAATATGCTGTACATCCTTTCGCTGTTCACGCTAGCATCTCCTCTACTTTTTTTAGAGCAGGAACGGTAATCAGTACTTTTTCAAAACCGATCAAACTCACAGGATCCAAACCAGCGGCGTCTAGCACGTTTACTTTATGAAGGTTTCTAGCCGCTAGATACAAATTTTTCTCTACTTGATCCGTTACAATTAAGACATTACTTAAATCGAACTCGCTTAACTTAACGACTAAATCCTTAGTTCTGTGTGTATCGACAGAGAATTCACTGACTGCCACTAACCGGCCTTGTCGAATAAGCTCAGACAGAATGCACTGCATAGCCCCCCGGTACATTTTTTTATTCAATTTCTTACTATGGTCTTGAGGCCTTGCGGCGAACGTCACACCACCTGAACGCCAAATTGGGCTTCTTATGGTTCCCGCCCTAGCTCGTCCGGTACCCTTTTGTCTCCAAGGTTTCCTTCCCCCCCCTCTAACCTCCGAGCGATTCTTTTGCTTTACAGAACCCTGTCTCGAACCAGCGAGGAAAGTCACCACCGTCTGATGCACTAATGGCTCATTATAGTCTCGTCCAAAAGCTTCATCAGACAACGATATTTTTTCACTGCCTGCTTTATTTCCAGGCTTGACCAAAGATAATTCCATCGCTTAGTCACCTCTCGCTTTGACAGCAGGTTTGACGATTAAATCAGCACCTGTGGCACCCGGGACGGCACCTTTAATCAAAAGAAGATTGTTGTCTAAATCAATACGCACTACTTCGAGCGATTGCGCAGTTTTGCGCACAGCTCCCATTTGGCCCGCCATCTTTTTGCCTTTCCAAACTTTACCTGGAGTCTGGCATTGCCCGATTGACCCAGGCGCGCGATGTGATATCGAGTTTCCGTGAGTAGCGTCTTGCATTTTGAAATTGTGACGTTTCACACCCCCCTGGAACCCTTTACCCTTTGACGTGCCGGTCACATCAACTTTCTGACCCACTTCAAAATGATCTACTTTGATTTCACTACCCAATTCAATTTCTTCGAGTTTATCTGTGCGAAATTCCCACAACCCGTCACCAGCTGCCGTGTTTGCCTTCGCGAAGTGACCCGCTTGAGCCTTATTAANCTTATTAGCGCCGCGTGATCCTGAAGTAACTTGGACCGCACTATAGCCATCTGTTTCTGGTGTCTTGATTTGGGTAACCCGGTTGGGTTGAACCTCGACGACTGTAACAGGCACGGAATTCCCAGCCTCAGTGAAGACGCGAGTCATGCCGCTCTTTCGACCGACTAATCCTATCGACATTGTATTAACCTCATCGTGTAAGGGGCTACAACCCGCTATGGCCACTGACGTGTTACACTTATGTTTCCTCGTCTAAGAGGAAATTAAGAAATTTTCAGTGCTCCAAAACTTGACAAAAAGGGCGTCGAGGACTGAACACTCAGACACCTGGCTCTGATAACTAACTCACTGAAGGCTAATTTGAACCTCAACCCCTGCTGCTAGATCCAGCTTCATCAAGGCATCAACCGTTTTCTCTGTTGGCTCGACGATATCTAACAATCTCTTGTGAGTCCTAATCTCATACTGATCTCTCGCGTCCTTATTTACGTGAGGTGAAATCAGCACAGTAAATCTCTCTTTATTTGTTGGCAGGGGAATGGGTCCTTTGACCTGAGCCCCGGTGCGTCTCGCCGTTTCCACGATTTCCTCGGCCGATTGATCAATCAAACGATGATCAAACGCTTTTAGCCTGATCCTGATGCGCTGATTCTGCATCTAAAATAACTCCGGAAAATCAATGTAAAAGAACGAACTGCATCTAACTTCTTAGGCATTCACACAACTAATGCCCAAAAAGGATGCGAATTTTAGTTGTACTGGAACTTTAAGTCAAGCGATTTGAGTCTCTGAAAGCCGCAATTGATGCGGCCCCAGGCAAATTCTAATACTCAAAATATCAACCATAATTTTGAGTATTAGATCTCTATAAGATAATCAAACTGAAAAGCAATAAAACGNCAAAATTTAGGGAAAACTATGCCGCNGTATTGTCAATGATGGAACTTGCTATACTGCCGGGCACTTCAGCGTATTGTTTAAACTCCATCGTATATGTTGCTCTGCCCTGGGTTGCGGACCGCAAATCGGTGGCGTAGCCAAACATCTCGGCCAATGGAACATCAGCGTTGATAACCTTGCCAACAGCGCTATCTTCCATACCTCCAACTATGCCACGACGGCGATTAAGATCTCCCATTACGTCGCCCATATACTCCTCTGGAGTAACTACCTCAACAGCCATCATCGGTTCCAGTAAAGCCGGGTCAGCTTCCAAAGCGCCTTTCTTGAGGGCTTGTGATCCCGCTATCTTAAAAGCCATTTCACTCGAATCTACATCATGGAACGAACCGTCATATAGGGTTACCTTCATAGCGAGGAGCGGATACCCTGCGAGGCAACCATTCTGCATTTGTTCTTTCACTCCTTTATCTACTGCTGGNATATACTCTCGCGGCACAACCCCGCCCACTATCTCGTTAACAAATTCATATTCCGAGTCTGGGTCTAGAGGTTCAAGACGCAACCAAACGTGTCCATATTGACCCCGGCCTCCAGATTGCTTGACGTGTTTACCTTCAATCTCTACCGCTTTTTTGATGGTTTCCCTATAAGCCACTTGCGGTTTTCCAATATTTGCTTCGACTGAAAACTCCCGACGCATCCGGTCCACCAAGACATCAAGGTGCAACTCCCCCATACCTGAAATTATAGTTTGTCCCGACTCTTCATCCGACTCAACTCTAAATGAAGGATCTTCCTGTGCGAGTTTACCAAGAGCAATGCTCATTTTTTCTTGATCAGCTTTACTTTTCGGTTCGACCGCTACTGATATNACGGGTTCTGGAAAGTCCATCTTCTCCAGAGTAACTATGTTAGCTGGGTCACACAAAGTCTCTCCAGTTGTGACATCCTTTAGCCCTATTGCCGCAGCAATATCTCCAGCCATTACTTCTTTAATTTCGTCCCTTGAGTTCGAATGCATCTGCACCATCCGTCCAACTCTTTCTTTTTTGCTTTTAAGCGGGTTGTATACAGTGTCGCCGGAATTCAATGACCCTGAATAAACTCTAAAAAAGGTTAGCGTTCCTACATAGGGATCAGTAGCAATCTTAAAGGCTAATGCTGCAAAAGAAGAGTCATCGTCGGCAGCACAAGTTGTTAACTCTCCATCGTCCTTGATTCCCTCGATTGCTTTAACTTCTGTTGGCGCAGGCATATAGTCGATGACTGCGTCCAAAACCGCTTGAACTCCCTTATTCTTAAATGCTGAACCACATAATACTGGAACTATCTCATTAGATAACGTCCGCTGACGAATAGCTTTCATTANCTCAGCCTCGGTCAAATCGCCTTCATCAAGATATTTTTCCATTACATCGTCATTTGCCTCCGCCGCAGCCTCTAGCATATGCTCTCGCCATTCATCACAAAGCGATTGCAAATCACTCGGAATATCTTGGTACTCAAACGAAGTGCCTTGATCTTCTTCATCCCAAATAATTGACTTCATCTTTACCAGATCGATAACTCCCTTAAACTCATCCTCAGCACCAATTGCGAGTTGCAAAGGCACCGCATTGGCTCCTAAGCGTTCTTTCATTTGCTCGACAACTTTAAGGAAATCAGCGCCAGCCCTGTCCATCTTGTTAACGAATACCATCCGTGGCACCTCATAGCGATTAGCTTGGCGCCAAACTGTCTCGGTCTGGGGTTGAACTCCTGAAGAGGCACATAAAACCACCACTGCGCCATCAAGCACACGCAAAGATCGCTCCACCTCAATCGTAAAATCAACATGGCCAGGGGTATCAATTATGTTTATTCTATGTTCATCATACTGGCCATCCATTCCATTCCAGAAACAAGTCGTCGCAGCCGAGGTGATAGTAATTCCTCGTTCCTGCTCTTGCTCCATCCAATCCATCACCGCAGCACCGTCGTGCACCTCCCCAATTTTGTGAGAGATTCCAGTATAAAAAAGTACGCGTTCCGTAGTTGTAGTTTTCCCCGCATCAACATGCGCAGCAATCCCAATATTCCGATAACGGCTAAGGGGGTGTTTTCTAGCCACAGCTTTACCCTCAAGTAGTGATTAATTAAAAACGATAGTGTGAAAAGGCTCGGTTTGCTTCCGCCATACGATGAACGTCCTCGCGCTTCTTAACGGCACTTCCTCGCCCTTCTGAAGCNTCTGCTATCTCCCCCGCCAAGCGAAGTGCCATAGACTTTTCTCCGCGCGTTCTCGAGTGTTCGACCAACCAGCGCATGGCAAGGGCATTTCGACGCTCGGATCTTACCTCGACGGGAACCTGATAAGTCGCTCCTCCAACTCGTCGAGACTTCACCTCAACCATCGGCGCTATACTCTCAAGTGCTTTTTCAAAAACCTCTAAAGGCTCAGAACCAGTCTTTTCCGACACAACATCAAGAGCGCCATAGACTATTCTCTCGGCGACAGACTTCTTCCCGTCGACCATTACATGATTCATGAATTTAGCAAGGATCTTGCTTCCGAATTTTGGGTCCGGCAGAACTTCTCGTTTCGCGACCACTCTTCTTCTAGGCATAACTATGACCTCTATGTTAATTCAGGTTAATCCAGGAAGGCTTAATCCAAAGAGATTAAGACCTGGCCTTACTCAAACTCATCGCTTCTTAAAGTCAAGAAGTCCTATGAGACACGCATTCCTTGTGTTTTTTGGTTTCCAGAGCCGCTATTTCGGTCTTTTTGTACCATATTTTGAGCGACCTTGTTTGCGATCTGAAACACCAGAGGTGTCCAAACTACCTCTAACTGTATGATAACGAACGCCTGGTAAATCCTTGACACGCCCGCCGCGGATCAAAACAACTGAGTGCTCTTGAAGGTTATGACCCTCTCCGCCAATGTAAGATGTAACCTCATAACCATTGACCAGACGGACCCTGCAAACTTTGCGAAGCGCTGAATTAGGCTTCTTGGGTGTAGTCGTATATACGCGAGTACAAACTCCTCGTTTTTGAGGGGAACGCTGCAACGCTGGCACGTCACTCTTGGTGACCCTGCTCTTGCGTGGTTTTCGAACTAATTGGTTAATGGTTGCCATTTTAAGTCTCTTTTTTCATTTAGCTTAATGGTCTCAAANTTNAGCCAGCTAAAAAGGAGGCGAGAGTTTAATAATCTCNCATCCNCTAGTCAACACCTTTGCAGCCAACGTCATAACTGACGACTAACTTTTCGATTCTTCGACCATCTCTTCACTTAATGCTTCGCTTAAAGCCGCTTCAACATCACTAGCACTAACTTCCGTCTCTGCATCTTCGCGATAACCTGCTTTTCTAGCTTCATGATAAGCAAGACCAGTACCTGCTGGAATCAGACGGCCAACAACCACGTTCTCTTTGAGACCACGAAGAAAGTCTCGCTTACCCGTAACAGCAGCCTCGGTGAGAACACGTGTTGTCTCTTGAAAAGAAGCTGCTGAAATGAAAGAGTCGGTAGCAAGAGAAGCTTTCGTGATCCCCAGCAACATTCGATCAAACTTTGCTGGTAATTTTCCTTCCTCAATTAACTTGTCGTTTATTTCTAATATTTGAGTAAAAGTAAGCTGCTCTCCCTTAATCAAATTAGAATCGCCCGATCGGGTGATCTCGACCTTTCGCAACATTTGCCGAACAATAACTTCGATATGCTTGTCGTTAATACGAACCCCTTGCAACCGATAGACATCTTGCACTTCATTGACTATATACTGAGCCAAAGCCTCTACGCCCTTCAACCGCAAAATGTCATGAGGTGCAGGCGGACCTTCAGATACAATCTCTCCCTTTTCTATAAATTCTCCCTCAAACACTGCCATTGTGCGCCACTTCGGAATCAGTGTTTCATAGTGATCAGAACCGTCAATCGGATTCACTCCGTCCTTCGGTGTTATAACAAGACGCCTTTTACCTTTCGTCTCTTTGCCAAAGCTAACGGTTCCTGAGATTTCAGCTAAAATGGCTGGCTCTTTTGGTTTGCGGGCCTCAAATAGATCCGCCACTCTAGGTAAACCTCCCGTAATATCTCGGGTCTTAGAGCCTTCCTGAGGGATACGTGCTATGAAGTCGCCTATATCAAGCTTGGAACCATCTTTCAGTCCAATAATCGCATTAGCAGGAAGAAAGTAGTGAGCCGCAACATTGGTGCCTGGCAGACAAACCTCCTTTCCTTTTTTATCAACGACATTAACCGCTGGCCTGAGCTCTTTGGCCGATGAAGCACGCTCCGCTGGATCAATTATAGAAATACTCGATAATCCAGTAATTTCATCAGTCTGCTCTCTGACTGTTATCCCTTCTTCCATAGCCTCAAACGCAATTTTACCCGCGACTTCAGAAACTATTGGATGAGTNTGCGGATCCCAATTAGCTACAACNTGGCCTGCCTCTACCTCNGATTTCTTTCCAATCGTAACTAAAGCTCCATAAGGCAACTTGTAACGTTCTCGCTCTCTCCCATTCGTGTCGTTTACAATTAATTCGCCAGAGCGAGAAACCACAACCAGGTCGCCCTTACTATTTTCTACGGTTTTCATATTGCTAAGCTGGACCGTGCCGGAATTTTTGACTTGAATATTATCTGCTGCCGTAGCGCGCGAGGCGGCCCCGCCAATATGAAACGTCCGCATAGTCAACTGCGTACCCGGCTCGCCGATTGATTGGGCTGCGATAACACCAACAGCCTCACCTACATTTGCTAAATGGCCCCGTGCCAGGTCTCTTCCATAACACAAACTACAAATACCAAAGCGAGTTTCNCAAGTGATTGGAGAGCGAACATCAATCTGATCAACGCCACAGGCCTCAAGGGTTTCTACCATTTTCTCATTGATCATCGTTCCAGCTTTGGCAATGACTTTCTTGCTGTCTTGATCAACAACATCCGCCGCTACCACTCTACCAAGAACTCGGTCTCCCAGCGGAGCGATAATATCTCCCCCCTCGATTATNGGCGCCATAGTCAAGCCTTGTTTGGTGCCACAATCTGTCTCAGTTATCACCAGGTCTTGGGATATATCGACAAGGCGGCGAGTCAGATATCCTGAATTAGCAGTTTTTAATGCCGTATCAGCCAGCCCTTTTCGCGCTCCATGAGTCGAAGTAAAATATTGCGACACACTCAAGCCTTCTCTGAAGTTAGCTGTAATTGGCGTCTCAATGATCGAGCCATCTGGGCGTGCCATCAGCCCTCTCATCCCCGCGAGCTGTCTTATCTGAGCGGGCGAGCCCCTTGCCCCAGAATCCGCATAAACGTATACCGAATTGAAAGACTCCTGTTGTTCTTCTTTCCCNGCGCTGTTNATGACAGGTTCACTCGAGAGACCGTCCATCATAGACTTAGCTACAATGTCGTTCGCCCTAGACCAAATATCTATTACCTTATTGTATTTTTCACCCTGGGTTACAAGGCCCGAGGCAAACTGCGACTCAATCTCTTCAACTTCCGCATTCGCCCGACCGATTATTTTTGCTTTCTCGTCCGGGATTACAAAGTCATTAACCCCAATGGATGACCCGGAACGAGTAGAATAAGCATAACCCGTGTACATTAATTGGTCAGCGAAAATAACAGTTTCCTTTAAACCAATATCTCTGTAACAAGCGTTTAAAATTTGTGATATCGGCTTTTTGGCCATCTTCCTGTTTATCATAGAGAAAGGTAAGCCTTCAGGAACTATATTGTATAGCAAGACTCTTCCCACAGTTGTATCGAAAATCTCTTTGGTTTCCTGAATTTTTCCATCTTCATTCGCAAGTTTCTCGATAACTCGAACCTTAATCTTAGCTTGCAAGTGAACTTGACCAGTGTCGTATGCTCTCTGGACCTCCTTAGCGTCGGCAAATACCATTCCCTCACCCTTGGCATTTACCCTTTCCCGCGTCATGTAATACAAACCTAAAACCACGTCTTGCGAAGGTACAATTATGGGCTCACCGTTAGCAGGCGCTAAAATATTGTTTGTCGACATCATTAGAGTCCGAGCCTCTAACTGTGCCTCTAGGGTAAGCGGAACATGAACAGCCATTTGATCACCATCAAAGTCTGCATTGTAGGCTGCACAGACTAATGGGTGGAGCTGAATGGCTTTACCTTCAATTAGCACTGGCTCGAAAGCTTGAATACCTAGTCTATGCAAAGTTGGAGCTCTATTGAGAAGCACTGGGTGTTCGCGAATAACCTCCGCAAGGATATCCCAAACTTCTGCAGTTTCCCTTTCAACCATTTTCTTGGCNGCCTTTATAGTCGTAGCAAGACCACGGCGCTCAAGCTTCCCAAAAATAAATGGTTTAAATAATTCCAACGCCATTTTCTTCGGCAACCCGCACTGATGCAGCCTCAGAGTCGGACCGACAACGATAACCGAGCGACCAGAGTAATCTACCCTTTTCCCAAGCAAATTCTGTCGNAATCTTCCTTGCTTACCTTTAATCATGTCAGCCANCGATTTTAGAGGCCTTTTATTTGAACCTGTGATGGCTCTTCCGCGCCTCCCATTATCCAATAACGCGTCAACGGCCTCTTGTAGCATACGTTTTTCGTTTCGAACAATAATATCCGGTGCATTTAAATCGAGTANTCGTTTTAATCTATTGTTTCTGTTAATTACGCGACGGTATAAATCGTTTAAATCCGAAGTTGCAAAGCGACCACCATCGAGCGGCACCAAAGGTCGCAGGTCAGGTGGTAAAACCGGAAGAACAGTCATAACCATCCATTCAGGCTTGTTACCAGAATCCACAAATGCCTCTAAAAGTTTTAAACGTTTAGATAATTTCTTTAACTTAGTCTCCGAATTAGTCGCAGGAATTTCTTCTCTCAATCGAGCAACTTCTGCGTCCACTTCCATATCTTTCATCAGGGACTGAACTGCTTCTGCCCCCATCTTAGCCTCAAATTCATCACTNAATTCTTCCATGGCTTCATAGTATTGTTCNTCAGTCAAAAGCTGCCCTTTCTCTAGAGTCGTCATTCCGGGATCAGTAACCACAAAAGACTCGAAGTATAGAATCCGCTCAATATCTCGTAGGGTCATATCAAGTAAGAGTCCGATGCGGGAAGGTAATGATTTCAAGAACCAGATGTGAGCAACTGGACTCGCGAGTTCTATATGCCCCATGCGATCGCGACGAACTTTTGAGAGCGCCACCTCCACTCCACATTTCTCGCAAATCACACCACGATGCTTTAGGCGCTTGTACTTGCCGCATAAGCACTCGTAATCTTTTACAGGACCAAAAATTTTTGCACAGAACANGCCGTCCCTCTCTGGCTTAAAAGTCCTGTAATTTATTGTCTCCGGTTTCTTAACCTCTCCAAACGACCATGCTCTGATCATCTCCGGTGATGCTAGACCAATTCGAATGGAATCGAACTCGTCAGACGGAGTCTGAGACTTTAACAACCCTAAAAGGTCTTTCATGCTATTCCCTCCCCTGCGAACCTCTATTCGAAATTTGATGCAGGTTTAAATAATCACTAAATCTATTTTTAAGTTCTGCTACTTATATTCNGTTGGCAGATACTACTTACTGACATCCAATTCCATATCAATNCCTAAGGATCGGATCTCTTTGACTAAGACATTAAAAGACTCTGGCATAGCTGGCTCCATTCTATGATCTCCATCTACAATGTTTTTATACATTTTAGTTCGCCCAGCGACATCATCTGATTTTACTGTCAACATCTCTTGCAAGGTATATGCAGCACCGTAAGCCTCCAANGCCCATACTTCCATTTCCCCAAAACGCTGACCGCCGAATTGNGCCTTNCCCCCAAGAGGTTGCTGTGTCACCAAACTGTAAGAGCCGGTAGACCTGGCATGCATTTTGTCATCCACCAAGTGATTGAGTTTAAGCATGTACATTATCCCCACTGTTACAGGGCGATCGAACGAATCTCCAGTCCTTCCGTCAAAAAGAGTAACTTGGCCACTATCNTCAAAACCCGCCATTTTTAGCATCTCTTTGATTTCTGACTCTGCTGCNCCGTCAAAAACTGGTGTTGCCATCGGGACTCCCTGCCTGAGATTCTCGGCTAATTGCTGAACTTCAACGTCACTCAATCCCTTGATATTTTCAGGCCGCTCCCCAATTTTATTGTAAATTTCCGTCAACAACTTACGAACTTCAGTCATTTTCTTTTGTGCGTCGATCAACTCTCCAATACGCTCACCTAGACCTTTTGCAGCTGCGCCGAGGTGGGTCTCAAGAATTTGTCCGACGTTCATACGAGAAGGAACCCCTAACGGATTCAGAACGATATCAACAGGCTCACCATTATCATCATACGGCATATCCTCGACCGGCATTATCACGGAAATAACACCCTTATTACCATGGCGCCCCGCCATCTTATCACCCGGTTGAATCCGCCTCTTGATCGCTAAATATACTTTAACTATTTTTAACACTCCGGGAGCTAAGTCGTCTCCCTGAGTTAATTTATTTTTTTTATCTTCAAAACGCTCTTCAAGATCCTTCTGCCGCTCCGCCAATTGATCAGCAGCTAGTTTTATCTGTTCATTCAACTTATCGTTCACCATGCGCAATTCAAGCAAATCTTCCTCTGTAATCTTGCTTAAATAGTCAGCAGTCACTTTCTGCCCTTTTTTAATTTTTGGACCTCCAGCCACTACTTTCCCAATAAGTGATTTTCGAAGTCTCTCGAAAGTGGCACTCTCGATAATGCGATATTCATCATCAATGTCTTTCCGGACTTTGCTTAATTGGGATTTTTCGATCGCTTTAGCTCGATCATCTTTAACAAGACCGTCCCGAGTGAATACTTGCACATCAATAACAGTTCCAGTGACACTTGTGGGAACCCTCAAAGAGGTNTCTTTCACATCGGANGCCTTCTCTCCAAAAATCGCTCGTAGTAGCTTCTCCTCTGGTGTGAGCTGAGTTTCGCCTTTGGGAGTAACTTTACCGACTAGAATATCTCCAGCGTCAACCTCTGCACCAATGTATACGATACCTGACTCATCAAGCTTACCGAGCGCCCCCTCTCCAACATTAGGGATATCACCGGTTATTTCCTCAGAACCAAGTTTCGTATCACGGGCTACACAAGTTAGCTCTTGAATATGAATCGTAGTAAAACGGTCTTCNTTAACAACACGCTCTGAAATTAAGATCGAGTCTTCAAAGTTGTAGCCATTCCAAGGCATGAAAGCTATGCGCATNTTTTGCCCAAGAGCTAATTCACCCATATCTATTGATGGCCCATCAGCCAAGATGTCACCCCTAGCAACCATTTCACCCTGTTTGACTAAAGGCTTCTGCGAAATACAAGTGTTTTGATTTGACCGGGTNTACTTGGTTAAATTGTAGATATCGACTCCAGCCTCNCCAGCATCGGTTTCCTCATCATTAACCCTAACAATGATTCTCGCGGCATCTACGGATTCTATAGTTCCTCCTCGAAATGCCACNACGCAAACCCCNGAATCACTGGCAACGTTTCGCTCCATCCCAGTTCCCACCAAAGGTTTNTCTGTTTTTAAAGTAGGCACCGCCTGCCGNTGCATATTTGAGCCCATGAGCGCCCGATTAGCNTCGTCATGCTCTAAAAATGGAATTAATGCTGCCGCTACCGAAACCATTTGTTGAGGAGCAACATCCATATAGTCAACNTCCTCTCGGGGCTTCAATGTAGTTTCGCCCTTAAAACGTACTGTCACTAAATTCTCTACAAAACCTTTTTTCTTATCTAATTCTGCGCTCGCTTGAGCAATTACGAAATCNCTTTCATCAATTGCAGAGAGATANTGAATTTCATCAGTAACTTTATTTTTACTAACCTTTCTATATGGGCTCTCCAAAAAACCGTAATTATTCGTTCTTGCATATGTCGCCAATGAATTAATTAAGCCTATATTCGGCCCNTCAGGAGTCTCGATNGGGCATACGCGCCCATAATGNGTGGGNTGTACATCNCGAACCTCAAAACCAGCTCTCTCTCGAGTGAGACCNCCNGGACCCAAAGCCGAGACTCTGCGCTTATGAGTTACTTCAGAAAGCGGGTTGTTCTGATCCATAAATTGTGACAACTGACTTGACCCAAAAAACTCTTTTATCGCTGCTGCTACAGGCTTNGCGTTGATCATATCCTGAGGCATAAGCCCTTCAGAGTCTGCCATGCTTAGTCTTTCTTTTACGGCTCGNTCAACCCTCACNAATCCAACGCGAAATTGGTTTTCAGCCATCTCACCTACCGAACGAATTCGACGGTTGCCAAGATGGTCTATATCGTCNACAGACCCAAAACCATTTCGTATGCCAACAAGCGTCTTTAGAACAGCNACGATATCTTCACTGTTCAAGACAGGGGCTCCCACAGATTCCTTTCGNCCCAGCCGTCTATTAAATTTCATCCGCCCAACTGCAGACAAGTCATACCGCTCAGGAGCAAAAAACAGGTTCGAAAATAGATTTTCAGCCGACTCTTTGGTTGGCGGCTCGCCGGGGCGCATCATACGGTANATTTCAACCATAGCTTCTAATTTNGAAGTCGTNGAATCAATTCGCAANGTGTCAGAAACAAAAGGTCCGCAATCAAGGTCATTCGTGTANATTGTCTCAAATTCTGAGACAGTCGCCTCAAAAAAGCCTCCCAAAAGCTCATCCGTTATTTCCGAGTTACACGCAAAAATGACTTCACCAGTTTCCTCATCAACGATATCTTTNGCCAATGAAGTGCCAACTAAAAAATCGTTAGAAANCTTCAGCTTAGTAAGCTTCGCTGTTTCCATCTGGCGAATATGCCGAGAGGTTATCCTGCGNCCTTCCTCGACAATTAGCTTCCCCTTCTTATCCTTGANCGGAAAACTTAAAACATCACCGCGCAAACGTGACGGAATAAGATTAAGAGATACTTCGGGCTCCTGCCCTTTTTTAAACTTNACCGAGAAGCTATTATTCTCNTAAAACATCGAGAGAATCTCTTCCGAGCTGAAGCCCAGCGCTCGCAAAAGAATAGTTGCCGGTAGTTTCCGACGTCTATCAATGCGAACGTAAACCATATCTTTAGGGTCAAATTCGAAATCTAACCAAGATCCTCGATAGGGAATTACCCTTGCGGAATACAACAGCTTTCCTGAACTATGAGTTTTCCCNCGATCGTGGTCAAAGAAAACNCCTGGCGAGCGATGNAGTTGAGACACAACGACACGCTCTGTACCATTTATNACAAANGTTCCAGAATCTGTCATTAACGGGATTTCTCCCATATATACTTCNTGNTCTTTTATGTCCTTTATTGNAAGGGTTGTNGATTCCTTATCATACAAAATCAACCTAACTTTAACTCGGAGGGATACAGANTAGGTTGACCCTCTNAGNTGNCATTCCTTAACATCAAAGACNGGTTTTCCCAATTCNTAGCTAACATATTCAAGAACNGCTTTTCCNGAGTAGCTAACGATAGGAAACACAGANTTAAAAGCAGCATGTAGNCCTTGTTCNAAGCGCTCGTCAGCAGANGAATCGCTCTGCGTAAATTGCCTATAAGAATCAATCTGTATTGATAATAANTACGGGATATCCATTGCGCTTGGCAACTTCCCAAAGTTCTTTCGAATACGTTTTTTCTCAGTGTACGAATAGGCCATGTCGTGTCCCTAGAGTTGTGTGCTCTCACCAAATTCCGTCTGCGTTAGTGCAATCATTAAANTCTTANGTCATTTAAATGTTTCGCCAACTAGTANTACCGCAGATCCCGAGGTGCCCAAATTTCTTCATCTAAGCAAGTTCATAGAAGTGCNCCAAGCANAATAANATGCTTGGNNNACTTGNTAACTTNNCATGCTTACTTAAGTTCAACAGACGCGCCAGCTTCNTCAAGCGCTTTCTTTGCTTCTTCTGCCTCTGCTTTAGGAGCAGCTTCCTTNATNGTAGATGGTGCACTATCCACCAATTCCTTCGCTTCTTTCAATCCAAGGCCAGTAATCGAACGCACTGCTTTGATAACATTTACCTTTTTATCTCCAGCCCCTGAAAGGACAATATCAAACTCGTCTTTCTCTTCTGCTGGCGCAGCATCGCTGGCTGCTGCTGCAGCT